>JAJFFE010000288.1 GCA_021776775.1 Planctomycetota bacterium | reverse complement strand
TACTTGCGGAGTCGAAGAGGTTGGTCGGGGTCGAGAAGGTTCACGTCGCGCGGCTGTTGGCTCACTTGGCGGAGATCTGGCGCCGCAAGATTCACATCGACGAGGGCTACTCTGGTCTGCATTGCTACGCAGAGGACTCCCTGAACCTGAGTGAGAGCGAGTCAGCGCTGCGTTGCCGCGTGGCCACGGTGTGCGGGAAGTTTCCTGGAGTGCTCGAGTCTTTGGCTCGTAATCGTATGACCATGACCGTGGCGGCGATGTTGTCTACTCATCTGACAGCGGAGAACGTCGATCAGTTGATTGCGGACTGTGAGGGGCTGTCGAAGAGAAAGGCAGCGGAGTATCTCGTGCGGATCGCATCGAGAGAACCGGTGAGCTCCGGTGTTCGCAGGGCATCGTCGTCGTCGAGTGACACACCCGACAACGGACTCTTTGATTCCGGGGCACAGCGACGTTCAGAAGATGGACGCAGTTCGGAAGAAGACCAGAACGAGGAGCCGAACGCGGGTCGCCCTGAATCTCAGCGAGCGTCCGGTACTTCCCCGCGAGCTGCGCGTTCCTCTTCGAAGCCGATCGAGTCTGCCCAGCCGGACGTGTTCAACATTCGGTTTCCGGTGGATCGGGAGTTCATGGAGAAGATCGAGCGGTGGGGTGAAGTGTGCGGTGTGGACGACGTCGGCCGGAACTTCGCGACGCTGTTCGAGAAGGCGCTCGACATTGCACTCGAGAAGAAGGATCCGATCCAGAGGCAAGAGCGTCGCAAGGAGCGTGAGGCGAAGAAAGCTGCGGCGGCTTTGAGAACCGAGACGGAGGTCCAAGTACCGTCGAGTGACGAAAGTGAATCGCGTCCGGACGCGGCGCCAGAATCACCGCCACCGAAGGAACGCTCTCGCTACATCCCCGACGAGGTTCGCGAGAGAGTCCTCGAGCGCGCTGGCCATCAGTGCGAGTTCGTCGGGGAGAGCCGCCGGTGCCAACAACGGTCGGGCCTCCACATCGATCACGTCCACCCGTTCGGCAAGCAGGGGTCGAATGACGAATCTAACCTCCGGGCGCTCTGTGAGGTTCACAACCTGAGGTGTGCGGAGCAGGAGTACGGCGAGTCGTTCGTTCAGTCGAAGATCGAAGCCCGTCGGGTCGGACAAGCCGAAGACCGCGCCGGCTTTCGACAAGACTCAGACGAGCCAGACCAAGTCCGTGAACGGCGGGCACGATATCAACCGTCTCTACGCCCAGTCCGTCGCTGTGGATGAAAGCAGGGGTCGCCGAGAGCCGTCCGTCTTCTCGGGAATCGCGCGTCATCGACGCACTGATTCTGCTGAGGAGCAAACAAGAAACGGCCGGAGACTTCGAGGTCTCCGGCCGTTCCTGGATTAGATGCGTCTTCTTACTCGGTCGCAGTGATCAGTATTGCTTCCGCAGCTTGGCGTTGGCGACTCCGGCGCGTTCCCGGTACTTCGAGACCGTCCGGCGCGCGATTTCGATTCCGCGCTCCCGAAGTTTCTCGGCGAGCTGGGAGTCACTGAGCGGTTTGGCTCGGTCTTCCTCCGCGACGATTTCGCGAATGAGAGCGCACACATTGTCTCGACACTCGATTCCCCCTCCAGCGCGCTCCACGCCGCCGGAGAAAAAGCGTCGGAGTTCCATCACGCCGTACGGAGTCTGAATGTATTTGCCGTTGGTCGCTCGACTCACCGTCGAAATGTGAACACCAACCTCGTCCGCAACGGTCTGCATCGTCAGCGCGTTGAGGTGCCCCGGGCCCTGCTGGAAGAAATCGCGTTGACGGTTGACGATGGACTGTGCGATATCGAACACGGTCCGCTTTCGCTGCTCGATGGCGTGAATCAACCATCGCGCTGCCTCGACCTTCGAACGAACGAAGTCGCGAACCTGTGGGTTGTGACCATCTTCCTTCAGCATGTTATTGAGCGTCGGCGATACGCGTAGGGACGGCAGCACGTCTTCCGCAACGCGGACTTTGAACTCGCCCTCGACTTCGTCGACGAAGATCTCGGGGATTGCGATTCCGTCCGCTTCGAACGAATAGGCACTCCCAGGATGGGGGTTCAGCAACGCGATCAGGTCGCGAGCCTCTTTCACGTCATCGATTGAGACGTTCAGGCTCTCGGCGATGAACGGCAGCTTGTTGTGCAGTAAATCATCGAGGTGCGACGCAACAATCCGCGCCTCGAGGCTGTCGTCGTGGCCCACGAGTTGGAGCAAGAGGCACTCACGAAGATCTCGCGCGCCGACTCCAAGTGGCTCGAGTCGTTGAATCTCGACGATAGCTCGCTCTGCAAGTGCCGCCGGCACCGACAGAGCGCGTGCGATCGCGCCCACGTCGTCGAACAGATACCCGCGGTTGTCGACTTCGGCCGCAAGATCGCCACAGATCGTCGCGAGCACCGGATCGATGTCGAGGAAACGAATCTGCTGCCTGAGGTGATCGGTAAGCGTCAAAGGACGATCGGCATGGTTCGAGAGAGCCTCGTACTTGCCGTCAGTTTCGGCATCGAAACGCTTGGGAGCGGGCTCGTCCCCGCCGTAGCGTCGTTGGTAGTCGTCGAGGATCTCGTAGATCTCGTCGATTTCGCGCTCGGTTTCCGACGCCTCGCTGGTGTCGTCCGTGGTTTCGCCCGGGGATTCTTCGAGTTCGAGCGCTGGGTTCTCCATGAACTCACGGTCGATGCGATTCTCGAGGTCCAATGAGTTGAGCAACAGAATGTCCATAGACAGGATCATCTGCGGCGCCAGGACTTGCTGCTGCTCTAGCCTCGGAGCGAGATTGAGCTTCATTCCGATTACACCCCTCTCGACCGTTCGAGCGCACGAAGCGCCGACCCGTCCGCGAATGCGAATGGGCTGAACGGTGCCACGCCAAAGCGCGGCAATGGCTCGGCGAATAGGGCCGAACCGATCGACGGTGAACCGAGAGCGTGGTGTGGGTTACGGTTGCCCTGGCCGCCTGCCAAGGCTCCCCTCTCGTCGACTCTCCTTTGTCGGATTGTCGCAGTTCACGTTATCCGTGGTGATGTCTCAGAGCTTCCGGACGCCGCTCATTTTTCCTGTGTGCGGATCCTGAAAGACCTGGTCCATCTCGAATTCTTGGTAATACCGTTCCTCATCGGGAGAGAACACGATGCGTCCACCCACCTCGAGTGCCGTACGAACGGAGTCGGCAACATCGGGGTGCTCTTCGTCGAGTCGACCGCACAACGCCAAGCGGCGCATTTCACGGGTGACGTCGTACAGAGAGCGCGATCGAATGCGGGTATTCACCAAGTCCCCTCTCACGAGAACCGTTGCTCGCAGAGCGCGCCGTCCGCCCGCAGGCGAGTGGCAGACACGAAAGGGAGGGCAAATGAGCGGAGGAAGGCGGGAGCGGCGCACTAATCCGTGCGGCTCCTCCGAAATCGCGCCGATTCGCCAGTGGCAAATTCGGTGCGTCGACGCGGAGGTCTAATGATCGACCTCACTTGCCGTGCTGAGTTCAGCGATCTGAACTCAGCCCCCTCTCCGCTCGCGTCCAACCACTTGCGCGGCGTTTCACGAACGAAGAAGCATACCGGGGTTCGTTTGTTTCCGTCAAACGGCGGGTACGCGGCGTGCCTCGTCGCGGGTATTCGAGCGCTGGGGTCGGCCGCCGAGTCAAATCCCGGTTCAAACTGAAACCCTAGCGACAGTGGGAAATACGAAGATCTTTCCGTCCCCGATGCGGCCGGTTCGCGCCACGTCACAAACTCGGTCGATCGCCGTCTGGAGATGCTCTTCCGACACGTCGAACTCCAGTCGGATCTTGGGAATGAACTCCGTCGACACCGAAGTGTCCTGGTAGGCGTCGAGGTTTCCCCGCTGGCGGCCGTAGCCCCGCACCTCCGTTTGCTGAAGCCGCGTCACGGTCCCGGCCAAAGCGTCGATGACTTGCGCCAATCGAAACGGTTTTAGAATCACGATAACGGTGCGGGTCACGACAACTCCTCCAACTCCGTGGCCTCGTCGGCCGGCGGCGTGCGGTTCGAGCTGGGATCGACCGTCGTTGGACCACTGCCTTCACGATCAAAGTCTGCGCCCTCAACCTCGATACCGGATCGCTGGAGAAGCTCGGCGAAGACGCCGTTGCCAGGTGTCCGAGTGCCATCGCTGCGGGACAGCTCGCCGCAACCACACGACGGCGATCGAGTCTTGAGAAGGGCGCGTCGGGCGCCGGACGATTGCACGATGCGCAGCGCTTCGCGAGCACCCTTGACGAACGAATCGGTGACGTCATTGCCGTCGGTGTCGGTCACCCTCGCGAGACCGTCAATAACGTCGCCGCCGTCGCACCCGGCGTCGATGTCGGCGGCGGGGCGAGGCGTTGACAGCGACCCGAGCACCTCGGGGCACACGGGTACCACGTTCTCGGTCGCCACGATACGCTCGGACCGCCGAACGACCGCGTTGTAGCGGCAACGATGGCCGAGTAGGCACGCGCTTACGATGATCGGTTGATCGCTAGAAAAATCGGACGGTGGACTCATGGCGAAGATTGTACAGGGTCGCTCAGACGAGGACTCCCGAAAGGCGCGAAACGCAGCGTTAGAATTCCGCGGAGTGCAGACGACGCGACACTGAACCGTTCGGCGGGGGCACAAGAATTCAGGGCTGGGTCGGTTCGGCAGGGGTTAGCTAGACGTCGCGACCGACCCACGGCATCAATTCCGCAACATCATGACCGTCGAAGATTGCCATGATTTCGTCGGGAGGTTCTATCACGAACACGTTGCCGCCATGGTCTTGAGCCACGCGTAACAGTCCGACGAACCCCGCCGCCGCGACCGAGGTCAAACTCTTCAATTGATCGATGTCGATGATCCAGGACGGTTGACCGCCATCGATCCAACGAAGGAGCTCGTCCTCGAGCTGCGCATAGTTGTTGAAGTCGAGCGACCCGGACAAGCAGATTCGCACGAGGCCGCGCTCCTCGTCTAACGTGGACTCGATTTGGAATTGACCGCTATCCGGCGCCCCCCCGGAGGGCACGCCCTCCACTGAGGAATCGCCCTTCATGGAGTCCGAGTTCATGACAGCTCCGATCGCTTCAGCACGAGAAGCGTAATGTCATCGGAAGGCTCCGCGCCTCGAGTGTGGCGCTCGACGTCGGTCAGAACCGCCTGCACGATCTCCCGCGGGCTCTCGCTGGCGTGGTCCTTGATCACTCCCGCAAACCGTTCGGGTGTGTACTCTTTTGCGTTGGCATCCATCGCTTCGATCACGCCGTCGGTGTAGAGAACAAGAAAATCGCCGGGCTTCATTCGGAACTCGACCACTTGCAGGTTGGGCACGAATAGGTCGACGGTCATGCCCAGAGCAATCCCCCCCGGCTGCAACTCTTCGATGGTCTGCTCAGCCGAACGGTACCAGATTGCGGGATTGTGCCCGGCCCGCGCCAGCTGCACGGTGTCTTCGGCGAGATTCAGCTCGATGTACATCAACGTGACGAACATCCCGCGGGTCATGTCGTTCGACAGGCTGGCGTTGACTCGTGTGAGAATCTCAGCCGGGGTTGCCCGCTCGCGCGCGGCCATTCGAACCAGGCTCCGCGTCATGGTCATGACCAGTGATCCCGGAATGCCTTTTCCGGAGACATCTGCGACGACGATTCCATATCGAGACTCCCCGAGATCGAGGAAGTCGTAGTAGTCCCCGCCAACTTCTTTGGCCGATTGATAGAACGGAAACAATTCGTGATTGGCGATCACTGGAATGGCGTCCGGTAGCAACGCGGTCTGGATGCTGGTCGCGATGGCAAGTTCTCGCTCGAGCGCTTTGCGTCCGACTTCACGCTCTTGCGCATCGGCAAGGTGCGCGGTCATCCGGTTGAACGCGACAGCGAGGCTTTCGAGCTCGTCACCCGTATGAATCGACGACTGGTGGTCGAGATCTCCGGACGCGACTTTTGACATGTCGTTCTTGAGAACACGAATGGGTCGAGTCAAGAGTCCACCGACCAAGACGACAAGCGGAATCGCGACGAGCAGGGCGACGACTATCGTCCAAGTGCCCGTCTCCAGGAGCTGGTCCTTGAGGTTCTCGATCTTCTCGGCAGCGAGGAATACACGGACCAGCCCAACTTGCACTTCGCCGGTCTTGATGGCTCGTACATACGATCGCGCCAGCGCGTTTCGACCGCCAGCGCGGAGCTTACCGCTGACCACGCTGACGCCGGCGCGGTCTGCTTCGGGGCTCGCGATCGGCCGCTCGTCGGCGAGTCCGAATTCTTCGCTACCGCTCGCGCTTGCGATGAAGTTCTTCTCGTCCTCCAGCACGAGCACATCGAGAACACCCTCGAGAGCCGGATCGGTGAGCAAGATAGCCAGGTCTTGGTGCAGTTGGTTCTGCTTGTCGAGCATGTCCCGGTCGGGCAGCGAATCGTCTCGCCAAAACGGCTCTAGGTTCTGAGCGCAAACAGCCGTCAGTGCGATGCCGCGGCGGTTGATCTCAGTGTCGAGTTCCCGCACGGAGACCGAATAGTTGGACCGTGAGACGAACAGCACGAAGCCGACCAGGATCACCGCAGTGATGCCGGCGTACTTGACCGCCATGGGGATCTTGATCCCGGACGACTCGCGAAGGTGACGGGTCCGGGCTCCATTGTGGAGGGCTGGGCTACCGCTACCCTTCGGCGCAGCACCGCCCTTAGGAGCAGCACCGCCCTTAGGAGCAGCACCGCCGCCCGGTCGACCGGGAACGTGACGTGGACTGGGATGACCTCGGAGAGTCACAAACGCAAACCTGACCGTCGCAGGAGCGCTGAATGAAGGATGAACCGACCCCACGCTGAGATTCGGTTCAAAGCTGACGTCGATGCGACGCGCCCTCGCCCAGCAGAGGGATTGAGTTCTGCTCCCTCGCGACCTCTGTTAACGTACCGCTCTCCAGAACTTTTGCCAGACTGCTCCGTGGTTCTGAGTCGTGGTTTGGCCAAAACGGGTCACATCATCCACAGACTCGCCGCTCATTCCGTGACTTCGACGGGCTGCTCGAGCGAGCGATCGTCCCACCACCAAGGCCTCCCCCCATGACCGCCGTTGCGAAGCCGCCCGTCGAGCCGACAACGTCGAACGCATCCCTCATCTGGGTCATCGCGGCTTGCCGCTTCACCGAGGCGATCGCGGTCGGAATGCTGGTGCCGATCCTCCCGCTGTTCCTGTCGCAACTCGACAGCGAAGCCCCCGGCTTGGTCGAACGGTGGATCGGCAACGGTTCCGATCCTCTGACCGCAGAACAACGCACCGCAATCCTCTTCAGCCTCACCGGGTTCGCGATGGCGTTCATCCAAATCGTCGCCGGGCGGGTCAGCGACCGATTCGACACGCGCAAGCCGTTGATTCTGTTCGGCCTAGTCGGAGGCGCTGCTTGCTCGGCGGGATTTCAAGCGCTCGAGACCTACGCGGGACTTCTCGGAGTCCGCGTCCTCCAAGGAATCTTCATGGGGATCACCTTTCCCCCGCTGATGGCGATCATTGCGCGCCACGCCCCAGAAGGCCGTGGCGGCCGAGCACTCGGTGTGTATTCGACGATCCGGTTGTTCGGCTTCGCCGCGGGGCCGCTCCTCGGCGGCTGGATCTCGGAAGCGCGCGGCTATCCTGATGTGTTCTTCACCTCGGCAGTACTCCTCGGACTGTCGGTCATCACGGTGAGTCTTTGGGTGCCTGAGCATAAGGACAACCGACAACGGAACTCCGACGGAACGCGAAGCGCGCTGCCTCCCGTCGATTCGGATTTCCGAATTCTCGGGTCTGCGCTGTTTCTGATGATGGTCGGAATCAGCGCCATGATTTCGTTGTTCCCGACTTACCAGCGCGAGTTTGGCGCCACCGAACGGGAACTCGGGTTCATCTTCAGCGCGTTCCTGCTCACCCGATTCCTGCTGCAATACCCGCTCGGTATCGTCGGTGATCGGTGGGACAAAAAATGGGTGCTGATCGGCGCTATGGTGCTGCTGGTTCCGGTGATCGCGCTTCAGGGATTCGTCACGTCACTCAACGAATTGCTGGTGCTCCGCGTTCTCCTGGGAGTGTCAGCGGCGGCAATGAGCGTTAGCGTCAACGGAATGGCGGCGGACCGCAGCGTCGCCGGCAACCGTGCCCGAGCCATGGGCATCAATACGTTCTCGTTCTCGCTCGGGGTTGCCTGTGGGCCGTTGTTGACGGGGTTCGTCGGCAAGCCGGAACTCGCGTTTGCCATACCGGCGGTGGCTACGGCTGTGATGACGGGGATCATCATGATCCGCGTCCCGAGCGATCGAGTTTTTCAGGCGAAGAGAAGAGCGGTCAGCACTCCTGCGGCGTAGACCCCGCAGAGAATGTCATCCATCAACACGCCCCAACCGAGCGGCAGCTGCTCCAGTCGACGAGCGCCGAACGGCTTCAATATGTCGAAGATCCGGAACAGCACGAACCCGACGAAAAACAGAACGACGGGGTGCACGTCGACGCCGTCAAGATCCACCAGCGTCAGGGGCACTAGGGTCAACCACTGCCCCGCGCATTCGTCGATCACACAGGCGCCGGGATCCTTGCCCGCGAATCTTTCTTCGATCCACTCACCGGTTGCGACATTGATCACGCTGGCGGTGAGGGCAAGAACGAGCAACAGCCACCACGACAACTGGCCGTAGTGAAACACGCCGTAGGCAACTGCCGTCGCGGCCAAAGATCCGACCGTACCGGGTGCGATCGGAGACAAACCAGCCCCGAAGAAGGTCACGCCCAAGAAACGAAGGGTGTCAATCATCCGCTGGCTTCTCCGTTGATGACCGCTGACGGGAGATCGCAAGAGACACTGAGATGTAGTCCCACATGGATACCAGCGTGGCGAGCAGAGTCGATATGACGAGCGTGATCGACGACCAGTAGAAGACCAACCCCCAGCCGACCAGAGGGTCTTGGCCCGAGAAGTTCGCTTCGTACAGTAGAATCACGGGGATGGCGATCGACTGCAGCATCATCTTCACTTTGCCGCCCCAGCGGGCGCCGAAGGGAACACCTTGGCTCTCGAGATGCGATCGCAGACTGGTGACCAAGAACTCTCGCGCCACGATTACAACCGCGACCCACGGCCAGACCACGTCCGGAGCGAGCTTGACGAGGTAGATGAAGCTCCCACACACGACGACCTTGTCGACGAACGGGTCGGCGATGCGCCCGAACGTCGTGGTCATTCCCCAGCGCCGTGCCAACCAACCGTCCAACCAATCGGTCGCCACGCAGATGATGAAGACGATCGTCGCTAGGTTGAGGACGAGGGTGCGGTCACCGATCTCTCGGTGGATCTGCAGTGAGAAGGAAATGAAGAGCAGGACCGCGATGACCAAACGAGCGATCGTGATCTTGTTGGGAAGATTGAGCCACTCACGTCCGGGCGACATGACTCACACCCTTTCCCGAAGAACGTAAACCAAGAGTCTCTCCCAAAAACCGCGGCGTTCGCTGAACGCTGCGCAATAGTCGCTCGGCATTTACGACAGAGATCAGATCACCGCTGTAACACGTTGCCGCCATTTCAGGCGATTCCGCGATGCCTTTCAAGACTGCCGTGAACGAACAGGCGGATATCGCCCCGCTGCGGCCCGCAGGCGAATCCGAATCACATGTGCGAACATCTCGAGACTGTGACGAATCGGAGAGACGCGGGAAACTTCGTTCTGGCGCCAGAGAATAGGAATTTCCTCCAGCCGATACCCGGCTCGTTGCGCGAGGAACAGTACTTCGACATCGAACGCAAACCCGACGACCGACAGCGGCTCGAACACCGCCGTCGCAACATCGCCCTGAAACAGCTTGTAGCCGCACTGAGTATCCTGAATGCCTCGAACGGCGAAAACGCGAACCATGTAGTTGAAGACTCGCCCCATCAGGTGGCGGTACCAGCGCTCGTTCTCCCGCCGGGCTCCGGCAATTTGTCGAGACCCGACGACAACCTCAGCCCCAGACGCCGCCCGTTCTAAGAACATCTCGAGTTCGCCGAACGGCATCGACAGATCGGCGTCGCAAAGGAAGCGGTACTCACCCGATGCGGCAAGCATGCCCGCCCGTACGGCGGCCCCTTTGCCCGCGTGTGGACGTTCGAGAAGGTGAATCGGAACGGTGCTGGACTCGGCAGCGGCCCGAACGACGGCCGCCGTCCCGTCGCGACTTCCATCATCGACGACCCAGACCTCGGATGGGTACTCTCGAGTCGAGAGGTAAGCGTCGGCCGCGGCGAGTGTCGCGGGAAGGCGAAACTCTTCGTCGTAGGCGGGGATCACGATGGAAAGAAACAAGCTTCGCCGTTCGATTCGTTCAGGGTCGCCTTACGGGTTCCGCGACGACGTCGTACCCGTCGACTTCGACGATTCGCATGTTGTGATACTCGCCTATTGCTCCCGCGTCATCCGGAACGAAAATGCACCCGTCGATCTCCGGCGCCTCCGCGTAGCTACGGCCATATGTGCGCGGCCCCTCCTCGCCGGTACCCTCCCGATCGGACTCGGCGTCGGATCCGGTCACTCCGTCGATCAGCACTTCGACCTCTTGACCTACTCGCTTCCGGTTGTACTCGAACGCGACTTCCTGCTGAACGAGCATCAACCGCTCTTGCCGCTCGAGTGCGACCGCTTCTGGGATCTTGTCCTTGAGTCGGGTGGCCGGCGTTCCGTCTTCGTCGGAGTAAGGGAACACCCCGACCCGCTCCAGACTGTAGTCGGAGATGAACTTCTCCAAGGTAGAGAACTCTTCTTCGGTCTCACCGGGGAAGCCGACGATGAACGTCGTGCGCAGAACCAAGCCGGGGATTCGCTCTCGCATGGTATCGAACAACGCCTTGGTATCGTGCTCACCCATCCGCCGCCCCATGCGGCGTAGCGTCTTGTCGTGGATGTGCTGAATCGGCATGTCGATGTAGGGAACCACCCGTTCGAGGTCGGCGATGGCATCGATCATGTCGATCGAGAACTTCTTCGGGTACGCGTAGAGCAGTCGTATCCAGCGCACGCCTTCGACTTCGTTCAACCGCTCGAGAAGTTTCGGCAGCTGATACGTCCCGTCGATATCCAATCCGTATGAAGTGAGGTCCTGCGAGATCAGGTTGAGCTCGGTCGCTCCGGACTGCACCAACTCCTTCGCTTCTGCGATGACCGTGTCGAGTTGCTTCGATCGAAAGCGACCGCGAAACGACGGGATGGCGCAGAACGTACACGGGTTGTCGCACCCTTCGGAAATGCGCAGGTACGTGGTGTGCCTCGGTGTCAACCGGAGCCGCGACCCTTCCGAATAGGCAGGGTGCACGGGCGGCTTGACCTGAAGCGCCGAGAGTCGGCGGTCGTCACCGACGAGGTCGTCGAAGATCTCTCCGACCCTATGGTATTCCGATAGCCCGACGATGGCGTCGATTTCGGGGACCTCTTTGAGCAAGTCTTCGGGGTACCGCTGCCCGAGGCACCCGGCGACGACGATCTTCTTCCCGGGGTCGTCTTGCTTGTACTCGGCGAGCTCGAGGATCGAGTTGACCGATTCCTCTTTGGCGGAGTCGATGAACGAGCACGTGTTGACCATGAGGATGTCCGCGAGCTCCGGGTAGGGCGTCACGCGATGGCCCGCCTCGCCGAGGCGACCGAGAATCACCTCTGAGTCGACGAGATTCTTGGGGCAGCCCAAGCTTACGAGATGCACGTTGACTGGCCGCACGGGCCCTCCTCAGGAGAATCGGATGAATCGCGGGATTCTCACGCCTCACGGGGGCGTGGGAAACGCGGGAGGATAGCATTGCCCTGCACGGAAACGAACCGGAAACTCCTCGAGTGCAAGAGCCAACCGACCCACAGCTGGTCGCTCGTATCAATGACGGCGACACCGACGCGTTCGAGCTACTGTACCACCGCTACCGGGAGTGGGCCCTGCGGCTCGCACGGCGCCACACAGGCACCGACCATGACGCGCTGGACGTCCTCCAGGAGACGTTCGCGTACCTGCACCGGAAGTTCCCGGGATTCGTCCTCACCGCCTCGCTCAAAACGCTCTTGTTTCGAGTCATCACCAACTCGGCCATCCGCGCCAACCAGAAACGTCGACGGCACGTCACCGGACTCGAGATCCCGGACTTGCCCACCGGACAGCTCTCCAATGACGGCGATGAGGATCGCTCGCAACTGGCCGCCGCCATCGAGCAACTCAGCGCCGGACACCGCCAAGTCGTCTTGCTCCGATTTCTCGATGGCATGTCCACGCAAGAGATCGCAACCGCACTGGCGATAGCTCCCGGCACCGTAAAGTCTCGACTGCACCACGCGCTCGGCCAACTGCGCTCGGACCCCGCGTTGAAGCGATATTTCGACCCTGCCTGATTTCGGGTCTCCGATCGAATCACCGGGCTAATCGCGAGGCTCCTCAAACTCGACCCGTCCCTCCCACGACACGCCCGAATTCGGCACAATGCCCACTCGCTTCTCGCAGCCAATGGAGAACATCATGACCAAGATCACGCGCCGCGACTTCGTTCGTCGTAGCGGAGCCATCGCCTCCGCCGCGCTTGCCGCCCCGCTGTTCATTCCCGGTTCTGCGTTGGGCCGAGCAAATCGCCCCGCCCCGAGCGAGCGGATCACCATGGGCTGCATCGGAGTCGGCAATCAAGGCAGCGCACTTCTGCGTGGGTTCTTAAACGATGATCGAGTCCAGGTGGTCGCGGTGTGCGACGTCAATGAAGAAAGCCCGGGCTACTGGTCGAACTCGGTCCGGGGGCGGGCTCCGGCCAAGCGAAAGGTAGAATCGCACTACACGAACAAAGACGCTCCCAACTACAAAGGGTGCGATGTCTACGACGAGTTCGAAGCGTTGCTGGCACGCGACGACATCGACGCCGTCACCGTCGCCACTCCGGATCACTGGCACGCATTGATCTCAATCGCGGCGGCGGCCGCGGGCAAGGACATCTACTGCGAGAAGCCACTTTCCCTGACCATTCCCGAAGGTCGCGCCATGTGCGACGCGGTCCGGCGCTACGGTCGAGTGTTCCAAACGGGAAGCCAGCAGCGATCCGATCCCAACTTCCGGCGGGTTTGCGAACTCGTGCGCAATGGTCGCATCGGTGAACTGCACACGGTCACGGTCGGGCTGCCGGGAGGCACTCCAGACTACGGAAAAACTGGCGACGAGAGTGCGCCACAGAAGGTCCCGGCGGGATTCAACTACGATCGCTGGTTGGGACCGGCACCGTACGTCCCTTACTGCCCGGCGCGGACGCACGTGAACTTTCGCTGGGTCCTCGACTACTCCGGAGGGCAGCTCACCGACTGGGGCGGGCACCACCCGGACATTGCACAGTGGGGTATGAACACCGAACACACCGGCCCCATCGAGATCAACGGCGCGACCGCCGAGTGGGCTGTGCACCCGGTGTGGAATACGGCGACGAAGTACCGCTTCGAGTGTCTCTACGAGAACGGCGTAAAGCTCGTCATCGCCGACAACGCCAAAGTTCGCGCCGGCGTGCTGTTCGAGGGGAGCGACGGATGGGCGTGGGCTGATCGAGGTCGCCACGAAGTGTTTCCCGCCAAGCTCCGCGATACGGTCATCGGCCCCAACGAAATTCACCTGTACGAAACCAAGAACCACCTCGAGAACTTCATCGACGGTGTGATCAGTCGCAAAGATCCGATCGCCCCGGTGGAGGCGGCTCATCGTTCGATCGCCATCGCCCACCTTGGCAACATTGCGATGCAACTCGGACGGTCGAAACTCAAATGGGACCCGGTCGCCGAGAGAGTCGTCGACGACCCCATCGCTCAAGCGATGATCGGGCGGGCAATGCGCTCGCCGTGGAGGCTATCATGATGCGGTTCGTGACCCTGCTGCTCGCCCTGGTGGCCACCGGAGGCGCATACAGCGCGCAAGCTCCCGTTAACCCATCCGAAGACTTCGACGCGCTCGAGATGTACGACTACGGCGAGGACCGCGCCCCGCTGGTTCGATTAGCGGCTCACGTTCGGATCGCGCTCGACGACTCGGCAGGAAGATTGGAACTCGAAGAACGCTTCGTCGAGATCATCGACTCCGAAGCGGCGCCCGGCGCCAAGGACTTCGCCTTTCGCCAACTCCGCTTGCTGATCAGCGAAGCGTCGGCCGACACCCTCGGCGAGTGGCTCGCGCTCGACGAGCGACACCACCCGACGCGGCGCATCCTGGAGGGCGTCCCCGCATCGTGGAGCGGCGACGTTCTCGCGCAGGCGCTCGGCCGCTCGAGAAAGACGAGTCATACCGTTGGCCTGATCGGTAGCCTCGTTGCCCGCGACGATCGGCAACACGTCGGAGTTGTCTTGCCGCTCGTCGGCTCTGACAATCCCGACGTCGCAAAGGCAGCGATCGACGCGTTGGGATCACTCGCCACGCCGGCGGAGTTTCCAGAAGCGGCCGGACAATACGAGCAGCGTCTCGCGAACGCGCTGTTTCGGGCGGCGCTGCGCACCACCGTGATCGGTCCGAACTTCGACATCGTAGAGATGGTGGACGCGCTCGAATACCGCCTGCAGACGTACCACGGGGCTAGCCCCGAACAGGCCGCGACGCTGACCACGCTGTTTCGCGTCTCGCCTCTATCCGCCATCGATACGATCTTGCTCTGGCTCGACAGCGACCATCGAATTCAGCGACAGGCGGCGACGGGGTTGCTCCAACAACTCGACGCCGCAGATCCGCTGCTCGGAACGTTCGTCGCGCGGCTCGCAAACAATCCAGGCAAGCACTCCGACCTACTACTCGACATGGCCGTGAAGCACGGGGTGGGCTCGACCCATCGCATTCTGTCGCAGGCGACCGACGAAACTCTGGAGATGGCGGACCGGGTGGCCGCGATTCGCGCTCTCGGCCGTTCGACGTTGACGCCGGATGCAGTCGACGTGCTGATCGACTATTCCGCAAACCAGCGGGACATGCGTCGCTCGGCGTCTCGCCAGTCGTTGGTCACGGCCCGAGGCGCGGTGACGAATCGCATCTGCGAACGACTGACCGACCCGTCGTGGGAGATTCGCGCGGAAGCGGCTCGCGCGCTCGGCGAACGCGGCGCCACCGACCGCGTCGACGACATCGTCACCGCGCTCTCAGACGCGAACGGTCGCGTGCGAATCGCCGCGTGGGACGCGGTCGCGCAAGTTGCCGACGGCGAAGCGTATCCCACTCTGTGCCGAATTTTGTTCGAAACCCGCACTTCGCGCGAGCGCACCATCGCGGCTCGCGCGGTAGCCGCCGTCGCTCGGCGATTCGACGCAGCGCCAACCACGCCGACGTCGCAGCCCGACGTTCTCATCGGCCCCACTGTGCACGCCTTTCGATCACCGCTCGGCGAGTGGCAGCCGGTCGCAAACGTCGCGCTTCGGGAAGCCGACGCGCGTCGACTCGATAGTAGAGCGGGAACGGGAGCCCTCACCAATGGTGAGACCGGGCGAACCAGTCATCTCATCAGCGAGGTCGAACACGGCGACGTGCAAGCACACATCGAGTTCTTGGTCCCGAAGGGTTCGAACTCGGGTGTCTACTTCATGGGTCGCTACGAAGTGCAGGTGCTCGATAGCTACGGGAGAGATCCCGTCGCCCACAGCGATTGCGGTGGGCTCTACCAGCGGTGGAAGAACGGCAAGGGTTACGAAGGGCACCCTCCACTTACCAACGCGTCGAAACCGGCGGGCGAGTGGCAATCGTTCGATGTGATCTTTCGCGCTCCCGAGTTCGACGAAGCGGGAAAGAAGATCGCCAACGCGAAGTTCATCGAGATTAGACACAACAGCACGATCATCCACCGAGACGTAGAACTCACCGGGCCGACGCGCGCTAGCCTGTGGGACGACGAAGGCACAACTGGTCCGCTGATGTTGCAAGGGGATCACGGCCCGGTGGCGTATCGCAATGTCGTTCTCAATCACCTGCCCTCGCGGGCCGACATGAGAGCGCAGCCTATCCTCGATCAACTTGCGGCGTGCGATGACGATGCGCGTACCGCACTGCGGCCGACCGCGTTCGGTGTACTGGCGAGCATCGGTGGCGATCGCGCGTTCGCAGTGCTCGCGGGAATTGCCAATGACACTGCCGCCACGACCGCCCGTTACGGCGGTGGTCTCGACGCACAACGCGCGGCGGTTCGCGCGCTCGCTGACTGGCCCGGCGATCAAGCGCTCGAAGTGCTCCTGAGTTCCATCGCCGCCCAGCCCGATTCGAAGCTCGCGACCGTCGCTCTGCGCGGCGCGCTACGGCAACTGAAAAGTTCACGGCGTACCGACGCCGAGAAGCTCGAGAAGTACCGTGAGATCGCCCGACTCGCGACGCGCCCCGACGCCATGCGAACGTTGCTGTCGGGACTCGGCGAACTCAGCCAAGCCGAAGCACTCGATCTGGTTGAACGGTACATGAACAGTGCCGACGCTCGCAGCGAAGCCGCCCTGGCCGCGCTCAACATCTGTGAAGAGATCGTGTCAACTCACTCGGACGTGGTCACGCAGTGGCTCCCCCGGATCGAACGCGTCCTGGGCGACACGGTCACGAAGCGCACGTCCGTCATCAAGGTGGGACTCGAGCTGCTGATTCCGATCATTCCGCGGTGGCGGCTTTCGGGACCGTACCAACGCGCCAACACGGACGGCGCCGGACTACTCGACGCCAAGTTCTCGCCGGAGGACCCAGCCGCAGTGTCGACATGGCAAACCGTGCGAGCCAAAGGCGGCGAGGTCAATTTGAGCTCGCTGCTCGGCGGTAGCTACCGGTGCGCCTACCTCGACGCCGTCCTCCACGCCACCGAGTCGGCTCGGGTCCGAATCGAGATCGGGAGCGACGACGGAGTCGTCGCGTGGTTGAACGGGAAGGAAATCCACCGGAACCCGGCGAGTCGCGCGTACAGCCTGGGAGAAGACCGCGTCATGGTGAACCTCGAGAAGGGCGCCAATCGACTGCTCCTCAAGATCACCCAAAGTGGCGGCGGCTGGGCGGCGGGGGCTCGAGTTCTCGGCATGGACGGCAGCCCGGTCCCCGGACTCCGCTTCGACGTCGCCCGCTGAGGCGGTAACTGTCACTGCACAACCTGAGGCGGTAACTGTCACTGCACAACCTGCTCGTTCGGGGGGCCTTACAGAAATCACCGATCACTGACATTGCGTGGGTTCCGCAGGGACTCCGTCCACGCCACGGCGCTCTCGGATAATCGCACGTCGAGAGTTCCGGGGGCGTCTCTCCTCTTCATCGGCTCTCGTTTCCGCTGCTCCAGCCAGCCGAGACAATTACCGACTCCGCAGAAGAGGACACCCATGCAACGCCTTCGAAGATTTGTCGCCGTCGTCGGCCTCGCCTCCCTGATCGCCGTTTCCACCTCCGGTTGTCTCGTCGTCGGGCGACGCGGCGGGTGCCGCAGCTACTCGGTGGTGCCGGTCATTTCCCACTGCGCCGATCTCTGCTTCAGGAGCTGCCGATGAACCGGAGACGAATCGCTCAGCGCCTCTTCGCAGTTGCCGCGGCCGGCGCCCTGCTCATAGCACAGACGGGGTGCGCGACCAGCCACTACCACGGCTGCGGCCACTCGAGGGCCGGTGAGATTTTTGAAGCCGTCGCCATCGTCGCCGTCGTCGCGGCTGAGATCGCCTTCCACTGCTGCCACTGCCACTGATACCTACCGATAAGACTCCCTACTTCATCCTCTTCTCCTTTCGCAAGCGGACCGGGTTCCCCTCCCGGTCCGCTTTCGTTCGTTCTTGGCGCAGCGGAATTCTCGCAAAAGAATGAACCCGCGGTCCCGGTGCGGACTGAACTCACCGGAGGCCGAACGATGGACGACGACCGACAACCGAGCGCAGACTTCGTGCGCGAGTTACGGGATCTATTCCCTACTCCCGCCATTCCCGCCGATCGAGAACAGCACATCCTGGAAGCGGCGCGCACTCATCTCACCACCCGAACTCGCCCCCCCGCTTATCGCTGGTCCCGGCTCGGCGCGGCGGCAGCGCTACTCGTTATGGCGTGTTCCGTCTTCTGGTGGACGACCCCCCCGACCGTCGCACGCGACGGAGACATCGACCGCAACGGACGCGTGGACATCGCCGACGCCTACCGGCTGGCGCTCTCGCTAAAGCACGGCACCCGGCCGCGGGTCGGAGACCTCACCGACGACGGCCGCGTCGATGAGGCGGACGTCCAGGCGATCATCAACACTGCCGTTCGACTGAAGCGAGGGGGCTAGCTATGCCGTTTCGCGCCGCCTCGAGACTCGCCGCGCTCGCCAGCCTTGTTTTCAGCTGCGTCGTATTCTCGACTCCGGTCGGCTCGCAAAATCAGCCGATCGTCGAGTTCTTCTCCGTCGCGGTCTACATCGAGAGCGGTCCTTCTGAGCTAGCTGCCTTTCAAGTAGACGTTGAAAGCGTGAACGGCGCGACCTTCCTGGTCGGCGTCGAAGGTGGGCAAGGCGCGTTCTCGGAGCCCGCCCACTACGACCCGGAAGCACTGCAACACTCCGGGCGAGTCGTTCTGGCCGCGCTCTCGCTGGACGATCGGCTGCCACGGGGACGCTGCCGAGTCTCGACACTCCACTACTACACAACGGCTCCCGGGCATCGGCCCAAGTTCAGAGGCACTGTCACCACTGCCGTGAACCGTGAAGCACAACGAATCGGCGCGACGCTCGAACTCGTCCGCGAAGGAGACAAACGATGAAGAAGACGATCTGCATTGTGCTGCTGGCGTTGGTTTCCCTGACGGCAGTGACGTCATGCGTGAGCGACATGACCGGCGCCCGGCCGAACGCGGGTAGCACAGCCCCCGCGCCATCCGCCGACGGCCGCGCCGCATACTCTCCAGCCGCAAAGCATCGCGAACGAGAGGTCGGGCAGCTCTTGGCGCAAGCGGACGAGCTCTGGGTCCTCACGCCCGACGGTTACGCAGCTCTCACCCAGAACGACGACACCCATCACGACGGCACCGAGATGCCCGGCTGCGGAAGCTTGATCACAAAACGCAGTGGGCAAACCGTACCGTTGCCGCTGCATCACACCGCCGTGACCGGAAAGATCGTGCTGTCCGTGGCGGAAGTCACGGTCAAGCAGAGTTTCTACAACCCGTTCGATACCAAGATCGAAGCGGTTTACCTATTCCCGCTCCCTACCCGCGCGGCGGTGACGGACTTCGTCATGCAAATCGGCGAGCGACGTATTCGTGGCATCATTCGTGAACGCGCCGAAGCGGAGCAAATCTACGCCGCGGCTCGCTCGCAAGGATTCACCGCGGCGCTACTCACCCAAGAGCGACCCAACATTTTCACGCAGTCGGTTGCCAACATCGAGCCGGGCCGCGCGATCGACGTCGAGCTGACCTACTTCGATCAACTACCCTACCGCGACGACGGATACGAGTTCGTGTTCCCCATGGTCGTCGGGCCTCGCTTCAACCCACCGGGCACGACCGGCGGAATCGGCGCGGCCGCGGTCGGTCAGACAACGTCTCAATCATCAACGGTCAACTATCTCGCCCCGGGTGAACGAAGCGGCCACGACATTTCTGTGTCGCTCGAAATCGACGCCGGCGTCCCGATCGAACGTATCGAGTGCTCTAGCCACGCAGTCAAGGTCGACCGCTCGGACGCACGCCGGGCGACGGTGGAGTTATCCAAGAACGATGCGATCCCCAACAAGGATTTCGTACTGCGGATTGGCGTCGCCAGTGGAGACGTGAAATCGGCACTCATCACGCACCGATCAGCGGACGGTGGATACTTCGCGCTGACCTTGGTTCCGCCTCGCGAGCTCCAATCGATTCGCCGACAGCCGATGGAGTTTGTGTTCGTGCTCGACTGCTCGGGAAGCATGAACGGTGTCCCCCTTACCCTCGCGAAGAACGCCGTCGAACGCTGCCTGCGGAGGCTGGAACCCAACGACACGTTTCAGATTATCCGGTTCTCCGCCAACGCCTCAATGCTCAGCAACGCTCCGATACCCGCCACGAAACGTAACGTCTCGCGCGGATTGGACTATCTAGGTGCGCTCCGCACGGGCGGCGGAACGCACATGCTCCACGGCGTCGAAGCGGCGCTAAGCTTCCCGGCGGACGCTGAACGACAACGGTTGGTGACGTTCATGACCGACGGGTTCATCGGCAACGAGGTCGACATTCTCGCCGCCATTCACGAACGACTCGGTGACACGAGACTGTTCGCGTTCGGCGTCGGCTCCTCGGTCAACCGATACCTGCTGGAGGGTATGGCTCGACTCGGTCGCGGAGCTGTCGCCTACGTCGGTCTCGACGAGAGCGCGGCGACCATGGCCGATCGCTTCTACGAACGCATCAGCCACCCCGCTCTCACCGACATTGAAGTCGATTTCGGAGGCATGCAACCGTTCGATCTTTCGTCGGCACACATCTCCGACATCTACGTGGGGCGCCCGGTCACCATCGTCGGTCGATTCACCGGCAGCGAACAACGCATTCGGATCTCCGGAACGGCAAGCGGTCGTACTATGGAGCAGGTCATCCCAGTGGTCGAGGCTGAACGTCCAGAGCTACAGACGATTTGGGCTCGCTCCGCGATCGAGCGCTTGTCAGATCAACTCGCGGTTCGGCCCGACCACCGCCTGGCTACGACCATTCGTGAGCTAGCGCTGCGCTACAAACTACTGTCAGCGTACACCGCGTTCATCGCGGTGGACTCGTCACGTCGGACAGAAGGGGATCACGGAGTCGTGGTACCCGTCGCCGTGCCGGTACCGGCTGGCACGCGCTACGACACAACGGTTGGTGGCGTAGAAGGAGGATAGCCTCGCGCACGGTTAGCGCTTCGAGCGGGTCACCAACCGCGCTGCGGTCGCCACTCATCGATCACGTCGACGCCTCGCACCACGTGTAACGTCTCGAACTGCGCGGCGGCCAAGCACGAATGGTTGGGCAGGATCCGCACTCGCTGCCCAACTGACAGCAGCGTGGGGTCGAACTCGCCCTGGATTTGAACCAAGCCGTGTTCTTGCGAGAGCGAAGCGCAACGAACATCGACGGCTTCGGGTCCAGACTGTAGAGCAGCTCCGTCGACCCGACGAACCACGCCAAACCCCCAATGGCCGTCGACGTGGGTCGGCCCGGTGTCTTTCGACATCGCCAGCGCACCGGAATCTACGATCCACTGGCGCCGCTCAGGGTATGCCGCGACAACCGTCGCCAGGACCGACTGCGCGATGTCCTCGAGCGTACATGTGCCGATCGCAGCCTGGTAGAGATCGAAGAAAGCGTAGTTTCCGGGGCGCATCTCGGTAACGCCGCTCAAACCTTCCGCCACGCGACAAGTCGGCGTCGAGCCGACGCTTACCTCTGGCACGTCGATGCCGGCGGCACGCAACCGTTCAGCAAACGTTACGACGGTGGATCGCTCGTGCGCGGCGATGACGGCGATCTCGGATCGATTGCAAGCATAGTACGAGTGCCCTGCGTGAGTCAGAAGGCCACGGAACGTCAACTGAGTCGCTTCCGCAAGCCGCGTCGCGAGACGCAGCGCGTTCTCGGAGTGTGGATCCACACCGGCTCGCCCGTAGCCACAGTCGACTTTCATGAACACGTCAAACGGACGATCCGACGCGACGAGCGCATCCACCGTTTCCGATTGATCGACGAGGACAGCAAGCCGATCAACTTGCGTCGCGAGGTCGGCGATCTCATCCACGCGAAACGGTGCGAGCGGAAAGGCGTAGGTGAGGTCGCGGAAGCCTCCGCGGATGAAGCCGCGCGCCTCCGCCACGGTCGAAACAGTCACGCCACCGAAGTGCGTCGCGACTTGGAGTCGCCCGACTTCGACGCACTTGTGCGTCTTGATATGAGGCCTAAGCTGAACGCCGAATCGGTGAGCTCGTGTTGCCATGTCGGCGCAGTTGCGCTCGAGCACGTCGATATCGACGATCGCCGCTGGAGTAGAAAGGTCGCGAAGATCCACGAACTAGTCCGACCGCCCGCCGGTGTCTTCTTCGCGTGGCTTCGGTTTCTTCTCCGCTGCTTTCTTCTCGGCTGCCTTTTTCTCGGCTGCCGCCTTTTCTGCTGCGGCTTTCTCGGCGGCCTTCTTGTCAGCCGCCGCCTTGGCCGGGTCGGGCTTGGGAGCGATCGGTTTCGGCTTCGGAGGGTTCAGCTCTGCGATGACCTTGGCCGCTTCTCCGCGGTCGATGGTCAGCGTTGGACGGTCAGCGCGCAAGGCAGCCACGCCGTCGTCGGTCACTTTGGTATTCCAAAGGTATAGCTTCTGAAGTTTCGGAAACGTTCGAATGGTGGCGAGGCTCGCGTCGGTGACCTCGGTTCCGAACAGGTTCAAGTATTCCAACTCTGCGAGGCCAGCCAACGATTCGAGCCCTTGATCTGAAACACCAGTCTGCGCCAGGTTCACTTTCTCCAGGCGAGAAAACTCTTTCAGTCGCGACACCCCGGCATCGCTTAGCGATGTACGCGAGAGGTTCAACCACGTCAGTGTCTTCTCCAAGCCGGCAAGCTTGGCGACGTCGTCATCCGTGGCGCGCTTACCGAGCACAGCGAAGTTTGCTTCGAGATCGGAAGTATTCGCGGCGATCTGTTGGACGTGAATTCCGCGCCCGAGGAGTGCACCTCTCGCCGCTTCGCGGGCGGCACGATCTTCGGCACTCTCGGCACTGGCTTGACTCTTCGCGGCAGCGTCGGTGCCAGTGGCCTCCGTGGAGGCGCTCTTTTTTGGTGACTCCTCCACCGGCTTCGCGTCCGGATCGGCGAGGATCTCCACGACGGAGTCCGGCCACTCGGCACCGCCCGCGATCCAATCGTGAATCGCCTTGAGCTGAGCCGCCGTGAGCGGATCCGAGTCCTTAGGCATCTGTTCATCGGGACTCGCGGGATCGGCCACGACTTCGTACAGCAGACTCTCGATGGGCTTTCCGGCGACGACCAGCCCTTCTTGCTTATCGGCGAAAACCTCGTCTTTGTTGTCGAGGCGCAGCCCCGCCTTCTTCTTCGCCGGACCGTGACACTCGATACAGTGCGCGGCGAGAATCGGAGCGACTTGCTTTGCGAACAACTCCGCGTTCGCACTCATCGGCTTGGTTGCTGTGTCACCCGACGAGGTGAGGCCCGACGCCTCGCCACCGTCCGATACGGAAGCGTCGCCCGCGCCGGCCGCTTCACCGGACGATGACGCGTCGGACTTCGGACGGTTCCTCGCCTCGAATGGTGCGGTGAGATACGTATCACCGTGGGTCATGACACCGCCGAGATGCCCCGTCCCCGCAACCAGGCCGACCGTGGCGAGCAATCCGATTCGGTAGCAACGCCGCGTGCCGGGGTTCGGCTTCTTTGCCTGAATCAGGGCGAAGATCCAGGTCACGATGGACACCACGGCCAGGGAGACACCGAGCCAGCGATGCCAGAACAAGGTTTGGGCCAACGCGCGACCGTGATTCTCGTACTCGGCGTTCAGCCAACCAAACGCTGCCGCGGCCACCGCTCCGAGCGCGCCGATGGTCAAGCAGACGAGAGCCGCACCGGGCCCTTTCTGCTCAGGGTTTCTCTTCGGACTCCACAATTCGATCACCGCGGCGGTGACCAGGAGCGCGATCGGAAAGTGCACCACCATCGGATGCAATCGCCCGAAGAAGCGCAGGAACATGTCGAGAGTCATCGCATCGTCTGGCATGGTAGCCCCGTTTCCGGCATAGATCCGCGGAGTGTACAATAGCCGCCCCAGGCGAGGAAGGGTGCTCATTCGGAGCTGGCCCTCGACTTCAGTAAGTTAACGAAGATTCCGCGTTACGGGAATCCGCCGATAATCCGGACCAAGCCGCGCGACGACCCTCCGAGCAGAGATGTACCGGCGAAGATGACCGGACGAGAATAAGCGAGAACAGATGAGCGAGCGGACACACGTGGCGTTGGTATCCACCGGCGGCACAATCGAGAAGACCTACGACGAATTGAGTGGCGTTCTCGAGAACCAGATCAGCATTCTCGACGTCATGTTGGGATCGCTCGTTCTCAACGGAGTATCGATCGATCGAATCGCGCTGATGAACAAGGACAGTCTCGACATGACCGAGAGCGATCACGACGCCATCGCCGAGTCCGTCGCCGAGCAAGCGGCGACTCACGACGCCGTCCTTGTCGTCCACGGTACCGATCGCTTGGCCAACAGCGGGATGCGGATCTACGAGACGATGCCGTCGCCACCGGTGCCGATCGTGCTGACGGGAGCGATGCGCCCGTACGATCTTCGCCGCACGGACGCGCTTCAAAACCTGACCGAAGCGCTACTCGCTTGCCAGATCCTTGCGCCCGGGATCTACGTCGCGATGCACAATCGCATCCTCGACTTCCCCGACGTCGTCAAAGACTACCAGTCCGGAACGTTCGTGCGGAAGTCCGGCGTGTGAGTCACCGCCGATGCCACCGCCACCACGCGGGGCACGAACTAAGGACAACCCGCAAACTCGACACAGGCCAACGGAGTAGACGTTGGATCGACGCCACACAGCGGATACGGCTCGCCGGGCGCAGATTCCCCGAGGTAGATGTACGACGCCAAGAAAATGGCGTCGGCGATAGTGAGCGTGCCGTCATCGTCGGTATCGAGAGAGGCGGGGCAACCGACTTGGGTTCCTTGCAGCACGAACTGAAGGAGAACCACGATGTCGACGAGACTCAATGCGCCGTCTGCGTTCCCGTCGCCACGGATGAACTGGGGGCCGCACTCTGAGAGCGGGGCTGTCGAAACAGTCGCCACGTCGTGCACGATAGAACCACACGCGTTGGTCACCTCGACGGAGTAAATCGTGCTGCCGCGCTTCGCCGCCGCCACGTCCGGCAAGCTGGCCTCTACAGCCCCCACAATGAGAACACCGTCTTCGTACCACTGAAACTCGACCGGTGCGGTCCCAACAACGTCTGCCCATAGCGTAGCGACTTCCTCGGGGCAAAGTTGCAGGCGAACGGGAGGCGTCGTCGCGATCGGTACGACACACGGAGGCTGCCACTCGAACGCTCCGATGTCGACCACCGGGGCCTCGCCGACTCCGGAATCCGGAACGAGAATATCGTCGACGCGCCTCGCGAATCCGAACAGGTCGACGCCCACCGGCTCATCCACCTCAGAATTTCCGTCGAGATCCCAATCGTCGTTCACCAGAAGCTCATTACTACCCGCGTCGATCAAAGGAGAGTCAGACGCCAAGTCAAAGCGGTCGTCGTCTGTTCCCGGAGTTTGATCGACGCCGTCCGGATCGTGAAACAGGGGATCGGCATCGAATGCACCACTGCCACCGTCCCATCCCGACACGCAACTGAACTCGAACGCCGCCGGACCGAACACTTGGCTTTCGAACAAACTAGTTCCCGCCGCATCGGCGTTCGCGGCCAGCACCGAGTTGCTCACTTGCCCGGCGATGCCGTCGAAACAAAGCCCTCCGCCGAAGCCGGGGTCACCGAACGCGGAGCCATCGCCACCGCCACCGGCCGTGTTATTGGCGATCGTCGACTGAGTGATGTCTGCGTCGCTCATCCAGAAGTAGCCGCCCGCGCCAGACCCGCCGGATCCACCCTCGACAATCCCCGCCGCGCCCCCATCGCCCGAGAGATTCCACGCGATCACGCAGCCCGCCATCGTCACGTCGATCAACAGCGCCGCGACTCCACCGCCGTTTCCTGCGTCGCCGCCGAGATACTCCGTCGCCACGCCTCCACTCGCCGTCGAATTGCCGACGAGTTCACAATGAATCAGGGTGAGAGCGTCGCCGCCGAGCGCATGGACCCCACCCCCGCTGCCGGCATGCCCTCCGACGATGAACCCGAGCTCGATCGACCCGGTTCGATTTCCCGCCACGCGGCACCGAACCAAGGTTGGCGTGGACACGTCGCGAAACGCAAGCCCTCCGCCATCCCCCGATCCTCCGGACTCGCGACTGCCGGACGCGCCGGGGGCGGTTTGGTTGTCGAGGATCGAACACTCGCGCAAGAAGACGCGACCGGACTCGACGCTGATCCCGCCTCCGCTCCCGCTAGTCGCAGGTAAGTTGGCACGCCCGGCGCGTCCGGTGATGTTCTCCGCCAGCGTGCAGCCGTGCAAATCGACCGCGCTCATGCGAGAACAAATTCCGCCGCCGTCGCCACCAAGCCCCACGCCAAACGCCGAAGAGTCGCCGCCGTGCCCTGCCGCATTCCCCAGAAACGTCGAGTCGTTGGCGATCAACCAACCGCTACTCATGAACAAGCCGCCACCCGCGCCGCCGTTGCCGGGCTGGGTCCCGGCTCCCCCCGTCCCGGCCACATTGTCTTCGACACGACAACGATCGAGTGTCAACGTGCCGTCCCACACCGCGATCCCACCCCCGGAGCCTCCAGGCGACGAGAGGCCCAACGGCGTGCTATCGGCGTAGCCGTCGCCGCAGACGTTAGCTTCGATCACACAGTCGGTGAGCGTTACTTCGCTTCGCCCTTCGATCGCGATTCCGGCGCCGAATCCCGCGCCGCCGAGTAGCTCCAACCCATCGCTGGTACGGTTCCCGCGAACCACGACACTGCGTAGCTGCGGCCGAGCGTCGCGGATCCACACGCCACCGCCGTGCGGCGAGAGACTCGTCGGCCGCGCGTGCCCGCCGGTGATCGTCAACCCGTCGAGAACCGTGCTCGTCCCGACGTCATCCAAGATCACGACGTGATCACTGTTGTCTTCGTACCGACCCATGGCGTCGTCACCAGCGACATCGCCGGTCAAGATGACGCGGTGTACCGTCGGGTCGCGATCACCGCGCACTGCTTCGTCTCCGCGAAACCCCCCGAAGACGGCAACACCGTCGCCGATGACAAAGCTCTCCGCCGGATTGGAGCCCGTCGATCGCGGCGTGTACCGACCCGCGGCGACCCAAATCTCGTCGCCGCTCACCGCGACGTCTAGCGCGTCACACAGTGATCTGAGCGCAGCATCCCAGCTGCTGCCGTCGCCGCCCGACGGCCGACTCGAGTCGACGTAGTGAACATCCGCTCTGACGTTGTTGGTGATCACCAATAGAACGCTGACGATTCCGATACAAATACGCACGACCACGCCTCCTCGTAGCACAGAACTGACCGAGATATAAACCCCGCCTCATCTATCGGCAACGACGTGGGCAGGATGAAGGCGTCGCGTTCACGCTGTGTTTATCGGACCTTCGTCGGCGGCGACCGTTCCTTGTCGACGGCCGTCTACGGCCCTCGATGCTAGACTTCGATGGGCGCGACCTATGGCGTCCGGCCTCGATAACTATGCAGATAACGCCAACTCCAAAAATCGAGAGTCCCACTATCCAGGACTCCGCCGACTCGACTGTCGACCGACGGTCCGGACGTCGCGCCAACGTGGCGACGCCCGACACGGCGTTGCCTCTCCTTCCCAGACTGGAAGGCGGGCGACGTCACAACGTCATCGTCGTCGGTCTCAACCGCCGTAGCCGGCGGTATCTCGAAGGAATGCAGGCGTACCAATCCAAAGGTGTGCGAGTCGTCTGCGTCATCGACACCGAGGGTTTCGACGACGAATCTCCGACCGAGAACCAACGCGCGTGCCTCGACCTCCTGGAAACGATGGAGGTCCCTCACCTCGGAACGCTCGAGATCTTGCCGCAGATCCTCGTCGAGTATCCGATCGACGAAGTGCACGTCACGTTGCCCATGAAGTCGTGCTACGACGACATCGACAGCGTACTCTCGGTTTGTGACGAAGCGGGAGTTCCAGCGAGCCTCACTACCGACCTCTTCGAGAGCGGGTCGGCGAGTATGAGCGCCATGGGCAACCTGCGCAGTGGTTCGCAACTGCGCTACTCGTGTGTGCAGAGGACCGCGTTCGACCGATTCGCCAAACGGTCGATCGACGTGATCGGTTCGATCGCTGGGCTTATCGTGTTCGCAATCCCCATGCTCCTGATCGCGCTGATCATGAAACTGACGTCGCGCGGGCCGGTCCTGTTCCCTCAGGAGCGATTCGGGATGAACCACCGACCGTTCACCATGTATAAGTTCCGCACGATGGTGGTGAACGCCGAGCAGCTTCGACAGCAGCTCGAACAAGAAAACGAGATGGACGGGCCCGTTTTCAAGATGCGGCGCGACCCGAGAATCACCGCGTTCGGACGATTCTTGCGGAAGTCATCCCTCGACGAACTGCCGCAACTCTTCAACGTCCTGAAGGGCGAGATGAGCTTGGTCGGCCCGCGTCCGCCGATCGGCCAAGAAGTGCGCGAGTACGAGTGGTGGCAGCGGCGTCGGTTGAGCACGCGACCCGGACTGACCTGTTACTGGCAGATCTCGGGGCGCAACCAGATCGATTTCGAGGAGTGGATGCGGCTCGACTTGAGGTACATCGACGACTGGTCCATACGCCTCGACCTCAAGTTGATACTGCTGACGATACCGGCGGTGCTCTTCGGTCGCGGCGCGTCGTAGCGGCGCGCGATGGTAGCGACCTTCGAGGATCGACACTATGATCCTTCGCTCACTCCAGCCGCGAAGGTGAACTCGTGACCACGTCGACACCCCTCATCAGCAGCTCCTCGGGTCGACCCTCGGGGATGACCGCGTTCCTCGACGGGTTCGCCGCGTTCATCGCTGGCGTCAGGTTTCTGACCCAATACCCGCGCTTGATCCCCTACGTGCTGATGCCGTTCGCGATCACCGTCATATTCTTCGCGGCCACCTCGATACTCGCCATCTACTACGCTACCGATCTCAAGTCGTGGCTGTTCCCGCAGTGGGATGCGGCCGTTTGGTCGTTCTTTGCGTACACGGTCGTGGGGGTCATCCTCTTTCTCGGCTGGCTCTTCGGCCTCGTCACCGTGGGTAGCCTCATCGCCGCCCCCTTCAATGACGTGCTCAGCCAGCAAGTCGAGCGCATCATGTTGCCAGAGATAACTCCGCCCGGCGGCAATGCCATTCGATTCATGCAAGACGTCGGACACACGTTGAAGCACGAGACGATACGACTCTCGATCTACGTCTGCCTCTTCCTGATCAGCCTCCCGCTTCTTCTCATTCCGGTAGCCGGTGCCGTGACGTTTGCTATCGTCATGGGCTTCATCAACATTCGCTATCTCGCATGGAGCGCACTCGACTACTCCATGGCCAGGCGCCGCTGGGGCTTCCGGCGGAAGATGCGTTGGCTCGCCGAGCGGCGCGCGCGCACGGTGGGGTACGGAGCGGCAGCGATGGCGTTCCTGTCTATTCCCTTCACCATGCTCTTCGTGCTTCCCATGATCGCGGTCGGCGGCACGGTACTGTTCTGCAAGATCGTTCGCGAAGAGGACCTGCAAGACGCGGGCTACTAGCCCGCGACAATCACTACAAAAAGCGGGCAGGCCGGTACTCTCGGCCAGTCTCTCGGCCGCAACTCAGCGCCACGTTACCGGAATCTCCCGATGACGAACCGCATGTCAGCACTCCAGTCGAATCGTCAGGAGCATCGTAGCCTTATAGGATCGCCCGCCGTTTTCCAGGCCCGGCCCAATCCGAGAGTGACTCACGATGCACGAAGCCCCGCCAGACTTCGAAGTTTACCGTTCACCGCGAGACGAAGATGATCCGCCGGCAGACTGGGTCACTCGCGCCGCCAAGATGCCGATCCGACTCTATCTCGCAGCGTTGCTGTGCCCGATCATTCTGCACAACGGTATCGGGTACGAGATGGTCTACCAGTGGTCGAGCTTAGGCGGCGGTCCGGTCGACGATTCGAAGGCGGAGTTCATCGTCTACCTACCCTGGGTCGCCGCCGTTCTCTTCGTCGCAAGCCGCTTCACGCGGCCGCCAATCGCGGCTGCGCTGTGCGGCGGGGCCGGCGCACTGTTCTGGACGACGGTCGCGATCTACACACACTGGTTGGTCGGCGTGATCGTGGGTTGCATTCTCTTCATCGCCGTCGGCAACCGCGTCGCGAAGCTCGATCTGACCCGGCTAGCACCGCGCCTGATGGCCGGAATCGGCGGCGTCACCCTACTCGGCTTGGGCTTCTTGTCGATCGGCCCGAACATGACGATCTACCAAGTCATGTTCTCGGGAGATCTTTGGAAGCACGCATGGCCGGGCGGGTTGTTGCTGCTGTCCACGGCGCTCCTTGCTGCGGCTGGAATTGGCGTGGCGGTGAGCCGCTACAGCCGGTTGTGCAAGGTCGCCACGTCTGTACTTTCCCGAGTGGTCGTCCTCGGGGCACCGATCGCACTCTTGGCTCTCGGGGCGCAACTCCCCGGGCTCGGTCGGATGGGCGGCGACAACCTCCCGCTGATCCTCACGGTCGGCTTCAAGATGCTGGGGTCGATGCTTGCGCTACTCACCATTACGGGACTCGGGCTAGCAAGCCTCTTGGCCATGTGGCTCGCCAGCACAGACGGTGACGCGGACTTCTCGGATGACGGGTTCACCGACGATGGAGAGTGGACCGAAACCCCCGCACGTGATGACTGGGTCGCCCAGGACGTTCGAAGCTGAGTCGTGTAGCGCTGAGTCGCTCAAGGGTGAGCGTTCAAGAGCCGGGTCGCGACAGCGCCTCGAGAAATGCGACCAGATCGTCGACGTCTTGATCGGTCAGGTGCAGGGGGCGAATCAGGGACGATCGCCCGGAGTCGAACCGTGCGCCGCCCCGGTCGTAAAACAGCACGACGTCTTCGAGCGTCGCCTGGCTCCCGTTGTGCATGTAGGGCGCGGTGTGCTTCAAGCCGCGCAACGTGGGAGTCTTGAAGCGGTGGCGGTCGACGGGCTTCTTGGTCGCGTCGAAGCGACCGAGATCTCGCGTCGGCTCGCCGTAGCCGACTCCGGTGTTGTGAAACTTCTCGTCGGAGAAGTTCGGTCCGGAGTGACACGCCCAACAACCCCCCCGACTTTCGAACACCCATAGTCCGCGTCGCGCCGAAGCACTCAGTGCCGAATACGTTCCCGCCTGAAATCGATCGACGGGTGTGTCGCCGTGGTGGAGCGTTCGTACGAATGCTGCCAAGGCGGCCGCCAGGTTCTCGGCGGTGACCGGCGGGATCTCAGAGTTCTTCGACGGTTCGAACGCGTGACGAAACGCGTGGAAGTACGACTCGTCTCCCGCGAGACGCTCGAGAACTCCAGCGACGGAGAAGTCGAATTCGTTGTCGGTCGTGATGGGCAGCAGCACCTGCTCTTCCAGCGTCTTGGCCCGACCGTCCCAGAAGAACGACGTACCGAAAGCGCGGTTCAACAAGGTCGGAGAGTTCCGCTTTCCGACTCTTCCGCTGATGCCGATAGCCAACGTGTCGGGAGAGGCGAAACCGTTCTCGGGCCGATGGCAACTCGCGCATGAGACGGAGCGGTCTTTGGACAAGACCGAATCGAAGAAGAGCCGTCGCCCCAACGCAACGCGCTCGGCGAACAGTGGCACGTCGAGTCCCGGCGGCTTCTCGAGTCCCAGTGGGATAGCCCCGACTGCTCGAGTCTTGGGCAGTGTATCCAGAGGTAACGGAGGAGACCCCGTAGCGCCCGGCTGCTTGTCTCCTGCTTGAGCAGCGTCTTGAGCAGAACGCTTGGCAGTGCCTTTGGCAGTGTATTTGGAACTGCCTTGGGCAGAGTAGAGAGCAGAGTCGAGAGCAGGGAGCAACCCCGACGCAAGAAGCAACGTGGCAAGGATAAAACAGCGCAAAATCACTGCTTGCCCGCGGAAGCGTCGGCCTTCGCCACCGTCTTCGCTTCGGCCTCACCCACGAGCCTCGTCAGTATCGCGTCGATCTGCTTCTCCGTGAACCCACGCGATCGATACTGAATGACGCCTTCGGCATCGATGATCACGATCGTCGGCCACTGCTCGATTTGATAAATCGTCGAGATCGGACCGCGCGTGGTTCCCCCGTCCCAGAACGAACGCCACGTCAAGTTACGATCGCTCTGTGCCGTCTTGAGGCGCGACTTGGGGTCACTGTTCACGCCGACTAGCGCGAACGGTCTATTGCGATACCGCGTCACGAGCTCACGTTCGTAGTCGAACATGGCGCGGCACGCCGGACACCAGTAACCCCAGAACCGCAGCAAGACCACCTTGCCCTTGTAATCGGAGAGGCGGAAGACGGTACCGTCGGCATCTTCGCCCAGCGTCGGCGGAGCGTCGCACCCCGTCGCCAAGGTCTCGAAGAAGTAGCGCACCCGTTTCGCCTCTTGCGAGAACGTGTAGTCTCCCGCCTTGAGCGAACCGTACTTCTCGTCCAGAAAACTCAGCGTCTCCCAACAGAGTTCGCGCTGGCGGTTGTTGCCGTAGTGGCGACTCAAACTCAAGAGCGCATCGGCCCGCGTCACTTCGTCAGGGTGCTTCTGCAGTACCTCGATCAAGACGGCGCTGATATCGACGAGCACCGTCGACTCCAAATCAGGAAACACCGCTTGAATGTTTCCCGTGGCGACATGAGGCAGCAGCAGTGTCGTCAGATCGCGCGTCGCACTGTCGATCAGCTCGAGACGGACCGAAGTCTCACTCGCCTTCTTGAACGCATCGACGAACTGTTGGTACCGCTGTTGGTAGCGCGTGGTCAGGGGGAGCTGCGGCTTCGAGAGCGCGGCGCTCTCCTCGATGGCGGGAGACACGCTCAAGACGATCGCAAGCGACAAGCCGATCATGAAAGCCTCTTCTTCACGCGAAACTGTGCCAACCACTCGACGACGGGCAAGCTGCGATGGTAGCCGCGTTCTAACCCGACGGCAAGAAACCGAGGCTACGACTCAACAACCAGCGTCGTAGAGCGCGCAGTCGAGACCGTCGGCGGTAGGATCTAGATCGCAATCGGTCGGACCGGGATCCGGCGGCGACGGTGAGCCAGCCGTGAACAGCGCGGCGAGCGTGTGGATGGCGTCGGAGATATCGTAGCTGCCGTCATCGTTGGAGTCCGCCGAGTCCGCGCAACTCGGGCTCGGCGCGCCCGCCGTGAACAACGCCGCCAAAGTGTAAACGGCATCGGAGATGTCAAAGAGACCGTCGGCGTTGGCATCGCCACGACGAAACACGGGGTCACCGGGAGCGACGGAGATCGTCAACTCTTCGATCACTAGCCCCATGGCGTTGAACGGGCCGTCGTCGATGGTCCAGTTGAACACGGTGAGCCCCGAGAAATCGTACGTCCCCAGCGCATCGAGAATATCGAGCGAACTCAGTGTCGTGCCACCGTACGTCACGGAGTAGTTGTTGACGAACGGACCAAAGACACCGATCTGTGAGATGGGGACTCCCGCGGGAAAGTCTACACTCGTGGAGACGAAGAAACCGTCCACCGCCGGGTCGTCGTTGCGGATCACGAAGTAGGGAGTCTGCCCCGCGGGGAACGGGTCTTGTAGTTCCATCACCGTCGAATCGAACGCGAGACTGAACGATCCTGGAGACATCGCGTAGCCCCGCGTCGGAAAGCCTGCGCTATCAACGAAATCGTCGGACTCCAACTCGAACGTCATGGCAACTGACTCCCCGACCCCCACGCCGCCAAGTGCTCCGGGTGCAATGCCGTTGAACTCGACCTCTCCGGTCGCCACAACAAACACGGTCTCCCCGCGCAAGGCTGGCGATCCAACCACGAAGCAAAGCATCAGCACGGGCAACATTCGCAGGTCAGTCATGGTCTCCTCATTCCCCAACATCTCACGTCGATTGTTCCTCGATACGGTCTCAACGGAGACCGATCGCAACGGCACGGTCCCCAAGCACGAATCCTACAGGCTGAGGCTGGCCAAGCCAGGATCGCGGGACGAGTGGGCTGTCTCGACCGGCGGGCCGGTGAGATGCCGCTCGACAACCTCCGCTCGCGCGCGGACAATGGCGCGCTCGTACCGCCTTGCGATTCTCGAAAAGGACGCCATGAACGAAACACGATCCCTCTTCAACCGAACGCTCGCCCCGTGCGTCGCTCTCGGCCTCGCCCTTCTATTTGCAGCGGTAACCCCGACGGACGCTCGATCTCCGGAGGATTCGCCGGAGGTGGTGAGTTCGCCGGCGAAGAGCGCGCTTCGTGTCCTCTATGTGGGGCCCGATGCGACCGTCGACCCCAAGAAGCCGAGCTACCTCTCCGGTGACGGCGCGAAGCGTTTCGCGAAACTCACTCGCGAACGTCCGGCTGCGTTCAGGGCTTTGTTGACTCAACACTTCGAGTCCGTGCAGTTCGTGACCGGTGAAGAGTTCGACGCGGAGATGTCCAAAGCGGTGGATGTCACCGTGTTCGACGTGCTCCCCAAGGTTCTGAGGACGAGCACCGACCAAGGGTGGCGACGGTATCGACTGCCCGACGGCTTCGATCAACCGGCAGTAACGGTCGGCGAAGTGGGTCCCATGATGATCGGCCGGTTCGGGCTCGGTCTCAAGATCGACCACTTGTGACAGTGTCTCGATTCGCATGCGCACGGGATGCGCATCAAGCACCCCATCTTCAACACGCCGCACGCTGTCAAATTGACCATCGAAGATCGACCGCCCTCCGAGAGCTACCCGACCCGCGCCAGCGGCAAAGAGCTCGGCGACACCATGCCGATGTGGCGAGTGCAAACCGAGGGGTACCTCGACGACAAGGGCATGCTGGTCGGCGTGGTATCCCCGACCGGACTCGAAGACTCACCGGACGGCGAGTTCATCTCCGGCGGAATGAACACCAAAGGCCAGGACGCGGTCGCGATCGGTCGACAAGGCAACTTCCTTCACTGGGGGTTCGCCGCCTCACCGACGTACATGACCGACGAAGCGAAGCGAGTCTTCGTCAACGCGATTCACTACATCCATCGCTTTGCGGGACACCGCGCGTTCGTCGAAAACCGTTCCCACGTCACTCGCGCCTCCCTCGACGACACGCTCTACGGAATCTCCGACCAGGGGCACCAAGCGTGGTGCGCCATGATTGAAACCATGAATGCGAAGCTCGCGGCCGACGCGGTCAAGCTGAAAGAGCGGAAGAAGAACGGAGAGACCCTCACCGACTGGGAGGAGTCCATGCTGAAGATGCCGTCGTCGCCCCCCTGGAGTCGCGATCGGGTCATCGGTTGGTCGGCCCCGCCTGAACTACGAGAACGGCTCGGAACCGACTGGGCCGCGTACACCGCGTACTACACCGAGAATCGACCGTACCTGCATCCGGTGGCGGCCGGGGAGCATCGCACCGGCCTCGACGTCGACCCCGACGCGAAGGCGCTCGGGATCGCCAACAACACGTTGGCGTTTCTCGATAGATGCGTCGCAGACCTCGAGGCGGGTAAGGAGTCCGAGCGGGCGCAGAGAGTGCTCCTGCGCTACACGAACGAGGCGTTCACGTCGCCGGCCGAGTGGCGAAGTTGGCTCGGCACGAACCGAGACAAGCTCTTCTTTACCGAGGTCGGCGGCTTCAAGTTCATGGTCGACATCAACCCGGCGCCGATAGCGACCGCCCCGAATAAGCCACACGCAGAGATCAAGGTCCCCAAGCCGACCGCCGGTAAACCCGTGCAACTGAACGCGGGACTGCAACACAACCCCGACGGCACCGTCACTGTCGTTGTCAAAGCGCGCATCCTCGGCGGCTGGCACATCTACTCTCAGGTGCCAGCCAACCAGCCGTATGTTGTGACGACGCTCGAGCTCGAACCTACGGGACTCACCGCGGTCGGCCAGTGGGCCATGCCCAATGGAAGGCCGTACCCAGAGCTACCGGGTGTCACCGTCTACGAGGGGAACGTCACGTTCGAACGCACGCTCGAGGTTGACTCGAGCGCGAGCGGACCGCGCACCGTCAAGGTCGTCGTTGGCTACCAAACGTGCGACCACACGATGTGTTTTCCGCCGACGACGAAAGAGTTCACGCTCGCACTGGACTAGCGAATTCCCAGTCGAACCGTCGCTGGAGCCCGCCTCGGGTAACGCGCCAGGAAGAAGATCGAGATGCCCCGATTGAACGCTGGCACCCTACTCTTGGTGCTCATCGCGATCGGCGTCGGGTACGCGCTGGGGATCGCTTCCCTTCGCCCGAGTCGTAGGATTTCCGTCCGAGTCCAATGCTTGAGCAACCTCAAGCAGATTGGCGCCCTGGCGATCTCTCACGCCGATGATCACGGCGACCGCTTCCCACATGACTCTGGTCCACTCCCGCGAGCCTTCGCGGCATTTCAGATCTTGGTCGACGCGTCCCCCGACTTCGACACGCGCGTGCTGTGCTCTCCTGCGCAAATGGACATCGCCGCCGAAGCTGACGCCGGCGGGCGGTTTCACCTAGGCCCGAACCATGTGAGCTACGCCTACCGTGGCGCACCGACCCGAACCACCGCCCGCTCGTCGACGATCTTGGCCGCGAACGACACCTACCAGCATGCGCCAAACTCACAAGAACACCACGAGGGTCACTCCGGTGGTGTAAACCTCGTGTATGTGACCGGCGAGGCGACACACATCACCGTCGACAAACTCGGCGACGGTCGCAGCTTCCCCGAGGGGCTCGTCGACAACCACGGCCAAACCCGCTGAGCGAGCGCTTCGACGGTGATCTTCGAACGATCCGCCCCCGAGCGGTTGCCAACTCGGGTCCCGATCCCCGACGATGGCTGGATCGACTCACACCTCCCACGAACGGAACGCCATGCGGATCCCCTGCGCCCAACTTGCCCGTGCCCTACTCGCTCTGACTTTCATCGCCACGAGCACCGCCGCGTACGCTCGCCCGGACGAGTCATCGTCAGACCGCACGCTCCCCGTGTTCGTCGACGGACAAGCGCAGATCGTCGAGGGGTTCAGCAACCGCGAAGAGTGGATCCAACACGACCTCTGGGTCGAGACCGAGTTCGACTCCGACGGCGACGGCAAGCTTGATCGAGTTCACGTCGACGTCACGCGCCAGAAGCAGACCGACACGGAAGGGCTCAAGGTTCCGGTCGTCTACGAATCGAGCCCCTACTTCGCGGGGACCGGCTCGACCGACAGGAAGTACTTCTGGAACCCACGCCAGGAAGTGGGCGGGGCTCCGCCTGAGCGAACGGTGCTGCCGCCATTCAAGCCGAAGATCACCCGTCCGCTCATGTCGAAATCGCAGATCAACAAGTGGGTGCCGCGCGGCTTCGCCGTCGTCCACTCGGCTTCGCCAGGAACCGGGCTCTCGCAAGGGTGCCCGACCGTGGGTGGCGACAATGAGTCGCTCGCTCCGAAGGCGGTCATCGACTGGCTCAACGGGCGCGCGCGCGGCTTCACCTCGGTCGACGGTGACGAGTTGGTCGAAGCGTCTTGGTGCACCGGCAAGGTCGGCATGACCGGGACGTCGTACAACGGAACGCTACCGCTCGCCGCGGCCACCACCGGAGTCGAGGGTCTCGAAGCGATCATCCCGATTGCGCCGAACACGTCGTACTACCACTACTACCGATCGAACGGCCTGGTGCGGCATCCCGGAGGTTGGGTCGGGGAAGACATCGACGTGCTCTACGACTTCATCTCGAGCGGTAACGCGGACCGCCGGGAGCACTGCGACTGCAACGTGCGGGACATCGACATGGCCAACGGCTTCGACCGGGTGACGGGCGACTACAACGAGTTCTGGGCCGGACGTGACTACATAAACGACCTCGGCCCGCTGCGCGCCGCCACGCTCATGTGCCACGCATTCAACGACTGGAACGTCATGCCCGAGCACAGCGTTCGCATCTACAAAGCGATCGAAGCGAAGGGGGTTCCGGCCCAGGCGTACTTCCACCAAGGCGGGCACGGTGGAGAACCCCCGCTCAAGATGATGAACCGGTGGTTCACGCGATACTTGTACGGCGTCGAAAACGGGGTCGAAAACGATGCACGGGCGTGGATCGTTCGGGAGGGTGATCGACGACGCAGTCCCACCGAGTACGCCAACTATCCGAACCCGGCCGCGTCGCCGGTTCGCCTGCACCCGATCGCCGGCGGCAAGACTTCGCGCCTCGGCCTCGACGCGAAGCGTGGGCAAGGCCGGGACTCTCTGATCGACAATGTCGAACTCGCTGGAGCCAAACTGGCACAGTCCGACTCCGAGCACCGTCTGCTCTATCAAACGCCAACGCTCGACGAACCGGTTCACATCTCAGGAACGGCCAAGCTGAAGATCAGGCTCTCCTGCGACACGCCGGCGGCCAACCTATCGGTATGGGTCGTGTCGTTGCCTTGGACCAAGAGCCGCGATCCGAACGCGAACATCATCACGCGCGGCTGGGCCGATCCGCAAAACCACCGCTCGCTGACCGAAAGTGAGCCGTTGGTACCGGGCCGCTTCTACGACCTCGAGTTCGACCTTCAGCCCGACGACCAAGTCATCCCCGCCGGGCAGCGCATCGGCCTCATGATCTTCTCCAGTGACCGCGACTTCACGCTATGGCCAGAGCCGGGAACCAAGCTGACCGTCGACCTCGACCACACGTCGTTGGAGCTGCCGGTGGTCGGGGGCAAGCAAGCGCTGCGCGAAGCGACCGATCGCGAACTCTGGCGGTTCTAGCCCGGACTAGTCCGGGTCATCGGTTGGAGTTCAAGCGTAGCCACAATGGAGCTCAGTTTAGGGCCTTGAACGAGTCGTCACGGTTCGGATGAGTACGAGCAGCTGTTCTGACGAGTAGTGCGAGTGCTTCTCTCAGCGTTCAGGTTCTTGCCCCGTGCCCCCCCCTCCGGAGTTGAACCACACGCCATGAGGGTGCGTCATCCGGTAAGGCGCCGCGACGGCGATCTTGCAGGGCGCATCGTGGCGTGGCTCGAACACCAGTGGGTTGGGGATGGCACAGTCGATGGCTCGCCACCGACTATGAGTGAGGGGTGGGCGTTGCCGCCGGGGCAGTGGTTGGAGACCGGGACGGCTTCGAACGTTGGACGGGCGAATCGGGGTCGGTCCGATTCTGTCCGGGGCGAGGGGCAACGGAAGTGCCCGATGCTTGCGGAGGCACGTTGGGCGATGAACCGTGTGCGCTAGGCGGCGTGATCCGTACCGAGCTGAGTACGGTTCCAGGTGGACGAACATGCAGCGTCGTTTAGTGCGTTGATGGGTGCGGCATCGTGCGAACGATGTCACTCGACTGTTTCGTTCTTGAATCTCGAAAAGTTGTAGAGGTAGCCCGGATCATTCATCAGGCGGAGTCGTTACGCGCCCGAAAGGGCGCCAATCGTACCGAGCGCGGACAGCGGAGGACAATCGAGGGGTGATAAACGGAACACAGGCGGCGATTTCCGTGTGGTGCTTACTCTTGGCCCAAGGCGCGACGCCGCAGTCGACAGTGGTCTCTGATTGTCCGTGGTCTTCAAGAAGGAGTAACGCAGAGATTCGTGGGAAGCGCAGCCTGCGCGGCTTCGCCTGATGAATAGTCCGGGCCTCTAGCTAGAGGTTGGAGTTTAGTGACTGGCCGGCGTTTACGCACGGCGGAGGCGGGGCCGCCCCAGTACTTCCATCAGCAGCAGCCTGGAAAGATTCAGCGGTCCTTTGCGTTCGTGCGAAAGATAGCCTGCTGGACGCGCCCGCCGCAGAGGAGAAGGCGAGACGCCGACTGGCAGTTGGGTGCGTTGTCACATGTGTGTGGCATCTCTTGGCCTTCTCACGCAAAGCCGCCGAGTACCGCCAAGGCCGCCAAGCTCATGATGGGCCAGCCGATAGCACTGGACGAGTTGTATCAGACGAGCGATCCAGTTCTTTGCGGCCTTCGCGCCTCTTGGCGGCTTTGCGTGAGAAGGCCAAGCGACGAAAGTCCAACGAACGGCGCTCCCACTTGCCACTCCGCTTTGCCAGGCATGGGGACGAGCGTCTCCATCAGGCTATCTCTCGCAAAGGACCGCCAAAGCCGCCAAGCTGTCAGCTCTCCCAGGTACCTCCTCCATCCCTGAGGAGTGCCACACTCCCGATCGCTCACTAAACTCCAACCTATGAGTCCGGGCTAGACACCCAGGCCGCGGGCGATGGCGAGCGCTTGTCCGACGTAGCTGGTGCCGAACAGGTTCACGTGGTTGAGCACGTGGTAGAGTTGGTAGATGTCGATGCGGTCTTCGGCAGAACCGTGATCGTCGCTGCATTCCGCATAAGCGCGATGGCACTGCGAAGAGAAACCACCGAAGAGCTTCATCATGGCGATGTCGGCCCAGCCGTCACCGACATACGGAGCGGGATCGATCACGGCAATTCGAGGCTCCCCGCCTTCGCACCGCGCCGATAGCGCGTTGCCCGACCAGAGATCGCCGTGCAGGAGCGCGGGCTTCGGTTGGTCGGGAATCCACTGGTCGAGGCGGTCGATCAGCGACTCGAACGTCTTTCGCTCACCGACGGAGAGCGTCCCCTTCGCGGCTGCCAACTCGACTTGGTACCCCAAGCGATGCACTCGGTTGAACTCGACCCAGCTATCACACCAAGTGTTGCGCTGCGGAGTCGAACCAATGTGGTTGTCGATGGAGAACCCGTACTTCGCACTCTCAGCCCCGCGAATAGGTGACTGGTGTAGTGCCGCCAGTTCGCGGCCGAACGCCTCCCAGCTGCTCGGCCCTGGCTCCGCCGGCTCGAGGTAGGACATGAGGAACACCGCGCTGCCGCTGTGCACGGTCACGCTGATCGGGTCGGGGACGAGTACGGTGTTGGCGCTGGCGAGCGCTCGCAGCCCTTCGCACTCTTGCTCGAACATGCCGCGGGCAGTCGCATCGTTTTGCTTCGCCGCGATAACCTCGCCATCGTCGAGCGTCACACGGTAGGCGGCGTGAATGCACCCCCCACTCATGCTCTCGATATCACGAATAGCACAATCGCCGCGGGACGCCGCCACCGCTGCTCGAATAGCGGGATGATTCACTCGGCCAGCTCGCTGAGGAGAAGCTTGCACGCAGAGTCGACCAGCGCAAACACCTCTTCGAATCCTTCGGGTCCGCCGTAATACGGATCGGGTACTTCGCGAACCGCGGCCTGCGGATCGAGCTCCAGCAGCAAGCGAACTTTCGCCTTCGGGGCGCCGACCGAGATCAGGTCGCGTCGATTCGATTCGTCCATGGCAATGATGTGGTCGAACGTCGTGAAGTCCGCGGCGGTGACTTGACGCGCTCGACTCGGAAGGTGAACTCCGTGTCGAGTCGCCGTCTCGCGCATACGAGCATCGGCGAGATCACCGGCGTGCCAATTCCCGGTACCAGCGGAGTCGACGTGGAACTGCGCGTCGATCCCGCGCTCCTTCGCCTGATGAATGAACACACCTTCGGCGAGCGGGCTCCGGCAGATGTTTCCGAGACAGACGAACAGCACGCTAGTGGACTTAGGTGGAGTGGTCATGAGTGCGGGTGTAGCGCCCCAGCGCGACCAGGTCAACCAGGCGATCAGCCAAACAGATATTCAACCAAGCCGGGCGATCAGCCAACCAGTAGATCCGTCAAGCCAGCGACCCCAGCACCACGGACAAGAGGCCGAGCACGATCAGCGCACCATCCGCCCAGAGGTCGAAGATCAAGCGCGGGGTCGCCGGACCGAGTCTCGCAACCGAAACGACACTGAGGCCGATTCCCACCCAATACACCGGGTGCCAGCTCACAAGACCGGCCAGCGATAGCGTCGCCAGCGCCGACGCCGTCAACGCCAGCACGCCGAACAGCAGCCACTTCGTGCGCTCGACCCCGATGAGACACGGCAGAGTCGGGACCCCGCTGCGAGCGTCTCGACGGAGGTCACGAATGTCGAACAGCTGCACATTGGTGTAGGTAACGACAAACAACACGCCCGCGAGCCCCGCGCACTCCCCCGGTAGCCCGACCGGCCATGGCTGGTAGGACAAAGGGACTCCGATGGTTGCGGTCGTCACGGCACCGGCGATCCACCAACCCTTGATACCAGGGATCTCCTTCAACCGCCGCAGTCGCGCCAACGGAAGCGGAGCCCCGTAGCCCAAGCACACCAATCCGCCCACCGTCACGAGAACGCGAGTCGACGGAGGGGCCGCATGAAGAGCGACGCAGACGACGAGGAGTCCGACCACCGTGTACGCGATCGATCGAACCGGCACTGCTCGCCGCGGCACGTCGAGGGAGGCGTCGAAAACGTCGTCGATGGAGTAAATCGCCAAGGCCGAGAAGTAGAGAAGCGCGATCGCGCTGGGATTGAGCGGGATCCCGAGCAGGGTCCCCGTCACCAATCCGAGGCTCGCCACTCCGGCCGAGACCCACAGCTTGCGCCGCACCGCCCACCCGAACGCAGCCCGACCGAACGCGCTCAGAACGTCCGAGGCCCGGTCGCCGCGGTCGCGCCCAGACGTAGCCGTTCTCGGATCAGTCACAAGCGTCGTACGAATCGCACGCTGGGACGACGCTAGTTCCACACGTCGGGAATGGCGCGGCCGGGGCCGGGCCGCCGAGCAACTGATAGTTGATCACGTACAGCGCATCGGAGATGTCGAACGAGTTCCCATCGTCGTTCGCATCGCAGGCGTCGTCGCAGCTGCCGACCGGCCCACCCTGAAACAACGCGTTCAACACAAAGATGCCGTCGGCGATATCGACGCCGCCATCGATATTGCAGTCTCCGCGAACGAACAGCGGTGGTGCGAACACGGTAAAGATAATAGCGCCATCGCTGAAAGCGGCGGGAAGGCTAGCCCCATTGACGACGACGACATTCGATACCGGAGGACTTCCCAGAAAGTTCGACCAATTGAGATCGACGGTCTCGCCGTCTTCGTCTCCGGCCAAAGCCCCTTGCGTCTCGAACGTGACCTCGACCACTTCCGTCGGAACGTCAAACTCGATAAAGACTCCGCCCAAGAACGAGTACACGACACCCAGCGTCCAGCCGTCGGGAAGCAAGTTGGCCGAGAAGAAGGAGGGGCCGGCGCCGTCGGACAGGGCAGACAGCTGGCCGACGTGGTCGACCGCCGTCGCTTGAATCACGCTGGAACTGTGGGCTAGCCCCATGGAGAAACCCTGGGTGAACCCCGGTCCCACCAAGGGAGGCTCTTCGCCGATCGACACGCCGAGCACGATCGTGACGTCACCGCTCTCCGGCGAGTACGGAACGGTCACTGTAGGCACGAAGTAGCGGTACGGCTCTGCGTCTCCGGCCCACGCGTGGCCCAAACCCAAGAACCCCAACAACCCCAACAACACCGCAACCATGATTCGACGCATGCCGCTTCCCCTCGCTTCGCTCTAACAGGTAGCGTATCGGCTCATCCCAGCGCAGTCACCTGACGACCGCGAAGATCACGGTCCGCCAAGCCGCATCTTATCGGGCCCTCTGGAGTTGCGCCGTATCTCCAAGCCCACCCCCGCTCAGCCGCCACGGCGGCGTGTTCCGTACCTTTGACACGAATCACCTCAAGCGCGGAAAACACGGAGACCGATAAGGGGGGGAGTAGCTCTCACACACCGGCAAGAAATTTCGATGTGGTTATGAACTCTAAGGTTCTATCAACGCTCTCGTCCAAGGTCTTGGCTGCGCTCGGGTTAACCATCATTGGCGTCGCCGCTCTCGTCGGAGTTCGGGGCGTCTCAGACTTCTTGCAATCGGACAACGAACCGCTAGTCGCTCAGACGATCCGTAAATCGTTGTTCCAAGACGCGAACGAAATTCGCACAAACTTGGTTCGCTGTGTGAGCCCGGCCCGGGAACGCACCCGAATCACCGCGTCGGACCCCGACGTGATCGACGCAGTATCATCACGAGACGTGGATCGCCTGTACGAAGTTTGCAACCAGGCAATCGTCAGCGCGACTGAGATCGACACGATCGCACTCTACGACGCGGATGGTGAGATCTTGGCGATCAATACTATCTACGCCGACGGGACGCCCGTACCCACGAGCCGGTTGAACCGAGTGCTGGCGAGCGACTTCTCCAAGCGGGACATCATCCAATCCTGCCTTCGCGATGCGAGCCGCACGGAATCGATCGAGTTCCAATTGACCTGCGACATCACTCCGGCCTTCTTCGACTCGTCAGGGCTCTCGGTCGCGATCTCTATTCCGATCATCATCGATGGAGTCCGAGTGGGCCTCGTGAGTAGCCGAATGCGATTCTCGCGACTCACCCGCCTTCTCGAGGCATCGATCGGAGTCGTCGGGGGGCGGTGGTTCGTCGGCGACGACGGCCGCTTCTTCGACGAGAGTATCAACGCTAGCCTCGTCGGGGCCCCTCTCGACGAGCAAGCGTTGATCCCGGCCTTGCAGGGCCTTCGTCAAGGCACCACCGATACGATCCTAGTGGAGCGGCAAACAGAAGGCGGCGAGTCCGAGTGGCTCGCCCTAGCCAGGGTGGATGAATTCGAGGTGCTCGAGGGGGGCGGCGTTAACGTCCTGGTCACTCCAGAGGCAAGTTGGTTGGCCGACTTGGTCGCCTCCAACAAGCGGTCCGACCTCATGAAGTCTGCGCTCGGGACGCTGGTACTTCTCGCGCTCGGGTCGACACTCTGCGCTCTTGGCCGCTTCTCGAAGAACCGCAAGGTTCTGCAAGCTGCGCTCGAGGAAGCGAACGTGGCGAGTCGACATAAGTCGGAATTCTTGGCCAACGTGAGCCACGAGATTCGCACACCCATGACTTCGATTCTCGGCTACGCGGACCTCATCTTCACCGGCGACCGGCAAGATCACGAGATTACGGACGCCGTGCAGACAATCCGTAGGAACGGGGACCATCTCCTCGCACTGATCAACGACCTTCTCGATTTGTCGAAGCTGGAAGCGGGGCATCTCGACGTCGAGTCCGTAAACGTGAAGCCCCTCGATATAGTGTGCGGCGTCGTCGAGTTACTCTCGGCAACCGCGGCTGAAAACAACGTCACTCTCCGGGTCGAAGCGACGACTCCGATCCCCAACTTGATCCAATCCGATCCGACACGACTCCGGCAGATCATGTTCAACATCGTCGGAAACGGAATCAAGTTCACGCACGACGGCGCGATCGACATCCGCCTGACCGCGTTCCTCGATCAGCAACGCATCGAGATTCTCGTCAGCGACACCGGAATCGGAATCCCGGCTGAGCACGCGAGCCAGGTGTTTGAACCGTTCCGACAGGCAGACTCTACCGTTACGCGCAAGTACGGGGGGACCGGGTTAGGGCTCCCAGTCTCGAAGAAGCTGGCACGACGGCTAGGAGGCGATGTCGTTCTGCGGCCACAATCGTCCGGTGGTTGCTGCTTCGAGATTACGATCGCAACAGGCGACATTTCCGACGGTGACTTACGACCCGCCGGACTCGTCGAGTGGACAACGCTCGTCGGAAGCGTCTCCGCCCAGCCGACCAAGTCCGGCAAACCCAGCAAGACCGCGCTCGCCGGAATCCAAGTGCTGTTGGCGGAAGACGGCCCCGACAACCGTAGGTTGGTGACTCACTTCGTCGAGGGGGCAGGGGCCACGATGACGCTCGTGGAGAACGGCCAGGAGGCGGTCGACCTGCTCGATACCGCAGCAGAGTTCGACGTCGTCCTCATGGACATGCAAATGCCGATACTCGACGGATACTCCGCGACCAGCGAGTTGCGCTCGCGCGGATACACGGGGCCGATCATCGCGCTCACGGCCAACGCGATGACGGCCGATCGCCAGCGCGCCCTGGACGCCGGCTGTAACAACTTCATTTCCAAGCCGATCGATCGCCAAGAACTCATCGAAGCGATCGCCGCGGTGAACGAGCGCCAAGTTGCAGACCCGGCCTAGAGGCCCGGCCGAAAAGTCAGAGGCACGGTGCGCGGCCGTCTTCGACGGAATCTCACCATTCGTAATCTTCAACGAATCAGCCAATTCGCCTGCAAATTACGAACGGCAATCTTCCGCCGAACTCCACCACTCACCGCACCTGCACTTTCCGGCCGCACCTCTAGCCCGGCCTCATAGGCTGGAGTTTTAGACGTCGCCAGCCATGGCGTTCAGGTTGTTGCCTCGTGACCCCCCAGCGTTGAACCACACGCCGTGATGGTGCGTCATCCGGTAAGGCGCGGCGACGGCGCTTTTGCAGGGCGGATCTTTGCAGGGCGCATCGTGGCGTGGCAAGAACGCCTTCGAGGCGCCTTATCCTGTGACCAACGACCAACACATAGCCTTGCGATTCAGCTCCAGTGATTCGGGCCCCAAGACCTGAACGAACGGCTGGCTACGCATAGCAATCGCGAGAGCCCTGATCAATCATCCAGCGAAGCCGCGCAGTCTGCGCTTCCCGCGAATCTCAGCGTCGCTCCATCACGCGCGCCATGTCCACTGGGTTAACCAGCGCGGCCCCCACCCGAACAGCGGGAAGGGCTCTGCACCGACGAGATCCAAACCGCCGGCCCGCCACTGCGAGTAGTCGTAGATCGCGTGCCACGCGTTGCCGGTCAGCGCCCAAAACGCAACGAGAGGGAGTCCGAAGTAGAGCTGCCGCAGCCAACCGCCGGGGGCGAAGTCGCTGACGACCAGCGAACCGCCGGGCACGACGAACTCGGAGAGTCGGTCGAGCTTCCGCTGTGCCTCTTGGCGCGCAAACACGTTGAGAAAGAAGTGCGACCAAACGTAGTCGTAAGGTGCGGCGGCAGGAAAGTCGTCGAGATCGGCTTCGACGTAGTCGATGGCGAGTGAGCTGGCGTCGGGACTGTTGCCGTGGGTGCGTCGCGCGGTCGCCAACATGTCCCGGGAACGATCCAAGAGCGTCACCTTCGCCCCGGCCCGCGCGGCGAACAGTGCTTCTTCGCCCGCGCCTCCGCCGACACAGAGGACGCGCGAACCGGGACCGAGCCTCGCGGCGGCGGCGCGCTTCATGGCTCGGATGGCGCCACCGGTGTACAGCTGGCCCAGCGGCTCGTAGATCTCAGCTAGTAAGCGATAGTCCGTCACCAACGGCTACTCGCTTTGGTTCGCTTCCCAATCTTCGATTGTGAAGAAGACCTCTCGCGCCTTGGACCCTTTGAACGGGCCGACGATGCCGCGCTCTCCCATGATGTCCATGAGGCGCGAAGCGCGGGTGTACCCGACTCCTAGGCGCCGTTGCAGGAGGGAGACAGAACCGCGCTGGCTTTCGAGAACGATGCGAACCGCTTGGTCGAACATGTCATCGTCTTGGCCGCTGTCGCCACTAGGCGCGTTGCCGCCGGCGTCGAGGAACCCTTCGATCTCTTTCGAGAACTCTTGGTTCGTTTCCTTCTTGAGGAAACGCGTCATCTTGCGGATCTCCTTGTCGGAGATGAACGTCGACTGCGCGCGAATCAGCATGGAGCTGCCGGGTCCCATGTAGAGCATGTCTCCTTGGCCGAGCAGCTTGTCGGCGCCGTTGCGATCGAGAATCGTGCGCGAATCGATCTTGCTCGCCACCATGAACGAGATGCGGCACGGCAAGTTACTCTTGATCAAGCCGGTGATCACGTCGACGGACGGACGCTGCGTCGCCAGGATCACGTGTATCCCGACCGCGCGCGACTTCTGCGCCAAGCGAATGATCGACGTCTCGATTTCCTTCGACGCGGTCATCATGAGGTCGGCGAGCTCATCGATGATCACCACGATGTACGGCAAGTGCTCGGGCGCGTTCTCGGCGTCTTCGTGACCGATCTTGGGCGCGAGTCGCTCGAAGATGGTCTTCTTGTCGAGCGCGTTGTAGCTCTTGATGTTGCGCACTTCCGCGTTCGCCATGAGCGCGTAGCGCTGCTCCATTTTGCGTACCACCCAGTCGAGCGCGGCCGGCGCCTTCTTCATGTCGGTGATCACCGGCGTGAGCAGGTGGGGAATATCCTCGAACAACGAAAGCTCGACCATCTTCGGATCGACCAAGATCAGCTTCAGGTCATCGGGCGGACGCGTCATGAGCATGGACGCGATGATCGCGTTGATGCAGACGGACTTTCCGGATCCGGTCGACCCGGCGATCAACAGGTGCGGCATAGCGGCGAGGTCGACGACGATGGGCTCTCCCGAGACGTCTTTCCCCAACATGAGCGGGATCTGCTGATCACTTTCGGCGTAGCTCTTGGAAAGCAGCAGCTCCTTCAAGCAGACGACTTCACGCTTTCGGTTCGGAACCTCGACACCGACCGTGTTCTTCCCGGGGATCGGAGCGACCACGCGAATACTTCGGGCCGAGAGCGCCATGGCGAGATCGTCCGAGAGCGCCACGATACGCTGAACCTTGATTCCTGCCGCGAGCGATAGCTCGAACTGGGTGATCGACGGACCGCGCTGCACCTCGACGACTTGGCACTCGATCTTGAACGACGCCAACGTCCGCTCGATGGTCAGCGCCACGACTTCGAGTTCGTCGCGCCCCTCGTCGTGGTTGACGACCGCGGGATCGGCGAGGAACTCGATCGGCGGAAAGGTATACATCCCGGCGAGAGACAGTTGCGTCTCTTCGAACTTGTTGGGATCGATTTCCGGTTCGGCGGGGCGACTGCTCAGAAGGATCTTGCGCTCGACCTTGGGGGCTTCTTCCGCTTCCGCCTCGGCTTCCTCTTCCTCTTCGTCTTCCGCTTCAGAGTCGCCTTCCTCGTCAGCTTCGTCGCCCTCTTCCCACTCGCCTTCTTCGCCTTCCTCGCCTTCTTCGTACTCCCACTCGCCTTCGTCTTCTTCGCCCTCTTCTTCGTACTCCCACTCGCCTTCGTCGTCAGCGTCGTCAGCGTCGTCAGCGTCGTCAGACTCCTCGACCTCGACGACCTCTGCTTCGAGTTCTTCTTCTTCGACTTCTTCGGCCGCTTCCTCGACCGGAGGTGCGGTCACCGGTTTGGTGCTCGATCGAGTTGTCGTTCTCTTGCTGGTCTTGGTTCCGGACGCACTCTTGCCCGACGCCTTCTTCGTAGCGCTGGCCTTCTTTGCGTCTTTCTCTTCCTTCTCGTCGTCCGTGCTCGTCTTCTTCGCCTTGCTCGCCGCCTTCTTCCTGGTCGGCTTCTCGACCTCGGGCTCCGGCGCGGGCTGTCGCTTGGGCAACCGTTCCTTGAGCTGCTCGATCATGCCGGGCACCCGGCGGCCCACCTCGACCGCCGCTTCGCGGCCGCGCCAAAACATGAGCCGGACCAGCGGTGAGACTCGGACGTCGGCGACGAATACGACGCCGATCGCGAGGAATAGCGCGCAAACAATATAGAGTCCGGTGCGGCCGAACTGATCGACGAACAGGCGCCCGAAGTAGTCTCCGAAGTAGCCACCCTTGAAGTAGGCGGTGCCGATCGCGGGGTCGTAGGAGGCGTCGAAGAACGGGACGTCCATCAACACGAACTCGAGCGAAGCGGTGGCCAGCATGACGAGCGAGGCGCCAAACAGCCGCCAGCCCCAACCGACGATGCGAACGTTGAAGAAGTGACACAAGGCCCAGATCGTGAAGACGCCCACCAATACGTAGGACGCAATCAGACCGAGAAACGCCATCACCGTGCCGCCGAGATAGTGGCCGATGGCGCCGCAGGCGTTCTGCAACGCGCTCGCGGAGGCGGCGACGTCGTGTTCGCTGTAGAGGCTGATGAAGAAGAAGGCGGTCAGCGCCAAGAGCGCCAGTGCCCCGACTTCGTTCGCGATGCTTCGACGGCCGGTTTCGACGTCGTTTGATTCTTCGTTCAGCGCACGCGCCATCTCGCAGGGGCTCCTGTCGGGCGATTGATCTTCTTCGCACCATCAAACCGACGGGGTGGTCAGCGATGACACGAACTCCGCGACCACTTCGAGAAACCAGGCCGACCTCAGCACAGTTAGGCGAAGCGTTGAACGAAGTACTTAGCGATACGGCGGGCAAGGTCTCGTTTGTCGACTCCCAGCAGACTCCGCCCGAGTTCGGCGGGAGTCGCTCCGGGAGTACTCGCTTCCGAAGCACTCGCTTCCCCAGCACGTTGGGCAGCGCGGCTCGATGAATCCGATTCGATCCACACGAAGTCTCCCCGGTCGCTGCCCATGTTAGCCGGGCCATTCAGAATAATCACGTCGAGAGACTTCGCTTCGAGTTTGCGGCGCGCTTCGGCGACGCGATCCGCTTCGTCGACGAGACTCTCGAGTGCAAAGCCGACCGTAATCCGGTCACCTTTGTCACGGCCGCGGTTGGCGATGACGTCGGGATTCCGGACGAGTCTCACGTTCCAATCTCCCGGCTCCTTCTTGCGCTTACCGTCGATCCGCTCGGCGGGACGGTAGTCACAGACGGCAGCCGTTGCCACGAAGCCGTGTGCATTCGGCCAATGCTCAGCGGCCAGCGCCTCGAGTTCGACCGCGGTCTCGAATCGATGCGCACTGACTCCGGGGGGCGGCGCGAGATGCGTCGGGCCGAGAAACAGCTCGACCCCAAATCCTGCCTCGAACAGAGCCCGGGCCACTTCGATTCCCATGCCGCCGGTCGAGCCATTGGACAGGAAGCGAACGTCATCGAACCGCTCCCGAGTGGGGCCAGCGGAGACGAGGATGGTTTGCGGTCGTTTCATCGATCGGAAGTTTCCGTGAGTGAGCCAAGGTGCCTTGTGCGTGCGACCCAACCAGCCGGCGAGCAGCGCCTCAGCTCGAGGTGCGACCTCTAGCTTAGCTAGGCGCTCGTCAAGATCGCCGTCACCTGACGATCGATCTCGGACAGTTCTGCCAACCGGCCCGGCCCGACCGAACCACACGCAAGGTGACCCTCACCCGGCTCGATTACGTGCACTCCGCGTTGGCGATGGACGTCGACGTTGGCCTGCACGGCGGGGTGCGCCCACATCTTGTCGTTCATGGCCGGTGCAAACGCCACCGGACCCTGGTGGGCGAGCAAGGTCAAACAGACGATGTCGTCGGCAAATCCGTGCGCGGCGCGCGCCAAGAAGTCCGCGGTGGCGGGGGCGACGAGGAACAGATCGGCGGAATCACCGGCGTCGATATGCTCGGGCCGATAGCCGCCCGCCTCTTCGGCTCGCCAGATATCGGCGGCCACCGGCTGTCGCGTCACCGACTGAAAGGTGAGAGGAGTGACGAATTTCGACGCCGCGCGAGTCATCAACACCCGAACAACAGCGCCGCGTTGGGTCCAGGCGGACGCCAACGCGGCACTCTTGTAGGCAGCGATTCCCCCGGTGACGCCCAGGAGAATGGTGCGGCCAGCGAATTCTTCGGATCGACCAGTGGGAAGATCGACGTCCATGGGACGTGATTACTTCTTGGTCGGGTTGAGCAGTGCGGAGAGCTCTTTGATTCGCTGCTCCTTGATGCGCTTGAGATCCGAACCGTAGATCGCCTTGTCGGTCCCCTCCTCGGTCTTGCGCACGCGGCGCTGACCGTCGAGGAAGGTGGTGTCGACTTCCTCGCGCGGAGCGAGGTCGATCTTGTCCTGCAGGATCTCCTGAACGATCACGTCGAGCAGACTCGCACTCTTCTCGCGCAGAATCAGCGGACGAGCTCCACGCTTGAGCTCAATCATTCGCTTCTGCATCAGCGAGGTGAGTCGGAGTTTGCCGCCGACCTTCAGGACCAACTGATCCTCGATATCGATGTCGAGCATCCGGAGGTGCTCCCTTCTCAAGACGGTGTTGGGTGACCGGTCGCCGAGGGTATTCCCCCGTCGTTCGATCACTCACCGCATTATTTCGACTGTGTCAGTCACCAGACTCTTGGGTAAGCCCCAAAAGCTGCGCAATCTCAGCAACCACGTCGTCCAATGTATCATTGACCACCCGATGGTGGTACCGCTCTGCTTCGCCGAGCTCGGCGCGCGCGGTCTCTAACCGCTTGCAAATCGCCTCTTCGCTGTCGCTCTGCCGCGACCGTAGTCGCCGCTCGAGCTCCTCGAAACTAGGCGGATCCAAGAAGACGAACGTGGCGGGAACCCCGCGGTCCATCAACTCGGTGGCCCCCTGAACGTCGATGTTCAGAAGCACCGTGGAACCACACTCGAGCTGCGCCGAAATCGGCAGCAACGGAGTACCGTACCAGTTCTCGTAGACCTCGGCATGTTCGAGGAACAATCCCTCGCCGACCTCGCGCCGAAAATCCTCGGTCTCGTAGAAGAAGTAGTCGACCCCGTGGACTTCGCCTTCTCGGGGAGCTCGCGTGGTCGCCGTGACCGCGCGCTCACAGTCGAACCTCTTCAGTAGAGCGTCGCAGACCGCAGTCTTCCCGACCCCGGAGGGGCCCGAAATAACAGTCAACTGTCCCGTCTTGGGCAGCTCGACACTCATCGGTTGCTCGTCGTCCGTTCGATCCGCGGTCGGCGTATCGTGCACGGCGACCTCCTCCGTCACTCGATGTTCTGCGTTTGCTCGCGAAGCCGGTCGATGTCGGCTTTCACTTCCAGGACGTCTCGGGCCACCTCGAACTGGTTGACCTTCGCGGCCATGGTGTTCGCTTCGCGGAACATCTCCTGAGTCAGGAAGTCCAGCTTTCTTCCGATCCGACCGCCGGTCTTCAGACCGTGCCAGTACTGATCGAAATGCCCGCGGAGGCGACCGATCTCCTCTGTGATATCGGCCTTCTCGGCGAGGAACGCCACTTCTCTCAAAACATCGCTCTCGGCCGGCTCCACGCCGGTTCCGACCAAAAAGTCCTTCAAGCGCGCACGATAGCGCTCTTTGTTCTCTTCAGCCGCCGCGGGGAGCGCCGCGTCGATGGTGTCGAGCCGCCCCGCGATCGAGTCGACAATGCTGCGCATCTCGTCGCGCAAGTGGCCGCCTTCGCGGTCCTGCATCTCGGTCAGCGCGCCAAGTGCTTCGTCGAGCGCCCCTTCCGCAACCTTCAGCATCTGGTCGAGGTCGGGTTCAGAGTGCTGCGACGATCGTAAGACGCCCTCTACCGCCAGCAGCTCGGTGATCGACACGTCCGGCGCGTCGTCGCTGCCCGTCAGTTCGCGGTGCACCTCGGAAAGCTCACGGTGCAACGTTCGAACTCGATCTCGGTCGATCAAACTGTCGGCGCGACCACCGAGGGTTTCGATTTTCAACGTGACGTTGAACGATCCCCGGCCGAAACGGCCGCGAATCAGCTCCTCGACCCGGTGCTGCAAGCGCGGCAGCGAGTCGGGCACGTGGGCCGTGATCTTCAAATAGCGGTGGTTGACCGATCGCACCTCGACGCGAACTCGATACGCCTCGGACTCCCCGGATCCGGAGCCGAAGCCTGTCATGCTGCGGAGAGAGGCGGTCACCTAGCCTCCGGAGCCGTCGGTGCCGCCAGTGGATCCCGTGCCGGTCGGCGGCGTCGTTGTGCCGTCAGTCGTCGGGGGAGTCGTTCCGCCCGTCCCGGTTCCGCCGGTCGTTCCGTCACCCGCGGGCGGCTTCGCACCGTCACCCGTAGGCGGAGTCACACCGTCACCCGTAGGCGGAGTCACACCGTCGCCGGTCGGCGGCGTTACACCAGCGCCAGTCGGCGGCGTCGCTCCGCCCTCGCCCGGCGTCGACCCGGGGTCACCGGCGCCGATCTGCTGTGCGCCGGGATCTTCTGTCCCCAGCGAGCTGTTCTTGTCCTTCTGATTCAGGACCCCAGCCACCAGACAAAGCAGAATGAAAACTGTCGCGAGGTACGCGGTGATCTTGGTGATGCCCGCGTTTGCGGAAGCGCCAACAAACGAATCGCCACCACCCGCGATCGCGGCCGAGAGGCCGCCCGCCTTCGAGTCCTGAATCAGAACGAGGCCGATCAGGAGCAGCGAGATTGCTGCGATGACGAAGTAGACCAAGCCGAGCGTGAATCCCATGTCAGTGCCGCTTCCGTGTCACTTGTTTTCTGCATCACCGACCTGCGCCGCTTCGGACCAGTCCGGTGCCGCCATTGTTTCCGCGCTCGACGCTGGTGCGTCAGAGCGGACGTTCACGTCTCTCAGCGCGGGATCGCCGCGTCGAGAATCGAAAGAAACGATTCCGCGTCGAGACTGGCGCCGCCGATCAGCGCGCCGTCGATATCCGCGTCTCCGAGCAGTGTTGCTGCGTTGCTCGGTTTCACACTACCGCCGTACAGGATGGGGGTCGCGTCCGCAAACTCAGCGTTCCACTTCTCACGAAGCGAGTGACGCAAGTAACGGTGCGCTTCGGCCGCCATTTCTGGGGTGGCCGTCTTTCCCGTCCCAATCGCCCAAACCGGCTCGTACGCAATCACCAGCGGTTCTGCGACCGACTGCGCTTCCAAAGCACCGTCGAGTTGACGACGGATGATATCAAACGTCTCACCCGCGTCCCGCTCCGGCTCGGTCTCGCCGACGCACAGAACCGGAATCAATCCAGCCGCACGCGCCGCCTCTAACTTTGCCCGACAGGTCGCATCGGTATCGCCGAAGTGATGTCGCCGCTCCGAGTGACCAATCAAGACGTGAGTCACGCCAAAACCACGGAGCAGTTCTGCTCCCAGGGCACCGGTGAAAGCGCCCCACGATTCCGAAGCGACATCCTGAGCGCCAACGATCAAATCGCCAGAACTACCTGCCCAACCACCGAGATACGGAGCCGGCGGAAAGATCGCGACCTGCACGTTGGCGGGTAGTGATCGCTCCGAAATCCCAACCACCACATCGCGGTACAGAGCCTCGCCCTGCTCCCGCGGAGGATTGAGTTTCCAGTTCCCTGCGATGACGGTCGGACGGGCCACGCGACTCCTCGACCAGAGGCTACTACGTAAATGGTTCACCGGAATGATCTTGCAGCGCATGAATCCGCCACTGCCGGCGCGAAACGATCGAGCATTCTCTCATTTCGACGCGACAGGTCCATAGGGCAGCTGGATTTCTGGCGATCGTGGTCAGCGGACCTCGAGCGCAGCTCGCTGGGCGGTCAACGCGGCTTTCGCAATGGACGGATCTCGAGGCGGCTGATGACGTTTTCTCGACGGGTCTCGAGGACCGATCGACACGCCTCACCGACCTCCCGTGGCGTCACTTTCCACGAATCGTCGCTGCCGGGCTCTCGGTGCGACGGCGTCGCGACGGAGCCGGGATAAACGGTCGTCACCTTGACGTCGAGTTCGCGAAGCTCGAGGAACAGCGACTCCGCCAGCCCCGTCACCGCGTACTTGGTCGCCGCGTAGCCGCTGCCAGGGGCCAGCGGCAGCCGCCAGGAGATCGACGACACGACGATGATGTGGCCGCCGGCCGGCTGGGCGGCAGTCGTCTTCTCGACAAAGAAGGGCAGCGCGGCGCGAATCGTGTTGAACGCGCCGTGCAGATTGGTGTCGACGAGATCCCGCCACTCGGCGTCGGTGATCTCCAGAATGGACGCTCGCGAAACGATGCCGGCGTTGACGACGACCGCGTCCAATCCGCCCAGAGCGGAGCCGAGCGCTCTCATCACCGCCCGCGTCTGCACCGCATCGCGCACGTCCCCGGCGGCGGCGCACGCCCGTCGCCCTCGGTGAGCTAGCTCCGAAATGCGGGCGTCGAGCGCTTCCTGACTGCGCGCCGTCAAGCCGACCATGTGGCCCGCCTCGGCCAACACTTCGGCTATCCCGCGTCCGATGCCTTCGGTGGCGCCGGTCACGACAACCCGACGCGGCCGCTTGGGCTGCTCTGGCGATGATCCGGCCATGCGTCGGCGCCTTCCGCTTCTCGGAGATCCATCGGGGGCGAGCAAAGCGAAATTCTACCGAGGCGAAGCCGCCCGGAACCAACAACGTTGAACAATTCCGGCGGGACCCGAGAATCAACAGCGAAGGGCGGTGACGTGGAGCACAAGACGAGGTGGTTGAAAGAGAGCGCTCGCTCCGACGGCACGGAGCATTGGCGACCGACGCGCTGGAGTGAGCCCTCGGCGAGCAAGCTTCTGATCGGAGTCGTCCACCTCGGCGCGCTGCCGGGAAGCCCCGCGTATCACCACGACCGAGACGTTCGTGGCGAAGCGCGACACGACGCGACCCAGCTCCTCGAAGGTGGATTCGACGGGTTCATCGTCGAGAACTTCGGAGACCGGCCGTTCTATAAGGATCACGTCGACGCAGCCGTCGTAGCCGAGATGGCGATCATTGCTCATGAGCTGCGAAGCGTCGGCGACTCCTTCGAGACCCGACCGTGGATCGGAATCAACGTCTTGCGCAACGACGCCATGTCAGCCCTGTCGATTGCCAACGCAGCCGACGCCGACTTCATACGAGTCAACGTGCACACGGGAATCCAATACACCGACCAGGGCGCCATCGAAGGGCGGGCGGCCGAGACCCTTCGCCGCAGTCGAGAGCTCGAGGCCGGCGTTGATATCATCGCCGACGTGGCGGTCAAACACGCGACACCACCGTACGGGTTCGACCTTGCCACAGCTGCAAAGGACTGCGCTTACCGAGGATTCGCACGCGGTCTCATTGTGACAGGCAGCGGGACCGGCGAAGCGACCGATCTCGACGACCTTCAAATTGTGCGCGACGCGGTACCGGACCGGCAGCTCTTCGTGGGCAGCGGGGTGACCATCGACAACGTGAACGAGACCCTCGCCATCGCGGACGCGGTGATCGTCGGTACGGCCCTCAAAGAGGACGGCGACGTGGATCGACCGGTGTCGCTCGACCGCGTGCGAGCGTTCGTCGAAAAGGCACGAGGATAAATCATATGCTTCCCCCCGATATCGATCTCCGCCAACAGTCCCACTTCCTCCGTATCTCGCAGCCCGGTGGCGATTGGTATTGCGCCGATAACGCCGTCGTCTGCGGTGAAGTGGAAGTCGGAGCGGGCGCTAGCCTGTGGTACTCCACCGTGGTTCGTGGCGACGACGCCAAGATCACCATCGGCAAACGGGTCAATCTCCAAGACCTCACGATGGTGCACGCCGACCCGGGCATCCCGCTGACCATCGAAGACGACGTCACGGTCGGACACCGGGCTATCCTTCACTGTCGTCACATCGGAACCGGCTCGCTCATCGGTATGGGTGCCATTCTTCTGGAAGACGTCGAGGTGGGAGCAGGCTCACTGATCGGGGCCGGAGCGGTTGTTCCACCCGGAACCAAGATTCCGCCCAACTCCATGGTTCGGGGAGTACCAGGGAGAATAGCTCGAGAGACCACCGCCGAAGAGCGAGCCGGCATTTTGGCCAACGTCGAGAAGTACGCCGGCAACGCCGTCGACTTCTTCGAACGTTATGGATCGTGACTGGCGTGGCGATGATTTTCCCAACGGCCGCCGGCTTCGTGAGCGTGATGATCGTGGCTGCGTACCACTCTCCGAACTACGTCGGGTGGGTCACCGCCGCCGCGGTGACGTTCGCGCTGTTCGCCGTCTACAGCGGCGTGCGAGAAGGTGCCGGCCCGGGCCGAGTCAGGGTGTCGATCGGCGCCATCATCGGGGTCGGTTGTTTGCTGATGACGTCGCTCGCCCTCGGCGGCGAGCCCGTCCTCCCAGGTGAGTCATCGACGGAGTGGAGCGTCATCGGAATGATCGTGGCAATGTTCGTGGTGCGCGGTCGGCGCCGCGCTGGCTCTCCCCGCACTGACCCTTCCCGCGCTGATGCACCCCACACTGGCCCCTCCAACACCGGGCCGCATCGGAACGAAACGGCGGGCGAGTCGACATGAGCCACGATATCTACTTCTCATCGTCTCGTTCGGGGCAACGATTCGACGCCTCCGCGTTCGATACGTACGTGCAACACCATCCGTGGTTGAGTTGGCGGGACGACACCTCGGAAACTCACACCGAAGTCGAGTATCGGCATCCCAACACGGAGGTGACGTTCACCTACGAACGGTTCGAGGTCTCGCCCGACAGCACGCGGTGGCCGGTCGTCATGACTATCGAGTACGGCAAGCCGCACGTGTTCGGGCTGGAAGCGGCCAAAGAACTCGCTCGATTCGCGGGGCACTTCGGGCTTTCCGTCATCGACCCACAAGGCGACGCAGCACGCCCGCTCCCGTTCGACCCCGAGCCCTTCCTCACGTCGTATGACGCAGGAAACCGGGCCGGCTACTCGACACGAATCGCCAACCGCTCTGATCACTCTTCGCCCCTTCGTACTCTTCCGTTCGAAACTATCGAGCGCACCTGGCGGTGGAACTTCGAGATCGAGGACGACACGGAACCGTTTGCACCGTGCGTCTCCTACGTCGAGGTGTTTGGCACCCCACAAGTCGCCGTGGTGTGGCCTGAAACTCCAGAGTTCATCCTGCCCGAGGTCGACCTAGTGTTGGTTTGGCGAGGACGCAATCGCAAATCGAGGCTAGCACCGATGACCGAGTTGAGTGTTGCGTTGCGCGACGAACCCCGCGCGGATCGCGCCCTCGAAGCGCGGCACGTCACAGTGTCCGAAGAGCTCTGCCACGCCGTGGAACAACTTCCGCTCTACGACGGAGCGGTGACGCACCTTGATCTCGGAGAACTCCTCGATCGCGAGTGGTGCTGAGTTCACGCACGCATGTGCCTCTGAGTTTTCTCGAAACTGCACGTTGCGAGAGTCCGCTCCGACCGTGATTGGATTACGTACACGCGCGGGCCCATCACTCGGAGAAGCCTCCGCTTGCAGGCTAAGTCACCGGGGCCGATGCGATGGGAGCGGGCAGGGCGGGGTGAGGCGTCCTCCGATCCATGTTTGGACCCCGAGCGGCCGAGAGCATTCCTCTTCCTTCTCCCTCACCTCTTCATCGTCCCGGAAAGCAACTCGGCGAAGCCGTCGCTTCCGGGCTTTGGTCACCGGGGCCGAGTTGGCAGTTCGTCCGAAGCGAATTGAGACTCCCAATGGGGTGCTTCATCGGGTTCTCACGGAATATGTACACTATAGTCAGTCACAACGGCTGGCCGAGGCTAGAAGAACGCACACCCCGAGCGATGGGCGTAGAGTTCCTCGCCATGTTGGGTTCGCTGAACCCCAGCCACTAATGACAGGAACGGACAAGCGCCGTGATTCCTCGACTTGGACTGCTCACTGTCGCGCTGCTCTGGTGCCCACTCGCGGCCGGTCAGCCGGTGACAGCATCGTTCTCTGATGAAACTGCGAGCCATGGCGAGATCGTCACGGTCACCACGGAGATGATCCATCCTGACATGGACGGATGGTCATTCGGATCATGCCACGATCCATCCGAGCTTGATCTCGTTTCGGTCGAAGACGGACTAGCGCTGGTCCTCGATCCGCCCGCGTTCAATACGGTGAATCTCTTTGACGGTGGTTGGACGGCTGGTGTCGTTTTCTTCGGCCCTGGCGCGTTCTTTCCCGCCGCAACGTCCGAGATCAAGCTGGCGACGTACGAAGTGATCTCGACCGAGCCGGATCACCTATCTTCGATCGAGTTTTGCGACACTCTTGGATCGCCCCCAGTGTCGATTCAGTTCATTCCAGAAGGACTGGGGGCGCCGACGACATTTCTGCAAACGAACGATGGGTCGGTTCTGATCAATCCCCTCATCTTCTTTCGCCGGGGCGACGCCAACCTTGATGGGTTAACGGATCTTGCGGACGCCCTGACCATTCTCGACGGGTTGTTTCTCGACCTTGACCTGACGTGTCCTTCGGCCGCCGACGTCGATGATAGTGGAGCGCTCGACCTGGCCGACCCAATCCAGCTCCTCACTGCACTCTTCGGTACCGGGTACGCGATTCCGGGGCCGACTATCGACTGTGGCGTCGATCCGACAAGGGATTCCTTGAGTTGCCCCCCGGCAACTTGCCCGTGACCTCACGCACAAAGCGACGGTCGTGATCACTCGGCACAAACGCTCGTCACATGGCCCGGTTCGGCGCTAGGTAGATCGCGAGTGGCGCAGAGTTCACGCAATGGTGTGTCTCGTGGGTTTTCCTGAAATCGCGCGTTACCCGGGAGCCGAGTTCGTCTTCGGCGTATCAAGTGTGCAGGGAAGAGTTAGGTCATCAGTGGGAGGACCGCGAGAGATGGTTTGCTTCACGAAAACGGCACCGTTAGTACCACGGGCAAAACGACGGACCATGTCGCGACTCGCGCTCGTAGCGGTGGCGATTGCGCTCACCGCAGTGCCCAAAGGGGCTAGTGCGCAAACGGATCCGATCACGTTCTACGGCGTAGACGTGCCCGGCGACAACTTCGTCTGGTGCGTCGATCGTAGCTGCAGCATGACGTGGGACGGCTTGTTCGGAGATCTGCAGACCGAACTCACGAACACACTCGTGCAACTCGACGGCACCAATCAGTTCGGTCTCGTGTTTTTCAACGAATCGGTGATTTCACTTCCCATGCAGCCTGCCCTGCCGAGCACGATAACCCCAGCGATATCGATCGTTCAGGCGATCGCCCCCGCGGGCGGGACCGACACGCCACTCGGGCTCCTGGCGGCCACCACAATGATCGAAACGGCCGGGCTGGCGACGTCCGTCGTTCTCGTCGGCGACTCCATGCCGACGACGCTCGCCATGCACCCGCCCGACGTGACGCTCGAGATAATCTTGGCGGGGATCCCGACAGGAATCCCTGTTCACACCTACTGTCTCACCCTCGATCCCACGGCGTGCGCATTCTACGAAGCGCTCGCCGCAGCGACCGGGGGCCTCTTTCTCACCCCGGCCCCACCCCAGAACACCATCCTGCGGGGCGACAGTAACGGGGATGGAGTCGTCAACGTGGCCGACCCGGTCTACACCCTGGCGTACAACTACATCGGAGGCAGCCCGATCCCACCGTGCTTGGACGCGGCTGACGCCGACGACAATGGTTTCATCGAAGTCACGGACGCGGTCGTCTTGTTCTCTGCTTTGTTCGTCTCCGGGACACTCCCTCCGCCGAGCGTCGCGTGCGGCCTCGACACCACGATCGATGCTCTTACCTGCCTGGTGCAAAGCTGCCCGTAGCCGCCGGCTGTAAACAACGCGCTTCCCAACCCGGTTCTGATTTGGTTCCATGCGGGGCTTCTAAACCCCCTGCTGGGGCAGCCAACGCATCGGAGCCGCCGTGTCTCACCTCCTCGCCATCGAAACCAGCCACCGCCAGGGCTCCGTCGCCCTCGGACCCATCGATGGTGGCGAGTGCCGGGTGATCCTGTTCCCACCGGGACTCGTGCACGCTCGTGAATTGCATCCGGCGATCGATCGCGGGGTGAAAGAAGCCGGCTTGGACCGAACGTCGATCGCCCGGATTGCCGTCAGTCACGGCCCTGGATCCTACACCGGCATCCGAGTCGGCGTCGCGGCGGCGAAGTCTCTGGCGTGGGCGTTGGGATGCGGCACGACCCCGGTCGGTGTCGGTGGGATATCGAGTCTAGCCGCAATCGCGCAGACGGTGATCGGATCGAACGCGATCGACGACGGGCAAGAGTTCGCCGTCGTCGTCGACGCTCGGCGTGGCACATGTTACGCCGCGCGCTTTCGACGAGACGCAAGGCGCGTGGTCCGAATCGACGCGGACCATCTGGCCGAGGTCTCGTCATATTTTGCTTCGCTCGACCCCAACACGGTGTTGGTCGGAAGCGGGTCGAGAACCCTACCGGGCGCCGAAGCGTTCACACTTCTCGACGAGAGCCTGGACAGTCCCGACGCGTCGAGTATCTTTCACTTGGCGATCGAACTTGGTTCCGCGAATGACTTGTCCGATCCCCACGCTCTCATGCCCGTCTACTTTCGCCCGTCCGAAGCTGAAGAACGACGTCAGCAGTCGCCGTGAGGCGCTTGACCGCCGACATAGTCCTGGTTCTGGACTCGCGTGCACGCCGCACGTTCTCCACGGAGTCGATATATGCACCTTCCCCGGGTGTGGGCTGAGATAGATCTAGACGTCATCGCACAAAACCTCGCTCTGTGCCGCGACGCGTTGAACCTCACGTTCGGTCGTTCGGCACCATCGTGCCAACTTGAGTCGTGCCAACACGAGTCGAGCCCACGCGTCGGACGTGCTGGCAGCCATCGTATCCTCGGTGTCGTTAAAGCCGACGCTTACGGTCACGGTGCGGGACCCATCGCGCAAGTTCTCGAAGACCAAGGCGTCGCCATGCTCGGGGTCGGGGACTCGCACGAAGCGATTCAACTGCGCGAACGCGGGATCACCGCGCCAATCCTCGTGCTGGGAGCGGTGGTCGACGGCGAAATCCCTGCTCTCGTCGAGCACGACATCACCGCGACGATCCACTCCCCCGAGCGCGTCGACGTCTTCGAACAGTACGCGCGCTCGATCGGTCGCTCGATTCGGCTGCACTTACTGGTCGACACCGGCATGACGCTGCTCGGCGTGACCCCGGCCAAAGCGCTCGACTACGTCATTCGCATCGCCGAGTCTCCGCACCTAGAGCTCGGTGGCATCGGGACCCACTTCGCCGCACCGCGCGACGACGACTTCACCGACCGCCAACTGGCGCGATTCGAGCGACTCATCGACGCCGCCCACCGTCGAAACATCGAGCTGCCGACCCTGCACGCCGCGGCGTCGCAAACGATCGCTCGCCGTACGGACGTCGGCTACGACATGGTGCGTCTGGGCGGCCTCATCTACGGACTGCGCCAGCTCGGGTCGAACGCGTCCACTCTGGAATCCGACACGCGTCCCGCCCTCTCGCTGCACAGTCAGATCGTTCACCTCCGCGACGTCGAAGCGGGCTCTCGGGTGAGTTACGACGGAACATTCGTCACCCAACGGCGAACGCGACTGGCCACCCTCCCGGTCGGATACCACGACGGCTATCCGCACCGACTCTCGAACCGCGCCGAGGTGCTGATCTTAGGTCAGCGCGCGCCGGTCGTGGGCCGAGTCACCATGGACTACACCCTGGTCGACGTCACCGACGTGCCGGGAGCGAACGTCGGTGATCGCGCCACGCTGATCGGCAAGTGCGGCGACCACTGCATTCGCGCTGAAGATCTGGCGGAGTTGGCGGGAACGATTCCCTACGAGCTGCCGAGCTGCCTCGGCCCGCGTGTCCTCAAGGTTTACCACCAGCGCGGGGTCACCTGGACCGGCGATCGAGCGGTCGCGCGGGTCTCGTCACCGCCACAGGTACGCCGCTCCGATTCCGATCTCACCTCGGTCTGAGGCCGCTGGCATTCACTTCCTCGAACGAGGACAATCCAGCTCGCTCAGCCCGAGAGAGAGATCGATGCCGCCGAGAACCCGAGCTACGAAGCGAAAACGCCGGCGACGGCGTCGTGTGATCATCGCGGTCGTGCTCCTCATCGGCTCGGTGGTCGCTCTGAACTTCTGGACGTTGCTCGGGCCGCAACACCTCGAAGCGAGGGTTCGCGAGATTCTCGACGAAAAGATCGCCTTCCCGTACACGTTCGATTCGATTCGCTACAGCATCTTCGACGGGCTCACCATCGAGAACCTCGCCATCGAGTCACCCAACGCGGCCGTCGTCTCTGGGCTTTTCCCTGACGGGTCGGTGTACCCCAACGTCCTCGAAGTTGCGCGCGTCCACCTCGACCTCGGGTTGGCCGAAGTTCTCCGGGGCGAGATGCCAATTAGACGCATCACCATCGTGCAGCCGAGGATCTACGTCGAAATCGACGAGGACCTTTCGACACCGCTGGCGCGCATGCTGCACCCGAGCGATACCGACGACCCGGGCGCGGTCGATCTCCCGGAAGTCATCGTCGAAGATCTCGAAGTACGAACGTGCCCGCGGTCGACGTTCAAGATGCGCGAACCGCTGGCAGTCGACCGCTTCTCGCTCACGCTGCTCGATGGACGGGACTACGAATTCTCGGGTATCGCCAAGTATCCGCTGGTCCGCCGAGTACGACTCTCCGGCACCGGTAACCGTGACGACCGTACCTTCGTCGGCAAGCTCGAGTTTGCGCGGTTGCAACTCGACAACTCCGTTCGAGAGGGATTGCCCGAACGGTTCCGCCCGGTCTGGGACGAGTACCAACCGAGCGGCATGGCCAACGCGACTGTCGAGTTCTCGCTGGCCGAGGGGCGCATTGCCGACTGGCGCATCGTGGTGGAAGTGATCGAAGCGAACCTTCGACTGACGGAGCCGTCCATCGCACTCGAGTCGGTGAACGGGTCGGTCGAGGTCGTCCCCGAGCAAGCGCCGGCCGGCGACGCGGTCGTCGCGCTGAGTTATCCCGGGCAGATTAGGACGATCGATCCACTCCGGGGCCGTGCGTTCGGAGGCGAAGCGGAACTGTCGGGGTCGATCGATCTGGAGAACCTGGAAGTCGTCGACGGCGACCTGAATCTGCACCTCGCTCACATTCCCCTCGAAGACACCCGTCGGTACCTAGCCGGCGAACCCGCCCTGCTCGAGGTATACGACGTGCTGGGCCCGGTCGGCATCGTCAGCCTAGATCTCGGCGTCACCGGCGGTCCCAATCCGGTGGTCACTCTCGGTCGTGTCGAACTCGAAGATGTGAGCCTGCGCGTCGCCAAGTATCCGATCGAGAATCTGTCGGGTGACATCGTTCGCAACGAAAACGACTACGCCATCAACCTCGCCGGCGGCACCGAAGGCATGCCGATCACCGTCAACGGAACGCTCGGCGCCGAGGAAGGCGCAGAGGCGCAAGTCCATGTTGGCGTCAAGAACATCGTGCTCAACGAACGACTTCGCCAAGCACTGCCACCCGTGCTCCTGGAGGTGTGGGAACTACTGCGACCGGGCGGCCTCACCGATTTCGACGTCACGATTGCCCGCGCCGAGGGTAGCTCCAAGGCGATCGTCGAGTCGGTCCTGACTCCGACCAACGCGTCCATGCGGTATCGCGACTTCCCGTACCAACTGTCGAGCATCACCGGCAAAGTCACCGTGCTCGGTGATATCGTTTTCGGGGAGACGACGTACTACGACCCGCGGTTGATCTTGCTCGGGAACATGAGAAGCATGCACGGCGATTCGGAAGTGTACCTCGACGCCGGTAAGATCGAGTTCAAGACCGAGACCGAGCCGTTCAAACTAGAACTCCCAATCCGAAGCCCGTCGCTGCTCGTCGAAGACGGTGTGATCGACGCGCTTCCCGCCGACGCCGCAGAACTGATTCGATCCCTCAACGTCGCCGGCCGCCTCGACACCACGGTAGATATCGGACTCGACCCCGAGTTGAATCTCTTGCTCGACGTGGTAGCTGAGATCAAGACTCCGGTCACCATCGCCTACCAGTACCTCGACTACCCGCTGACATTCCACAAGGGCAAGGCGACGTTCACATACACTGAAGAGACCACTCGCTTCGAGGGATTCCAAACCCACCGCGATCACGGACCGGAGATCAGCATCTCGGGTGAAGCGGGGCCGGGGGCCGAAGAAAAAGAGCAACTCATCAGTCTGCAAGTGAAGGTCGCACCGGGTGAAGGTCATCCCGGATTGAAGCTCGACGATCCAGTGTTGGTCAAGAGCCTCCCCGAAGACGCTCGCAACATCCTAGAAGGATTGGCCGTCACCGGCTTCGCGACGTGCGACTTGACCGTCAACTACCGGTTCTTCGAAGGTCGTCAGCCCGAAGAGCGACGTCAGCACGTCGTCTACAACGGCCCGGTCAGGGTGATCGACAGTAGCTGCCAGGTCGGCGTCAAGATCGAAGAGATCAACACTCCGTTCGAGCTGCACGGCGAGGGCGGGTACGAGAGCCCGCACACGTTCACGATCGGAACCAGCGACGGATCGTTTCGCTTCTCCCGATTCCTCGTCAACGAAGTCGCAGCGAGTTTCGTCTACGGGCGCGAACACGACGCGATTCGCCGCGCACGGGAGTACCCAAACGAATCGATCGACGGCTATCGCCCCAATCAGCAAATCGTCTCTCGGCTGTTTGGCAACGAGCAGACGCGGCAAGCGCTCCAACTGTGGATTCGCAACGCGAAAGTGTACGACGGCAATCTGCAAGGGTTGTTCTTCGTCGACGTCGGCAACGTACGCGATTTCATGGGCAGCTTCCAAGCCACCGAGATCAACCTAGCCGTCGGCGGGCCGGAAATTTTCAAAGCCGACGACATCAAGGGCTGGGCAAGCGGCCACGTGCTCTTCAGCGGCGACCTCGAAAAGCCGGACCGCCTGTGGGGTGAGGGTGGCTTCTGGATCAAGAGAGGTCGTCTGACCAAGATCCCGCTCATGGCCAACGTTCTCATGAATCCGCTGTGGGGCATCCTCGACAACTTCGATCGCTCGCGAGCGCACGTGCGCGAAGTCGAGGGTCGCTTCAAGATAGCCTCGACCGGATTCTCGTTCGCCAAGGAAGATCCACTGCAACTACGATCGAAAGCGGTCACGTTGCAAGCTTGGGGCGGCATGGATTTCGATCAGAACATCGACTTTATCGTCGAACCGTACGGATCGATCTTCGGCCTGCCGATCTTCGGCCCCGTGATCGACAACCTCTCCCGCGTGCGCATGTACGGCCCACTCGAAGATCCGAAGACCTCGGCCGCGCCGAATGGCGAGCTCAAGAAAAACGCCGCCAATGGCGGCAGTAAGTAGCTGGGAGAGAGACTACTTTCGACGCCGCACTTCGCGCTGACGCTTCCGCTCCTCGCGGCGCCGTTTGCGTTCGACCCGCCGCTCGTGGTTGCAGACACAACCGTCGGAAATGCAACCACAGCAGGTACAGCCTCCCTCGGCACACTCTGACCCCACGCAACACAACTCGGCACCGTCGCAGATCCCGGCTTGCGCGGTAAGGTGCGGCGGTAGATCGGCGATCGGAGCGAGTCCGACGATCGCGGTGCGGGTTCGCACGCGGAGTTGTTCGATGACTTGTTCGGCGACCCGCCGATCGTCTCCGTGCGCGAGTTCCGCCAGCGCTCCTCGAACGCGATCGAGCGAGTTCTCGAGTCGTGCGGAAATCGACGCCACCGTGGTCTCGTCATATCCCGCGGCAATCAGTGCATTGAAGCGCGCTCGTCGTCGGTCACGCGTGAAGTCTTCGATGGCATCGAGCAGGTAGATCACCTCGCCGAGCGTCGCCCCGAGTTGACGCAGCGTCGCCGCGACGTCGTTACGGTTGGTCAACTGCCCCGCGTACTCGAACAACGTACTGAGAACTTTGCGAGTCGGTTGCGCGAGTTCGTCCAGCGACGCCCCACCTTGCCGAGCCTTCGCTTCGACCACGGCTTGATCCGTACTCAGTGCATCGAACGCGTCAGGCAGAGACGTGTCGGCCAACAAGCGGCGGGAGCGCCGCACCGAACGGCGCAACGCCAACCGCGCGATCTTCGCGACGGGACCGCGTTCGTCTTGCTGATCATCGGTGAGCTTGGCGTCGACCAACAGGGTGGTGGCCGCCGCCACGCGTTCGCGGATCTCGACGGGAAAGGTGCGCACTCGAACTTTGCGAAACGGTAGCGCGGTGCACCGTGCGGATGGAACCGGGGCCGCTGAATGCTCGGGCGGTAACAGTGCGCTCATGACGACGAGCAGAAAGGTCTGATCATAGGTCGTCAGGAGTGAGAGCGGACGGCCACCAAACTCGCGAAGCGCATGACACCCCGCGCAGTAGTGCGCGCGATAGAGTTCGCGATGTTCGCTCGAGAATCGAGGCGGTCGAAGGGTACCAAACAAGTAACGGCTACTTTGGCAACGAGAACAGGAACGCGATGACGTTCTCGAGCTGCTTGTCGGTCAAGACCACCGGCTTCATCTTGCACGCGGGGCGATCGAACGTGGGCTGGCGAATGTAGTGCTTCAACCAGCGGTACAACCGCTCATCCTTGTTCGTTGTGGCGACGATCTCGTCGATGTCTTTCTTGCGCGCCTCGTAGATGTCTTTGTGCTTCTTCTTCAGTCCGCCGATCAAGCGCGGATACTCGTCCATACGAGCGTCCAAGAACCGGCGGTACATCTTGTCCATGGCGGGACCGACTGCGAGCCCCTTGCCATCAATCTTGTGACACGTTTTGCACTTCTTCTTGGCGACTTTCTTCCCGGCTACCGCGTCACCTGGAACCTTGAAGGCGACCGCCTTGACCGGCTCTTTGGTGTCGCCCTTTTCGGTGTCGCCCTTTTTGGTGCCTCCGGTCTTCGGCTGGCTGGTCGGTTTCTGGACCTCGCCCGTCGACTTCTTCGCACCGGCGTCGTCAGCCGCGGCTTTGCCGTCGCCGTCACATCCGACGAGCAGAGTGACGGCTGCCAACAGCGTGAGCGCAATGAGACGGTGCGTGCGACAGATCAGACGAGGCGTACCCATGACCGGAAGTCCTTCCTGGAGAGAACGGAGTACTTTATCGCGACACTGCCGACGGTCAAGGAACTGGGACGGGACGGAGGCCGGAACGTGAGCCCCTCGCGCCGAGTCGTGTCCGTAAGCACTGCCGCCGCACTAGTCAGCGGCGCCGGCTAGCCCCCCGCCGTGGCCGCAGGCGAGTCCAATCCCGGGTAGAAACGCCAGACACAAGAAAAGCGGACCACCGTTCGGTGATCCGCTTTCCAATGTCTCGATCTGGCGTTCGACGCGCCGGCCGCACAGTCTGTCAGCCGCACAGTCTCAGTCGCGAGACATGAACAACTGCAGGATGTACCAGAACATGAGGGCTACCGACGCGAACAGCTCCAGCGCAGCGCCGACGTATTGGCGCTCGTTGTAGTGGTGGATGATGTTCGACGTGTCGTACAGGATCGATCCGCCGGCCAGGGCAACCATGGCTACCATGAAGACCGGACCGAGCGTGAACCCGAAGACCATTCCCGCGATAATCGCGGCCATGGCGCACAGTCCACCCCACATGAGAATGGTTCGCAGAAACGAGAAGTCTTTGCGCGAGAAGAATGCGATCGCGGTCAAGCCGGCGAACAGTCCGAGGGTGACGAACGCGGCGCTCTCGATCGCTCCCGGCTGTGACTGGGCGAAGTAGAGAAGCGGCAAGAACATGCCGGCCCACAGACAGACGTAGCCGACGAGCGCCAGATACTGAACGAAGAGTGTCTTGGCCCGGTGCGCGGCGGCGCGTGCCATCCAACCACCCAGAATGAAGGCACCGAACATGACGAACCACGTCGTCTGACCAATGCCCTGCTCGAACATCCGCTGCGGGACGCCCATCTTGAACAGCACGGTTTCGATCATCGTGAACCCGACGATCGCACCGAACAGGTGCGTGTAGGTTCGAGTGATGAACTGGGCACGCGCGTCGACACTCTGGGCGGCGATGGCGTCCGGTTGGTAAGGCTCGTTTCGAGACATTTGTTTCCTTCCAGCGTCTCCGCCGCAAGACCACTACGGTCGGCGAGAGCCGCGGTACTACCTTAAGAATACTTCGCTCGTCGAGTTGGGGGCAAGCACACCCCGTCCGATTCCGTTCTTCGACGAGACGGCATTCGAACGTGAGTCGCCCTCAGGACATGGGCCAGACCGCGACGAGAGCTGAACGAGGGTAGAAACGACCGAAAACTGTACGCGCCCCGGCGGCGGAAAGCGAGCAACAAGCACCCCAAGTGCAATGCCGAGAGTAGGTTCTCGGAAAAGGAGGGGGAAAGATCCCTCCGTCCGCCCCGGTGGGACGAACGGTCAAGCCGGGAACCGGGTCGGAATTCTTAGGGTCTCTCGTAACGGAAATCAAGGGGCGAAAACTCACAGGCCCGGTTGGCAAAGCTCAACCAACCAACCCGCGACGACTCTCAACGGGACTCGAGTTCGATTTCGAAGCTGTCGCCGGAGATCTCGATTTCCTGCGACCTGAACCCGCTCGCGGAGACCGTGTACAGCCCGGTCGGCAGGGAGGCAAACCCGCAAACTCCGAGCGGGCCACTGCGCCGCGAGGCCGAGAAGCCAGCCTTCGACGCCACGCGTACCATGGTCATCGGGACAGGATCCCCGTCGCTCCCGACCGTCGTGACGATCAACTCACCGGCGAGTTCTAAATCCACGGTGCGGGTGTAGATCTCGCCGATTTCGACCTCGATTCCGAGCGTCTGCTCCACATAGCCGGCACAGACAAAGTAGAAAGTGGCGTGACCCGCGGGCACGTCGTCGATGATGACTCGACCGTAGGAGTCGGCGTGGAAGCGGTGCCCGCCTTCGAGCAAACCACCGGGGGTGCGGAAGATGTCGGGAGCGCCTTCCCAGCTTGCCACGAGGATCGCGCCGCTCGGTGCGGCCGCCCCCTCGGGGTCCCGCAACGTGAAGTCGAGCGTCGCGCCCCGAGCCAACACCATAGTCACGGGCTCGTCGGTCACACCGTGAAGCACCGTCGAACCGTCGGCGACGCCGGCCGTGGACGCGCGAAGCACGTAGTCGATATCCGGCAGAACGTCGTCGAACACGAACTCACCCCGACTGTTGGTCCAGCCCCCGGTCTCACCCCGTAGCCAATACGCGGCACGAGACTGCATCTTGCCGCCGGCGGGTTCCAAATGAAGCCACGCTGTGTCGAGAGCGCGGCCGTCGGTATCGACGACCGTTCCGGTGAGTACCTGGGTGGGTTCCAGGACGATGTCTTGAGCATCGTCGGACAGCGTCACGCTTCCGAACGGAACCCAATAACCGTCGACCCGAGGAAGCACGTAAACCAGTTCGCTGGGATCGATCCCACGCAGCTCGAAGCGCCCTTCGCCGTCCGTTCGTGTCGTGTGTAGACTCCCAAGGAAGCGCGACGACTGTAGAACCCCCAGCTCTATGTCAGCCGCGGGACGGCCCCCGGGAAAAACGATACGGCCCGAAAGAGCCGCGCCACGATCGAGGACAAAGGTCTGACGCCGCGAGCTCATGACGACCCGAGACTCGTGCAGCAAGAATCCACCGTGCTCGATCACACACTCGGCGTCTCGGCCGTTGATGAACACTTCGAATTGGCCGTTGTCGTCTGTCTTCGTCTGCGCGTAGCTGATCGGATTCAGAAGCGTTACCGACGCTCCAGCGATGCCACGCGACGGTCGTTCTTCCTCCACCACGCGTCCGCTAAATCGACGTCCTCCCTCGAGACGAACCTCGAGCCCGCTCGTCGGCGCGCTCAACCGAGGGATCAACGTGCCGTGGGTGCCAGCGCCCTCTGCTTGCGGGGGAACCATCAACACGTAGCCCGTAGGCTCCAGGCCATGGAACGCAAAACTTCCGTCGGGCGCCGAGGTCGCTTCATGGTTGTAGTACGAATGGCCAAGGTTCCCCTTCTGCATGAGGAACATCGGGACGTCACCCAAGGGTCGACCGCCGCCATCGGTCACCGTGCCGGTGATCGAATAGCCAACGGGCAAAGGGATCGAAAGCGCGGCGATGGGCTCCGCCTGGTGAACCCGAATCGGCCCTTCCACCACGGACGAGTAGCCCACGGCGGCCGCCTTCAGGAAGTAGCGACCGGGGCCGGGGACGATGACGCGGAAGTTGCCGCTCGCATCGGTGGTTTGAAGAGCCAAGGGCACGTCGGGACGGCCGAGATTCTCGAGGAACTGAAGCGCCTGGTGCGAGAAGAGCATGGAACGGTTCTTGAGAACTTCGATGGTCGCGTCGCCGACACCGCCCCCGTCAACCGTCGTGACGTACCCTTCGATCGCATAGACGATCGGCTGGTCGGCCGTCGCTGGGTTGACGTCGCCTACTTGCGGGACCGGTCCTTGTTCCGAGTTACCCAGTTCCGGCTTGCCCTGATCTGAGCCACCGGACGTGTCGCCTCCGGTTTTGTCCTGGCCGTTACCGCGCCGCGCATCGGGTCCATAGGACGATACGAGATCCCCTTGCGGACCGGCTCCGAACCAACCCTTGTACGAACCGATGGCAACGACGATGAGCAAGATGCCCAACGCGGCGAGCCCTGCGATCGCGTGTCGTCTATCCATGCCGGCAGTTTAACCGCCGGCGAAAGCGCGACCCAGAGCTTTCCCCCGAACCCGAAGTTCGTTGCAATACGGACGTTGCCATCGCCGAATCGGCGGCGTCTCGGAGAGGATGACTCTTGAGTGACATCGCACACTTCGTACGTAGCGAATTCGAACAGTTGGCGGATGCGAACAAAGCACCGCAAATGGCCGCGTACATGAAGACCGAGATGCCGTTCTACGGAATTCAGAAGCCAGATAGACGCCCCGTGATTCGAGAGGCCATCCGGCAGTTTCCGCCGGTTGACGCCGCCAACTATAAGAAGAACGTACTCTCGTTATGGGCAGGCGAACATCGCGAGGAGAAGTACGCGGCTCTCGACTACGCCGATCGCTTTCGCAAGTTCCACATTCCGAAAATGATGCCGCTGTTCGAACGACTCATTCGAGAGGGCGCGTGGTGGGATCTCGTCGACCCCGTCGCCACCCACATGGTCAGTGACGCGTTGTTACACGATCGTGACGCCGTGCGTCCGCGACTCGAAAAGTGGCTGACCGGCAAGAATATGTGGCTGCGCCGGTCGACGATCATCTCGCAAATGCGCCTCAAAGACCAAACCGACCACAAGGCGCTGTTCGCCGACTGCCTCGCCTGCATCGACGAAACAGAGTTCTTCATTCGCAAGGCGATCGGCTGGGCGCTTCGTGAGTACTCGTACGTCGATTCCGAGCGAGTAAAAGACTTCCTGACGCGACACCGAGAACGGCTATCAGGGCTGAGCTACCGAGAAGGAGCGAAAGCGCTCATCCGCGACGGGCACATGACAAAAGAGTGAGGGCTGAGCAGGGGTGTGGTAACAACGGTGGTAGGAAAACGGCGGTAGCAAGACAGTGGTAGCGACACTACGATGCCTCGACGAACTCGATACGGTGAAGGCAGCTCATGAACAAGACAGCGTTGGTTCTCTCACTCTCTCTCGCGGCGGCGATCGGCTACCACTTCTGGAGCGTGTCCGATATCCAAGAAGAACGAGACACCTTGCGGACCCAATCGGCGGAGCTGACCGAATCGGTAGCGGCCCTCACCACCTCGCAACAGTCGTCGACCCTCGAGCTACAGCAAACCAAGGCGGCTCTCGAGCGACTCCAAGTTCAAGTCGAGTCTACCGGACGCGAGACCACGGCGCGGGAAGCGAAGCAACGCGCCGGCGCCGCCTTGGCCGCGGCCAAGACAGCGTTTGAAGCGATGGACGCGAAAGCGTTCCTTCGTGCGAGCTTCGCCTTGATCGATCTCGGCGAACACGGATTCCCGGCGCTGACCGATCTCCTGAACGACGTCGACATGTCGCGCCTCGACGACATCGGAAAAGACTTGGACGGAAGCCTGGCGTCGAAAGCGTTGTTGCTGAGCGGCATTCTCGCTCGCATGCCGAAACTCACCCACTTCATGGATCACATCCTGTCGCGCGATCCCTCCCTCGACAATTCCAGCGTGATCGCGCTGCACATGATCAGTCGGTTTCAGATTCCCGGCCTCGAACCGGGCGAGCGAGTGTCACGCATCAACGACTTGGTCGAGTTGGCTGCGCAGGCCCGTCAAAACGGAGAAGACAGCAGCCGTGTCAACTCGATCCTCTTCGGAGGGGTCCGTGCGTTGAGTGAAAGCAAAGACCCCGGTTCGGTCGCCGCCCTCGAGAAACTGTACGGGCAAGATCACGACGCGTTCGGCTGGTCCGTGCCGAGCGCGCTCGCCGGAATGGGAACGCCCGAATCAGCGACCGCCCTCGGCAACATGTTCAGAGACCAAACCGACGAGCAACCCAACTGGGTGCTCAACCATCTCGGTTCGATGGAGGGTGAGCACGCCAACAACGAACTATGGGGACTGCTCGGCAACGAAGAGAACGAGAATCGTCGAACACAGCTCTACCGATCACTCGCCGGTCGTCCCGAAAACGGCGACCGATTGGTCGACGCACTGCGCGACCCATCGACGACGGCAGCCGATAGGATGGCGATCATCTCGAGCGCGGAGGGTCGATCCCAGGAGGGAACTCGCGCCGTCGTTTGGTCCCTCTACGACGCGGCGGACACTCCTCGTGATCGGGACGCCGCGATCCAACGATTGGTCTCCACCGGCGACACGCGAGCGTCGGAGTACGCGATGGACCGGCTCACGTCGGGCAGTTACACCGCGAGCCTCCACGGAGCGTTTCACGGGTTCAGCCCGGCGGTCGCTCGCACGCGCGCTCCCGACCTGCTAGCGCTCGCCGGCGATACCGGGCGTTCCACGCTCGACCGGTATCACGCCGCGGTCGCGGCCGCGAAAGCCGATCGCGGCAATGCGGTACACGCACTCCTCAACGGGTTCGACTCACTAGCGCCTGCGAAGCAGGTGGAGGTGATCAACCACCTCGGCGCGTGGTCACTGCGCGGCCAAAGTGCCAGATCGGCCCTCGAGTCCATCTCGGACTCGGATGCTGCGGATGTCGTGCGCAGCGCCGCGACAACGGGCCTCAACGTCTACCAGTAGTGACAGTGCCGACGGCGAGACACATGACTGACCGCCGCTCAAGAACACGGGTCCGTCGACCCCACGCCATCCTCAGCGCACTGGTCTGTGTCCCCGTCGGTCTCGCCACCAAACGAGCCCCGCTCGCAGCCGTTGCCGATCACGGCGGAGGATCGATCTACGTCATGTTTTGGAGTTTCGTGGTATTCGCGCTGGTCCCCCGGGCGCCGCGCGGCGTCACGGTCGTCGCCGTGGTCGTCGCAACCTTCGGCATCGAGTTCCTGCAACTCGTCGACGGTGGCTGGCTCGACGCAGCGCGAAGCCATCGCCTCGGCCGGCTACTCCTCGGAACCGTCTTCTCGTGGGGGGATTTTCCGGCCTATGCGGTCGGGGGTCTCGGCGCATGGTGGTTGGCCGGTCGCGTGAGCGACCAGTCACCGCAATGACTGATCGCTCACGCCTACGACTACACGACTACGGACACGCGGGTGTATCACACGTGAGAAGGCCTACCGTCGGGTCTACCCCGCACGACCCGGTCGGCGCCGGCATGTCCGGCCCCCCACTAAACAACGCGCTCAGCACGTAGACCGGATCACCGATGTCGAGAGTTTCGTCGTCGTTCGCATCGGCGGCCAAGTGGCAGGCAAGCGCTCCGGCTGAAAAGAGATGATCGAGGATGGACACGGCGTCGGCGATGTCGACGGTGAGATCGTTCGACGCGTCGCCGCGGATGAACTGAGTGCTACAGGCGGGCAGGTCAGGCACGGTCGCGCCCGACGTCCACGCGCTCGCGAACGCGTCATAGTCTTCGCAGTCGACATCGCCGACGCCATCGAAGTCGGCGAAGAACGCCATCGAGTCGACATAGATGGGTTCGACACACGGATCACACGCTCCGGTCATTGCTTGCTCGAAGCAGGTGAAGTCAGCGAGATCGACATTGCCGTCGTCATCGAAATCTCCGAACGACGGATAAAACTCGATCGGATCGCCGGGGGTGAGATCTCGCCCCGCCAAGCCGGGGTAGCCGGGCGCGTAGCGCTGGGTTCGAAAGCAGCTGTTCGACCCCGGAGAGTCTCCCTGCGTCCGAATCGACCCTCCCGTTCCGGTCGGCACTCTGTACTCCCACACAGTATTGCCGTCGGTGTCGACCTCGAAGAGATACCCCGTCGGTCCCGAGCAGATGATCGTGTTGCCGTTGGGCAAACGGCGCGTTCCGCTGATGAAGCTCGCGAAGAAGTCCGTCGGGGTGTCGGCAGCGTACGTCCAAACCAGCGCCTCTGGGCCGTACGCCTCGCCTGCGGTGAGCGTGTAGTTGAAGCCAGACACTGGAGTGGCGATCTCATCGATCGAAGTGTAGTTACCACCCGGACGATCGACGCCGTTGTTGAAGATGGTCAAGTTGCCGGCTCCGGGGTATCCCTCGGGGACCCACTCGACACAGTGTTGCCCGAACAGAGTCTGGTCCGCTGTGGTCCCGGCGTCGTAGTTCTGTGGGTTTCCCCACCGATAGATCAGGTCGCCGCCCATGCCGGAGTTGCCGCCGGCATGGGACGCCGCCTCGGCCGACGTCGTGCTGTGGTCGATGATCCAAATCTCGTCGAGATGGTGAGCGCTGATGACAATCTGATCGAGATCCGCGTTGTAGTCGATCGAGTTCGCGTGAATCCAATCGGCACCGCCGCCTTGAGCAGCATTGATGTCTAGAAGCTCCGGGTGATCGCCGACGATTCCGAAGTTGCTGGCAGTCGGATTGAAGTCTTGGATCAAGTGATCCCACAAGTGCCACTCCCAAACGATATCGCCCGACGAGGTGACCTCGATCAAGTGCTCCGGCCAAAGCTCTCCCTGCGTGAGCAGGGCGGGGTTGCGTCCCGCCGCAATCGCTTCCGCTGCGGTCTTCAGTTCCCACGCGAGTACTAGCACGTTGCCGTTAGGCAACATCTCGACGTCGTGGTGATGCTGAACGAAGTCATCCGAGTAGACGAACTCCCACAGCAGCGTGTTGTCCCAATCAAAGAGCTGAAACTTTCCGCCCCACCCGCCGGCACTGATGTCCGGCGGCGGACCCAGGACCTTCCCGGTCCTCAATAGCGTTCCGTCTTCGAGCAGATACACCGAATTGCCGGGGCGATGGGCACTGGTCCAGCTGTGCACTTCGCGGCCCCAGTTATCGATGAGATACGTGGTCGTCCCAGAAGCGGGCGCGAACAACGTATAGCCCGGGGCGGCGGCGGCCGTACTCCCGAGCCAACCGAGGGTCGGTTCGTCGCCAAGCACGGGGACAGAGGTCAAGATCACGACAGTCAGCACGTACCACAAGATGGAACGCATCACGATTCTCCAGAGGCTTGGGTTGTTTGGGTGGAGCGATTTTAGAGGTTGAGAGGCCAGAGTCACCGGTTCTTGCCCGGATATTCTCGTTCTCTGAAGCATTCAGCGAAGAGCTACGCGCGCCGACGCCACCGTGTTGGTGTTCTCGGCAGCTTTACGAGGAAAGACCGAGCCACGAAAGCGCAACGGTCATAGCACCAACGATCACACCGCTTCGCCCGGCTGACGCAAAGTCCGCAAAGCTGATGATTAGAATGACCAACACTGGTGGCCGAGTCGCAACGTGACGCGCGAGTCGAACTGCACCACTTCGTGCGAACGAGGATCAAGTTTCTTGGCGGCCTTGGCGGTTCTTCGCGACTTGGCGAGAAAAGGCCGAGCAACGAAAGCGTAACGAGCCGCGCACCCAACTGCCCACCGCTTCGCCCGGCTGACGGGCGTGTCGATCATCATCACGCTATCTCTCGCGACGCTGCCAAGATCCGCAAAGCCAGCCGATGGGATGATGAGCTCAACGGTTTTCTAATCGTTCGAGACCACGGCGACCCAGGGCTTCGAACCGTGAATCTCCACGTTCGACAGACCACACCACGGTGGCCAACGACCACACCGCTGAGAGCACGTCGAGTCGACGCTGGTCGTCGGAAGTGAGCGATCGGCCGTAGCCTTCGAAGAAGGCTCGTTTCAACGACTCACCGCCGGTCGCCCAGTCGCCAGTTTCCAGGCGAACCAAGTCTGCGATCCAGTGATCGGGACGGGAGTGCTCGAAGTCGATCACGCCCGTTGAACTGCCGGGAGCGACCAGCCAGTTGCGCTCGTCGTAGTCGAGGTGGCACGGCACGCGCCGCGCGTCGCGGAAAAAGTCGCGGTTCTCAGCGACCGCGGCTTGCACACGCTCTCGGTCCGGGGCCGTAACGATATCCGCACCACGATCGGACCAGCTGTCGACGCGGCGCACCATCGCGTCCGCGTACGAAAGCGTGTCGGTATCACGAAACGGAAGCGCGTGCAGTCGAGACAACTGTCGTCCGGCGTCGCGGTGAAGTTCGGCGCGGTCCGCACAGTCCGGCGACACTTCGCCGTGCGGACTCCCCGCAACGCTCGAAATCAACAGTGATCGAAGTTGCCGATTCGAGCTGAGCAGTTGTGGTGCCCGGTCGAAGCACGTCGCCCATGATCGTAGCGCTCGCCCTTCTTGGGCGTAGGTTCGCGGACTGGGATGCTGCTTGAGATACGCAGTGACGGTATCGGACTGCACACGAAAGACGCGGCACGCGCCCCCGGCCCAGCCACACTCCGCGACGGAATCGATGGAGTTCCAGCCACTCAGCTCCGCAAGCCAATCGGCGAGTCCGCGCGGCAGCGTATCGGCGGGCCGCGACTCAGAGTTCACGGGCGATACGGCGTCGCAGCCGGATGCGAGTACTCCATCAGTGCAACCAATGCGGCATCGCCGATGATCCGACCGGGGTACCCGACCTCATGCGATTTCCCATCCCTGAACGCCCCGAAGATCGTCATACCCGCGTCGAGAATGCCGAGCTCGAGCCGTTGATTCGGATGGTCCGCCAAGTCACCGCTCTTGGCGAGGTCCTTGAACGCATCGAGCTCCTCGGCCGACAACGTTGATCGGTAGTATCGAAAGTTGTCGTCCCGGTACTCGACCGTTGCGTCGTCGAAGACACAGAGCCGATACGGCTCTCGTACGTAACGCGCCGCGAGCTCGGAGTCCATGTAGCCGGGGATCTCTCGAACCCAGAAGACGCGCTTGCGGTTGCCGACGTCGCCCGTGATATCGATACGTAAGACGTCAGGAAGGGTGACGAAGTGGCCGCCGTTCTTCGGCACCATGGCCGACGGCTTGGGGCCCGGTGGCTCGAGGGCGTGGGGCACGTCGAGATATTCCGGATCGTCCGACGATGTCGGTCGCGTGACGGTTCCACCGGAATTCGGCGGCGACGGTTCGGCGGCCTCTTCGCGATCAGCAGGCTCGGCATCCGCGACGTCCTCAGAACCTGAGTCGCCGGCTGGAGCTGGAGGCTGGACGTCTCGTGCCTCGGTCGCGGGATCTGGGCCCGGCTCGACGATCTCGGCGGACCGCCGGCACGCAGGCAGGACCCCGCAACTCGCTATCAACAACACGATCCACACTGTGCGCATGAGACTGCTCTCCATTCCCGAGAGGCGGGCCGCGACCGACAAGTCGCGACACAGTTCCCGGCGGAAGCGAGCGGATTCGTGTCTCGATCCCCGATCCTCCCGATCCCGGATCCTCGGTCGTGGCCGAGAGGCGGCGCCAAAGCGTATCAACCTGATACACGCTTGTCTCGAATCGCGCCACCTCGGCCCCATCGAGGATGAGTCGAAGATACTGTCGGAGTGTGACCAAGCTAGTCGCGAATCCACTGCGCCTTGTAGCGAGTGGTCGCGAACGGCTGCACGCGGTACAGCTCAGCGTCAGCGTCGGGCAGAACGGCGTTTCGAATCGCACCGAGCTCGTCCCGGAACCAAAACACCGCGGAGTGCCCCCCGGTCGAGATGTGGATCAGCTCACCGTAATGCTCGGGCACGTTGAGGTGGTGACGGACCTCTTCGTGGGGTCGGGCACTCGTGTGGCGCCCGCCCCCCTCGAGGCCGACCGAGATATCGAATTCTTCGACGACGGTGTACGAGTACAGCGCCCCCCGCACTCGTTTCGCCTGCTCGAGAGTCATCCGCGCCTTGGACCGATTGATCTGCGACCACGCCAACGTCGACGTAACTCCCAGTAGGGCGCCGAGAACCAAGACCAATGCGCCTTTTCTTGAGATCGACATCACGACTCTGCCTCCATTCGAGATTCATGGGACGACCGCTCTCTGCGGTTGTCGAGCCCCTCGCGAGAACGTTCGCTGAGACGAACGACAGCAAACCTAGAAATGCAAACTCAGGACCAAGCGTACCGACCGTCTTGGAATCCCGTGACAGGTCGGCGAGAATCCTAGCTATAGACTCCCCCACCAAAGGACGCGACTTCATGCCTGCTTCCCTGCTCCGTACGACCATGGTACTCGCTGTGGGAATCGCGCTCGCTCTTGCGCCGGCTCCCGTCACTGCGCAAACCGAGAGCGCCGACTCTGCAGTGCGCGAGGCTGCCGCCGCGCCGGCCCCCACCAAACTCCGATTCGCGTTCTGGAACGTCGAGAATCTCTTCGATACCGACGACGATCCCGACAACAAGGGCGACGATCAATACCTGCCGGCGAACGACTGGACCGCCGAACGGTACCAGCTCAAGCTCGACCACCTCGCGGAAGTCATCGCCGAGGTCGATCCGCACGTCATCGGCTTCGCGGAGATCGAGAATCGTCGCGTCCTCGAAGATCTCTTTCGTCACGAGAAACTTCGGGACAAAGCGTTCGGCATCGCACACCGCGACTCGCCGGACAAGCGCGGCATCGACCTCGCGGTGGCGTACCGCCAACCGTTTGCCGTCGAAGACTCGGCGGTTCGACTGCACACCGTCGACATTCCCAAACCAACCCGCGGAGTCTTGAGCGTGCCGTTGGTCAGCGGGGGGCGCACCCTGCACGTTCTCGTCAACCACTGGCCGTCGCGCGGCGGCGGCAAAGATGCGGTCGGCTACCGTCACAAGACGGCGAGTGTCTGCGTCAAGGAAGTCGCCCGAATCTTAGCCGCGGCCAAAGACGGGGACGATCCCGACATCCTGCTGCTCGGTGACTTCAACGACGACCCGTACGACGCACCGGTGCGCGACACCTTGGGCGCGGTGCGATCGAAGAACGCCGTTCTAAATCGCAACAACAAGACGCTGCTCTACAACGCCGCCTGGACCTTCCTCGGACGGTCCGATTTCGGAACCTACTACTACAACCGAGAGTGGGTCTGGAACGTCTTCGACCAAGCGATCATGAGCCGTGGACTGCTCAAGGAAGCGGGCTTCCAGTTCGTCTCGGAGTCGCTCGACGTCTTCGCTCCCGACAAACTGCGCGACCAACATCGCCGCCCAAAGTGGTTTCGCAAGCGTGGGAAGAAGTGGCACGAGGGCTACAGCGACCACTTCCTGATCTACGGCGACCTCCTGCAGACGAAGTAGCGGCTCGCGCTCCTGGTCGCTATCCCGGTCCCGTTCTTGCCGATAGATCACTCGTACCGCGTTCTCGGCGATCGAGCGTGACCTGGGAAGCGACCGTCGAAGGGCAACTCAAGCACAACTCGAACTCGTGACCGAACCTCGGCGAATCGCCAGGGTTTCGGCTCGCAGCGCGAGGTACAATACGGTTCGCCTTTGGGTCTGAGGTGGATCGAATTCGGAACGTGAGTACTCACTCCGAACGGAATCCGAAGTCACGGACAGCAGCACCTGCACACATTGATAACGAGGTATCCATGCCCCGCATTCTCATCCTATCGACGCTAGCCGTACTCCTCGGGTGGACGGCGCCCGCCGCCGAAGCCCAAACGATTGGGCCCGACGTCATCGTCAACGATATCGGCATCATTGAAACGTGGGGATCGTTCCTCAGCATCACCGGATACTCCTTCTCGACGACGTCGTGCAACATCGGCGATCAAGAAGCGCAGTGGGTCGATAGCACGAACCAACACCCGGTCATCGCGAGCAACATGTTTCGACTGAAGGACGGTCGCTTCGAACAGATCGGCATAGGCTGGTTGAAGCATGGTTTCTGCGCACTCAGCCAACCGGGCTGCGGCACGTGCAGCTTCTCGCCGTGCTCTACGCTGTCGGTCGGCTGCGCGGATACTTACGGCTCACTACTCAATGGCGACCAAACCGGTCTCGGCCCCCGCTACGAGATCAACGGGTCGACCGGCGAATTCCCGTACCCGTTCGACACCATCGGACTCGTCGGTCCGGTGATCTACAAGCGCATTCAAATTCAGCAGAGCGATCTCAACCCCGCCTTCAACCCGGGCGCGAGCTACTTCTACGAGTCGCAGTACATCCACCCGGAAGAGCCGGCGTGGGAAACGCAGTACAACAACGTTTCCCACCGGGAGTTCACGGTCGGCGCGCTCGACGCTGACGGTTACGCCCTTGCGCCTGACGGGTCGACGGTTCAACAACTCCCCGCCATCTACGCTTGGCTCGACGCCGATCCGGGAGTCACGCTCGAAGACATTCTGATCGACGACGACGGAATGATGACGCTAGGCGCCCGCGCGACCGACCTCGGCGGCGGCCAGTGGCACTACGAGTACGCGGTCTACAACATGAACTCTCACCGGTCGGCCGGCTCGTTCTCGATCAGCCTACCGGTCGGGGCAACGGTCACCAACGTGGGCTTCCACGATGTCAACTACCACTCCGGTGAGCCGTACTCGACAGCCAACTGGACCAGCACGGTCGCGCCCAACAAGGTGGAGTGGACGACCGAGACGTTCGCAACGAACGAAAACGCGAACGCGATTCGCTGGGGAACGCTCTACAACTTCCGGTTCGACTGCGACGTTTCGCCCGACATGTCGGTCGCGGACATCGGGTTGTTCCGACCGGGCACGGCCAGTGATCCTACGACCCTCGTGACGGGGCCCGGACAGTCGGCGTGTAGCACGCCCGACTTCATTCGCGGGGACACCAACGGCGATAGCGGCGTCGACATTTCCGACGCGATCTACCTGTTGGCGTTTCTGTTCCAAGCGGGGCCCGGCGTGGTTGGCCCGACGCAAGCCGGAGACGTCAACGACGACACGTCGACGGACATCAGCGATGCGGTTTACCTGCTGGGCTATCTGTTCACCGCCGGGCCGCCCCCGCCGTTCCCGTTCCCGGACCCCGGCTGCCTGTAGCGTCGGGAACACTGTAGCGTCGGGAGCACAGTTAGCGTCGGGAACACAGTAGCGTCGGGAGCACAGTTAGCGTCAGGAACGCTTGAGCGTTACGCGCCGCTTGCCGAGATCGATCGCGACGATCTCGGCTTGCACGACGTTGCCTGGCTTCACGGGATTCTCTTCGAGTTGATCGGCAGGGATCAACCCTTCGAGCCCGTCGTCGAGAAGCAGAAACGCTCCCTCTTCACGAATCCTGGAGACTAACGCGGTCACCGACTCGCCCACTTCGAGGTCCGTCGTCACTTCGGCGTCGGAGGTCCGGGCGAGCGTCACGCCGCCGCTCGACAGCTCTTCCCGGACAATGTCCAAGCCGATGCGTCCTTGCTCGGTATCGACGTGAACGATCTCGACGCGCAAACGATCTCCGACCTTGGGGCCGTCGCCGATGACATCGCGCGCCCGACGAAGCTTCGACGAGTGCAAAAGGCCGTCGATCCCGCCGACGTCGATGAACGCTCCGTGCTCGTTGACACGGCGCACCGTGCCGTCGACTTTGCGTCCGACTTCGAACCGGTCGATGTTCTCCATCCGACGGTCGTCTTCACGCTCCTTCAGCAGACGCTTGCGACTCACCACCAGCTCAGCGCGATCGTTGTCGATCGCGGTAATCTCACACTCGAGCGTTTGGTCGCGGTAGATGTTCGCGTCTTCGACGTGCTCGAGGTCGATCTGGGAGATCGGCATGAACGCGCGCTCGTTCTTGATGAGCAGCACCAACCCACCGCGATTGACATCGATCACCCGGCCTTCGACGACCATTCCGATCTGCGCCTCGCGCCAGAACAAGTCGCGGATGACTTCGCTCACCGACAAGACAGCGACTTCGCGAGTGGCGTCGAATCGTCGGTACGTCGCCTTGATCCGAGTCCCAGATTCGGGGACTTCGCCGTGGAACTCGTCCTTGGGAATCGCGCCGGTGTTCTTGCCGAACTCGATCAGCACGTCGTCCCCGTCGGAGCCGATCACCGAGCCTTCGACCTCTTCGCCGGACTCGAGTTCGAACGCTTCGACCGCGGAAGCACCGCCCATGCTGAGGGAGCCGGCCAACAACGCGTCCAAATCTCCATCGCTCAGGTTGGCCTGTTCGCGATCGAGATCATCAATTCTGGGAATCTTCGGTTTCTTAGCCATGTGGACAGTTGAACGGACAACCGAGAGGCGGGCAAGAGCAAATGCGACGCTCGCGCGGCGAGCAGCGCCGCGCCACAACCGCTCGAACTCATGAAACGAGCCCGCTCTCCGCACGAAGGACGCGTGCGGAGAGAGGGCTCGCCATGAGCGCGAACGCTCAGTCGCCGTCGACGATGTGGAGCTTGATTTCCTCCGAGTTGCCCTTCAACTCCGGCGCGTACATGGCCGAAGCGACCGTGGGCAGCGCGGCAAACTTGCCAGGGATTTCGGCCCGCAAGCGGTAGGCGACGCTATTGGTCCCTCGCGCGAGGCGGCGCGCGAAGAAGCACACCTTGCGGTCCCGGAACTCGACGTACGCCCGCAGCGAGTTGCCGTTGTAGCCACTGCGAACGTCGACCGGCTCGAAGCCCGCCCCCTTGAAGTCCTCGAAGAGCAGGTACTCGTAATCGTTCTTGGAGTCGATCTTCAACTCCACCTCGACCAAATCTCCGCTCTCGAGCTGATCTCCGTCGAAGAGTTCGACCCGACGGTACTTCTCGATCTTCTGAGTGACGACCTGCCCGCGCTGACCGCGGACTTCGGCGCTCGCCTCCTCCGGAACGAGCTTGTAGACCTTGCGCTCTACCTTGAGTTCAAGCCCAGCCGCGGCGATGTGGTCTTCAAGCGTGAACGTGGACACGTACGCGTTGAAGTACACCGGACCTCGACCGCGGCGTTTGATCTCGAGCGTGTGCTCCCCGCTCGTCACCGCCGCCCCGCTCAAGACGAACGAGTTGTCGAAGCCGAACAAGTTGTCCTTCGTAATGCGGACTTCCTTGCGCTTCGTTCCGTCGAGCCACACCTCGACCGTCATGTCCGGCTCGTCTTCTCCGCTTGCCCGGAGATAGTCGGCCATCGCCTCGACGCAGAGCGAGGTATCCCGCGTCGAGTTCCAGTAGGTGGCGTTCTTGCGATTGTTGAGCAGATACTTGACGAGCCGCGACGCCTTGCGCCCCTTCGGATCGACCCGGCAGAGCAGCTTGAGATACGCGGCGTGCGCCTCGTACTCGCTACCGTACCAGTACCACCAGTGGCCGCCTGGCAAGTTGAGGTACAAGGTCTGGTTCTCGTCATCTTCGACTTCATGCTGCGCAATGTTGCGGACGACCATGTCCCGCTTTTCGGTCTCTCCGGCCAAGTCGAGACCGACTCCGAAGAGCGCCAATGAGTACACCGCCAAATGAGTGCGGTCGCGGTAGAGGTAGTCGCCCATGCGACCGCTCGGCTGATCCGCCTTGGCGAGGACCATGTAGATCAACGCGTCGAGATTGTCGGCGGAGTTCTTCCACGGCTTGGTCTCGCTGAACGCGTTGTCGAGTCGACGCAGTTGATCGGCTTGGTACCGTTCGAGCCACGCGAGACCTCGCTCGAGCACCCCGGGCACGATCGCCACTCCGTTCTCCCGAGCGATCAACAACCCGCGAACCACGGTCGCCGTGGTGTGTGGATACGACTTTTCGCCCCACCCGGAGAACCAACCCCAACCGCCGTCGGACACTTGCATGTTCGTGAGACGGTTGACCCCGTCTTTGACGATCTGGTTCATTTCGGCCGTGTCGAACACGGGGTTACTCTTGAACCGCTTCCACTGCTTCGCTCGCTCGGGATCGTCGCCGATCTCTTGCGCGTTCAAGTTGGTCTGTTTGCGACGAATCTCGGCCAGGTCGAGGCCGAGATCGAGCAGCACCTTCTGGGTGATCGCCGCCGGCACGAAGCGATTCAAGGTTTGCTCGGTACACCCGTACGGATAGTCGAGCAAGTACGGCAACGCGTCGACCATGGACCCCGCGAGCGTCGGCGAGTAGCGCACTTCCACGCGGGTGTCGTCGACGCGACGCTCAGCCGGGATTCGGAACGTCACCGCTTGCACCTCATCGGCCGGCCGCAAGACGCCCGAGAACGATTCCGTTCGCGTCATCCCATGCACGTGAACGGGGAAACGCTGCTCCATGGCGTCCGACTCTTCGTCGGATCGCGCGAACATACGCACCACCGCTTCGCCCTCGCGAAGTACGCGCACGCGCCAGTCGATCCGGGCCTCGCCGCCGGGTGCAATGTCGACCACTCGATCGGCGCCATCCATCGCTTCCAGGGAGCTCCCGTCGAGTTCGATCGAGACCTTCACCTGCTTGGCGGTTTCGAGATAGTTGTGCACGTTCGCGGAGAGCACGACCTCATCTCGCTCGGTGAAGAAGCGCGGCGCTTGCATTCGCACGACCAGGTTCTTGGTCGTGATGACTTCTGATTCGCCGGAACCGACCTTGGTGCCATGCCCCATCGCCCAGACGCGAACCTTCCACGTGGTCAAGTTCTCGGGCATGTCGAGAGTCACGGTCGCCTTACCGTTGACGTCCGTTTCGAGCGCCGCGACCCAGAGCGCCGTGTCGGCAAAATTGGACCGAACCTCGGGCTCCACCAGCGGCGCCGAGCCGGCCTCTTCGCCATCATCCGCGCTTCCGAAGGCGCCGTCCTTGTCCGATGCATCGAGTGAGCGAGACGCCGTCTCGGCCACCGGCGCGTCGCCTCCTGCGGCACGGCCTCGCGACTTCCGCATCGCGCGACCGGAAGGCTTCGCTGAGGTGGAGTCTCGCAGTCCGAGATCCAAGCCACCGAAAACGCCGAGGTCGCTCATCCCGATTTCGCCCGGCTTGACGATGGTGACCGTCCCGGTGCGAACGTTGTGCTCGGTGCGCTCGTAGTGTCGTCGGCGCCACTTCCAGAACGCTTCGCGAATGTCCCCCGCGTTCGGCCCACCGGATATGTACTCGACCGCCTTGTCGTAGATCGAGATCACAGTGCTCCCGACGAAGGGCTCGCCGTTCGGATCGGTCAGGGATACCTCGACCGATGCCTCTTCGCCCGGCAAGTACTCCTCGGCGGAGGGCGCGATCGCAACGTCGAGCACACGACTCTCCGGCGGCACTACGATCTCTTTGACCTGCGTGTAAACGATGCCGTCCGAGACGGTGAGCGCCTCGACGAAGAAGTTCGGCATGTCCTTCTTGAGAACCTCGATCGACTCGAGCACCGACTTCCCGGTAAACCGCATGACTTTGGGTCGCGGGTACACCCCGCCCTCGGGTCGCACGAAGAAGAGCACGGTGCTCTTCTCTCGCTCGGTGTTGACGAGCAACTTCACGCTCTCCCCGGGAGCGTACTCGCGCTTGTCGTTGACCAACTCCAGCGCGTTGAATCGGAACTCAGCCCCGTCGAACCCCGGGCCGCGCACGACGAACACCGTCGCGCCTTCGCGCGTGCGGCCTTCGCTGTCCGTCACCTGGTAGGCGAGACGGTACTGCCCGGCGCGATCAGCATTGAGAGTCTGATCGGCGCGGCCCTCGACGTCGGTGTCGACCGACCACTCACTGACTTTAGTTTCGACGACGTCGTCCTGCGGATACGTCACGCGATAGAGCGTCAACTGTCCTTGCCCTTGGATAGGCTGGCCGTCGATGGAGCTCGCTTTGAAGCTCGCATTGATGGGTTCACCAACCCGATAGTGCCCGCGATCCAACCAAGCGAAAACTTTGAACGGGTCGAGCGCCACGGTGACCGATCCGCCGCCGACAATAGTCCGACGCGACTGGTCGGTGACTTCGGCCGCTACTCGATAGCGATGACTCGTGTCGCCGTGAAGCTCCTTGGCAAGCGTGGTGTCGATAGAGATCGAAATCGTGCCGTCTTCGCCGACCTCGGTCTCTCCTTCGGCCACTACTTCCGGCGGCGCGCTCACTCCACCCCACCACCACGGACTCGGTCGTCGGCAACCCCAGCCGCTCCAACCCGGGTACCAGTCATAGTCGTAGCTGTACCACCAGTAGCCCGGCCCGTAGAGCCAGTCCCAGCGGGAGGACGGATAGAACGAGTGCGCGGCACTCGTCCGGTACACCTTGTACTTCACCGTCGCGTCGGTGACCGGCGCACCGAAGTAGTACTTAGCGGCAATCGTCAGGTCGAACGACTCACCGAGTTCCACCGGCTTCTCCGGGGTTTCGACCCGCACTTCGAACTCGGGCTTCTTGTACTCTTCGACGCGGAACGTCACCCCGTGTGAGCCGGAGATACGAATTCGGTAGGTGCCCAGCTTGGCGTCCGATGGAATCGTCCACGCACCCCCCGCGCCCCCGTACTGATCGGCGAGCAAACCTTGCTCGTACGCCTTCTCCCCGACCGGGTCATCGATTTGCACCGGAAGGTTCGCGCCCGCATATTTGGAGACGGCATCTTGATCGTAGGTCGCAATTCGCAGCCACGCATGGAACTGGACGGACTGACCGGGACGGTAGACCGGGCGGTCAGTCACGACGTAGTCCCGCTGACGTTCAAAGCTCGCCTCTGATCCGCTTCGATACCACACTCCTTGGAACCCGTAGTACGCCAGGCGGTCGTCCTTGCGCGCGACGACCAGCCAGTTCCAACCGCGTGGCAAGACGTCCTCAGTCATGAACAGAGTTCCATCGTCACCTGTGAACTCAGCGAACTTCTTGGTGGTGACGTCGTACTTGCCCGAATCGAGACGGTTCTGGTTGTAGCCGAAGAACTCGACGTTCGCCTTCGACACCGGCGTTCCGGTGAGCGCGTCGGCGAAGTAGTACATGACGGCGTCGGACACCGGCTTTTTGACGATGACTGTGTCGTTGACCCACAGCACGCAGAAGCTGCGATTGCCGTCGACGACCTGGCTCTCGACGAGGTAAACCCCCGCCGTATCGACTGGACTCTTGACGGTGATCGTGCGGTCGAAGTGCTCACCGTACGGCTCGAGCGTTTCATCCCACGTCGCCACGACCTCGCCGTGATACTTCGTCTCGTTCTGGGAGATGAGCCGATAGCCGATGTTCGACAGATTGATGCGATTCCACTGAACCTGGCTGGGGCCGTCTTCGAGGTACTCTTTCACGTCGTCGAGCAGCTCGGACACTTTCACCCGGCGCATGGTGAAGGTGGTCTTCTTCGCATTGCGGAAACGGTACTCGAATTCGACGGGTTCGCCGGCCACCGTTTTCGCGGTGCCCGAGAAGCGTCCCCAGTTGCCGACGATCGACTTCAGTCGCTGGGCGCGGTGGTCGGTCCCCCCAAACGTCGTCATGGCCTCGCGCCACACGTTCGCCGCTTTCGGATACTGACGGCGGTTCTCGTAGATCATGGCGACCTGATCGGCCGAACTCGATCGATAGTTGTGATCTGTGCCGTTGCGAAACACTTCGGCGAAGATCTTCAGCGCATTGAATTCATCGGGCAGCGCAAAGCGACGGATCCCAGTCGCCAACTTCGCGATCGTTTCGTTGTCCTTCAGGGTGTGAACGGACAACGGCCCGGCTTCTCCGGGCTTCGGAGTCGGCAGGCCGTAGTGTGCCATGGTTTGCACGCCGAATTGTGAGAGATAGAAGGTAGCCAGTGCGTAGCGAACTTGGTCGAGCTTTCGCTCGTCGTGTTCGACGGCCGTGGCAAGGCACCAGCGCCAACGCTCCCCGTCGTTCTTGGCCGCCTCGAACGACTCCGGCAGGTGGTAGAGGATCGCATTGCCCTCCGTGTCGACGGGCGCGCTCTGCTCGCGCTGGTAGTACCAGCCGTCGACGAAGTCGGGGAGCTCGGTGAGATCCGACTTCGACTGTAGCCGCCACGCCTCCTGCTGGCGCAGCGCTGTACCGTACGCCAGAAAGAAGTCGTCGACCGTCTCCCCTTCGATACCACCGGTGGCGATCAACTGTCGAGCGTCGTCGAATAGTTGCAACGCTCGTCCTCGGTCGCGCGCATACGAATGGACTCGTGTTCCGGTGCCGCCCCGGTGCCGACCGCGTTTGAACTCACCGGCGATCACGTACCCTTGATGGTTGGCCGCTCGATACTGCTCGGCGACGGCCCACGCAACCTTCCAGTTCTCAGCGTGGCGGGTGGCCACCTCTTCCCAGAACGCGTCCAGCTCGATCACTCGATTGAGTCGCTGAAGGCAGTTCGTGGCCAGCCGGAAGTCGTCGACGAGGTATTCGTCGTCCATCGCCCCGTCGAGCACACGCCCACGGAGTCCGTCGTACGCTTCCTTGTAGTTGCCGTCGTTGAACGACTGCAGCAGCGCCGCTCGGTCAGCCGGAGCCGACGGATAAGCCAAGGTTACGGTGGCCAACAGAGCCACGGTCGCGAGCAGGGCCAGCATCACACGAGTTGAGATCGTCATGAAGTTCGCCTCATTATTGGTTCAAAGAAGAGGGTCGCGGGGTAACGTCCGAGCGGCCGATCGGCGCTCCTTACGCAAGCGTCGAGCGGGATCGGTTCGAACGGGGGCGCGGTCGAACGAGACGAGCGCGCGAGGTTCCCGAGCGGTTGGATTTCGCGGCTCCGCGACAGAACGCAAGGTCACAACCCTCGGGTCGGGGAGAGCTTACTTGCAACTCCCCCCACGCGCACGCAAACTCGTCGACCGCACTACCCATGAACCAGTCGATCGGAAGCCCCCATGATCAGTGACAAAATTCGAGAGTTCGCGCTCGGCAACGCTCGGGAGCGATTCCTGCGCTACGTGCAGGTGTTCACCACGTCGGATGAAGAGTCAGAGACGAACCCGTCGACCAAGCGGCAGTGGGATCTTCTGCGAATCCTCGCCGACGAGTGCCGCGAGATGGGGCTGTCGGACGTCCACCTCGGCGACACCGGCTACGTCTACGCCACCCTGCCTGCCCGACCGGGCGTCGAAGCGGAGACGTTCGGGCTGCTCGCGCATGTCGACACCTCTCCCGAGCAACCAGGCGACAACGTCAAGCCGCGCCGCCTCGAGAACTGGGACGGCAGCCCGATCACCTACCCCGACGATCCAGAGTTGACGCTGTCGATCGAGGACTCCAAGGAGCTCGCGCACTACGTGGGCGATACGATCATTACCGGCAGCGGTTTGACCCTGCTCGGGGCCGACAACAAGGCCGGCGTCTCCGAAATCATGGCGGCCATGGCGACCCTGCTGAAGTTCGACGAGTTGATGCATGGCGAGATCAAGATTTGCTTCACGACGGACGAGGAGATCGGCCGCGGCACGGTCGGCCTCGAACTCGATCGACTCCCGAAGTACTGCTACACCATGGACGGCGGTTTTGCGGGCGAGCTCGAAACGGAGTGCTTCGACGCGTGGCGCGCGGACCTCGTGTTTCACGGCGTCGGCGTTCACCCCGGCACCGCCAAGGACACCATGGTGCACGCGGGTCACATGATGGCGCGCTACCTCGCCGATCTCCCAGCCGAAGAGACTCCGGAACATACCTCCGGACGTGAAGGTTTCTACTACCTGGTGCACAGCGAAGGGTCCGTCGATCGGGCCACCGCGTCGCTCATCGTTCGCGACTTCGAGGCCGACAAGAATCAAGCACGGATAGAGAACCTCGCCGCGCTGAAGCACAAGTATGAGAGCGCGGTCCCCGGGCTGCGCATAGACCTCGAAACTCGTGAGCAGTACCGCAACATGCGAGACATCCTCGCCGAGTGCCCGCACGTCGTCGCGCGCGCCCACGCCGCCTTGGAAGACACCGGCCTCGAAGTGCTTCGCCATCCCATTCGAGGCGGCACCGACGGCAGCGTGCTGTCGCAACTCGGACACCCCACGCCCAACATCTTCGCCGGCGGATTAATGTTCCACTCCAAGCGGGAGTGGATCGCGGAGAAGGCGCTCGCGCAAGCGACCGAGACGATCCTGCACCTGGCACGGCGCTGGACGGAGTAGCTTCGGAGGCTGGAAGTGCTCCTGCTCCGCTCGGGGTCCAAACATGGATCGGGGGGCGCCTCACCCCGTCCTGCCCGCTCCCGTCGCATCGCTCCACGGTGACATTGCCCGCAAGCGGCGGCTACGCCAAGTGTGCCACGTAAAAGGGAAGTGCTCCCGCTTCGCTCGGGGTCCAAACATGGATCGGGGGCGCCTCACCCCGTCCTGCCCGTTCCCGTCGCATCGGCTCAATGCGCTTCGCCAAGTGTGTGACCGACGCGACGGGAACGGGCAGGACGGGGCGAGGCTTCGGAGGTATGTGCACGCGTG
>JAJFFE010000287.1 GCA_021776775.1 Planctomycetota bacterium | reverse complement strand
ATCATGTGCAAGGCGATGAACCGTTCGCTTGTGAACGTGCTGTTCGGCACTATGGAGGCGGCGGGCGGCGAAACGCAAGACGCGGACGAGGTGTACGCCGGCAGGGTGAAGTCTACGTCACCCGACGAAGTTGCCATGCTTTTTGACACCGCCCGACGGGTGACTATCGTCCCCGGCTACGGAATGGCTGTGGCTCAGTGCCAGCACAATGTCCGAGACCTCGCCAACCTGCTCGAAGAGCGAGGGATCACCGTCGACTACGCGATTCACCCGGTGGCCGGTCGCATGCCGGGTCACATGAACGTGTTGTTGGCGGAGGCGGATGTCCCGTACGACAAACTGCGCGAGATGGACGAAATCAACCCGACGCTCGGGGAGACCGATGTCGCGATCGTCATCGGCGCAAACGACGTTGTGAATCCAGTCGCGCGAGATCCTAACAGTGTGATCGCGGGAATGCCCATCATCGACGTCGACAAAGCCCGCACTGTGGTTGTGATCAAGCGAAGCTTGAGCCCCGGCTTTGCGGGCATTCCGAATCCGCTGTTTGCCGCGGACAATACCTTGATGCTGTTTGGCGACGGCAAGAAGGCGATCGTCGAACTGGTCGCCGCCGTCAAGGAAGCCGGGTAACTCACCCGTCAACCAGGGTTACAGCCCGGCGGGTGCGTCGGACAAGAGTTCACGGGTAGTGACAGATACTTGCGTACTGCCATCGAGCCAACGACGGGCTCGGTGGTATGGGGCGCCCACACGCTCGATACCGTAGCCGTTGGTTTCGCTGTCGAGCCACACCACTTCGACTCCTCGACTCAAGGTCACGGTCCAGATTCGTAGCAAGCGATACCGGGGTTCGAAGACATACGCGGAAACCCACGGGACCAGCTCCCAGTCGACCTGTGATCTCAGGCGCCACCCTTCGCTCGGCGGCGTATCTTGCCACCGCACGTCAGCGGCGCGCAGAGAGTCCCGGACAGTGGGTCGCCCATCGATCGCCAACCGCTCGGTGGAAATCGGCGTGTCGTCTTCGAATCTCGGGGACGAGTACCACTCGGAGACTTGCGCCGCGTTTACGTCGAACGCAATCAGCGCAGCGCAGAGTCGACGCGCCAGAGGTGGGAATTCAACCTGCGGCGAGTCGACGTGTTGAGATTCAGGTTCTGGCGCCTCATCTAAAGAACCCGGCCCATCCACGAACACCCACCGCGTCCGCGTTGGCTCGGCAGAGCAGCCGACAACAACGAGCAAGACGACACTCGCGCACGCGCGCCAATAACTCATGGGTTACCTCCCCCTACCGAAACCGAGTGGCTCCCGAGCAACAGACGGTCGGCGGCCTCCTATAGTGTACCGGCTCCGGTTTGGCCAAGAAGCTCAAAGCGCCAGCAGTGAACGGCCGTCTCGCCAGCGGTGACCGATGCGATCGTCGATCAGCCGGGGACGGACCTGGCATCGCCGAAGAACGCTCTCTATGCTGCTCGATCGCCCCTGACATCTATCGGAGGAACCATGCCAAGTCGTTCGCTGCGCCGCTTGCCGGTCTTACCCACTATCCTTACCGCTGCCTTGGCATGCCTCGTCGTTGCCACGGTGCATGACGACGCGTCGGCTCAGAGCCGTCCCAGTCCGAGTGGCCGGTCGAGCTTCGAACAACGACTCGAAGCGTGGCAGACGCATCGAGCGCTGGAAGCGTCTTCACCGTTTCGACACTTGCCGTGGAGACCGGTCGGACCGATCGTCCAAGGCGGCCGCGTTGTCGATATCGAAGCGCCGCCGAACCACCCGTATCGCTTCTACGTCGCCTACGCTTCGGGCGGGTTGTGGGTCACTCATAACAACGGTCGAACGTTCGAGCCGCTCTTCGATCGCCAACCGACGATTGTAATGGGCGACCTCGCGATCGATCCGCAAGCTCCCGACACTCTGTGGGTAGGGACCGGCGAGAACAACTCGTCTCGGTCTTCTTACGGCGGCTTCGGCATGTTCCGGTCCACCGACGGTGGTCAGAACTGGGAACACCGCGGCTTGGGAGAGACAGACCGTATCGGCCGAGTCTTGATCGACCCCAGAGACTCCAACACCGTTTGGGTTGCCGCATTGGGTTCGCTCTACACCAAGGGCGGCCAGCGCGGGGTCTACAAGACGACCGACGGCGGCGATAGCTGGACCCAAGTCCTCGGTTCCGACTTCCCCATGGCTGGGGCGATCGACATGGTGATGGATCCTCGTGATCCCGACACGGTGTACGTCTCTCTATGGGACCGATCGCGCCGCCCCTGGAACTTCGTCGAGGGTGGCCCCGGGAGTGGCATTTGGAAGACGACCGATGGCGGCGCCAACTGGACGCGCAGCCAACAGGGAATTCCCACCCATGACAAGGTTGGCCGCATAGGACTCACGCAGTGCTTGTCGAGTCCCGACACCCTGTACGCCGTCGTCGACAACCAGGAGCTGCTGCCGGAATCCGAATGGGATCTCGGCGGCACCGCGGTGACTGTCAAACGGATCCGCAGCATGAGCAAGGAAGACTTCCTCGCGCAAGATCCGGACGAGGTCGAGCGCTTTATTCGTGCTAGCGACTTCCACCCCGCGGTCGACGCGAAGACTCTGATCGGTCGAATCGAGCGCGACGAAATGACCATCGCGGACTTGATCGCCGAAGTCGACGACGCCAACGCGAGCCTCTTCCAAACCGACATTCGCGGGCTGGAAGTCTACCGTTCGGACGACGCCGGGGGGACTTGGCGTAAGACGCACAGCGATCCCATTCTTCAGGTCGTACACACCTACGGGTACTACTTCGGGCAAGTCCGCGTCGCACCCGATGATCCTGAACGCATCTTCGTCGTCGGCGTACCGCTCGTTCGCTCGACGGACGGCGGCAAGACATTCCGCAACGTTCAAACTCCCGAGGTTCACGTGGACCATCACGAAGTTTGGATCGATCCTCGGCACCCGCAACGAGTGTTGCTCGGGAATGACGGCGGGCTCGACCTCAGCCATGACGGCGGCGAGACATGGCTCGAGCTTGACGGCCCCGACGTCGGACAGTTCTACACGATCGAACTCGACAACCAGACTCCGTACCGCATCTACGGCGGCCTACAGGACAACGGTACCTACGTGGGATCGAGCCAGGGTCGGCCGGGTCACGACGAGTGGTCGTTCATCGGTGGCGGCGACGGCATGTACGTGCAAGTCGATTCACGAGACGGCACGCGATACCTCGGGTACCAGTTCGGGTTCTACATGCGGATCGATCCGGACGGGTCGCGCCACGATGTTCGTCCGCGCAGCGCGTTGGGAAGCTCGAACCTGCGCTACAACTGGGCCACCCCCATTCAACTGTCATCGCACAACGAAGACATTGTCTACTTCGGCGCCAATCAACTGTTTCGAAGCATGGATCAGGGGACGACGTGGACCGCGATCAGTCCCGATCTCTCCCGCAGCAACCACCGAGGCGACGTCCCCTACGCGACAATCACCACTGTCGCGGAGTCGACGCTCGAGTTCGGAGTTCTCTGGGCGGCGACGGACGACGGTTACGTCTACGTGACCGAAGACGGCGGCAAGTCCTGGTCGTCGGTCGTCGGCGGGTTGCCGACCGATCGTTGGGTGTCGCGCGTCGAGCCGTCGAGCGTCGAGCGACAGCGGTGTTACCTATCCCTCAATGGATACCGTGACGACGACATCACACCCTACCTCTACGTCACGGAAGACTTGGGCGTCACCTGGCGTTCCATTTCGAAGGGTTTGCCGACGGAAGCCATCAACGTCGTGCGCGAAGATCCCTTGGTTCCCAACCTGTTGTATGTCGGCACCGATCGCGGCGTGTACGTCTCCCTCGATCGAGGGGCGAGTTGGACCGCGCTACCCCACGAGCTGCCCAACGTTCCGGTTCACGATCTCGCCGTTCATCCGACGGAGCGTGAACTTGTGGCCGGTACTCACGGCCGCAGCGTCTGGGTGATAGACGCCCTGCCCATCCAGGAAGCGGCGCGGGGAATCGACGCCGCCGTCGAGGTGTTCCCGCTGCAATCCGTGGAGGCTTCCCGTGGTTGGAAGAGCCGCCGGTCGCAATGGTTTCACCGTGAGGACGACGCCCCTCGCGTGACGGTGCCGTACTGGTCCGACTCCGAAGGGCCCGCCACCGTCGAGGTCCGTGACGAAGAGCAGCGGGTGCTGTGGACGAGGACGATCGCGGCGATTCAAGGCGCGAATGTGTTCGAGTGGAACCTACTTCTCGACCCCGACCTCGCGGTGGCGGCGGAACGTGCCGCGCTATCCACCGACGACACCACCGACGACACCAAGGGCTCGCTGGCCAAGACTCCGTGGGCGGAGAGTGTTCGACTCGGCCATCCGCTCTACGTCACGGCGGGCGACTACGACATTGTGGTCACGGTCGGCGAGGAGAGCGGCCAAACCACCCTGACCGTCGAGGCACCCGACGCTTACGAACCACGCGTGAAGAAGCCCGCCAAGATTCGCGGCGAGGACGACGACTAGCCCAGCACGACGGATCAGCACGACGGATCAGCACGACGGGATCACGCCGATCCCGTCGTACTGTTGCGCGATTACATGCCGCGTCACGGGCGACGACGGCGCAACGCGATTCCGAGCGCAAGGACCACGACCGCCCACGCGATCCAACTCGCGTATCGATCGGCCCGTCGCAGGTCGAGTTCGACTTCCACGTCGCCAGCGAGTGCGTGATAGGTGTAGGCCTCGTACCCGTACTCCGGCGTTGCGAACTGTGTCCCGATCGGGGCGCGACGAAGCAAGCCGCTGCCACCGCTACTGAGCCGCGCTGGCTTGTCGGTGTCTTGCACGAACTCCGATGACAGGCCAATCCCGGCGATGGCGAGTTGCCGCCAACCTGGATCGATCCGCCCCTCGATCAACAGCGCTGCCGGCGTTCCGCGGGAAGTACCTGGCGCGGGTGCCGCGTCTAGCGCGACCTTTGAACCTCGTCGCCAACTCCGCCCCGACAAGAACGCGGCGCGATCCCGGAACGCTCGGTCGTCAGCGCTCTCGACGGAATCCGGATCGGTCCCCTCGAGTTGCTCTTTGACGCTACGACGAGCCCGAACAGCCTTGTCGATCAACTGTCGGTTGTCGTCCCATTGACGCGCGAGATCATCGGCGGCGAGCAGTCGAGACTGGGCGCCCCTTCCACGAGCTTCTCCGAGGGACTCCAACTCCGCCAAATTGTCGCCCAACGCTTGATCGAGTCGGATCAACTCCTGAGTGGCCTGCGACCGGGCCCGACTCGTCTCCGCGACGTTCGCCGCGTTCAACACCTTCATTTGCTGATCGAGCAAGTGCTGGAGCTTCCGCGCTTGTTTGAGACTGTGCGGAACCAGTTGAACCCGATCCCCTGCCTCGCTCACGGCGTAGGTACTCGGCACGTGTACGGTCCAAAGTGTCTCGTCGATTTCGACACTCGCCCCACTCGCCGAGTCCGGCAAGATGAGCGGTGCCTTGAGGCCGGCCCGAATGGTCTCGGCCGGCAGACCCACTCGAGACTCCGAGTAGTAGCACGTCACTTCCAAGGGCAATTGCGACGAGGTCCCCCGTTCTACCGGGACGCGAATCCGAAGGGAGCCCGTCGAGTCGTCTTGGGCCACGGCAACCGACCGACCGTCGACGGTGACTCCCCACAATTCGGTTTGGTTGGGAAGTTCGAGTCCGAAGAACTGCAGGCTGCGGTTGACGAGCAGATAGGTCGCTTTGGTTCGGGTCGTTCCGTCCGATCCGATCACCGTCACGATATCCGCCAGCTGAACCACGCCCGCCAGCCCTTGATCCAGCGGGGTGTGATCTTCCGAGATATCAGCGCGCCAGTCCGCGGCCGTTGCGCGGAAGGTCTTCTGTAGACTACGGGGATGAACCCCGTTCGGGAGATACGGCACGGACTCGCGGTCAACTTCTGCGATGCCGTCGACACTAGCACGGATCGAAAACGTCCGGGTCGTATGCACAATGCCGAAGTACTGCTCCACCGGTTCTATGGCCCCTGACGCATCTAGGAGACGTACAGGTTGCACCGTGAGCGCCGCGTCGGCATCCGTTCTCGCCACGGTGTACGAGAGATCCACGATCAGCGTTCCTCGATGAGGTGACTGGAGGGTGAGATCGACCACGGTTCCTTCCGGGGTCTCACGGGTAACGACGCTGCGTTGATTCACGCAATCGAAATGGGCGAGTCGAGCGGCACTCGGGAGTCGAAACGTGTACTCGCTTCGTCCCGTGAAACGGATGTTTAACGAAAACCGCCCGTTGACGCTCAGCTGAGTTTCACCGAGTTCCGCGAACAACACCGACGTCGCGCGGGTTCGCGTCGGCAGTTGCTGGGTCTCGATCACCGGCGCATCTTCCGCGCGGCGTGCGCGGTAAGCGAATCTCGCGCTGACTCCCGACGGGAACTGTACCCAACTCGGAAGTGCGCTCATGTCGAGCGGTCGCCAATTGTCCGACGCACTGCTCGTCAGTTCCAACTCATCGCGAGCCGCGAGAAGCCATGATCGTCGATCGATGGCGACCTCGCCCGATCCGGTGCTAGCGAGCAGTCGCGGGAGCGCGGTTCGAGTCTCGGTTGCCGTTTCGACTCGTTCTAGCGTCAACCGAATCTCTGAACCGACGGCGAGGCGCTGTCGAAAGTCGATATCGACGCTTCGCGCGCTTCCCTCGGTCCGCACGATCCAACCCGCAATAGTTTGAGCGTCGACACGAAGAACTCGCCAGCCGAGAGGCAAGGCGACTTGAAAGCCGAGCGCACCCCGATCGGCCGACTTTGTTAGGAAACGGGCGAAGACGATGGTGCGGTCCACTTCTCGAAGCGCGACGCCCTCGAACTCAAACCGCATCGACTCGACCACTGCCTCGCGAGCGAGAGTCTCTCCCGACCCCGAACCATGGCCGCGGAACAGCCGGTCCACTTGGCTTCCTTCAACACCGAGAGCCGTGGCGAGTTCGGACGGCGTGGCCCGTTGCAGTCCGCTCAGGGACAGGGGCGCAAAGCGTACCGACCGGCCATGCGCCAGCCCGACCCAAACTTCTTGGCGTCCGCGTCCTTCGGGTACGAACGCCGGAAACTCGGCGGAGTCGCCGACCACGGCAAGTCCGACGAAGCGGAGTTGAATCTTGCGGACGGGATTTTCGAAGACGATTTCCAGGACTCGACCCTCGTCGCCGACCGTCTCCACACGCCACTCCGAGATGTGATCGCCGACCACGTCGAGTAGTTCGCCGTCGCCGGTCATGCGATAGCGAACGCGATCGATTTCATCCCCGGTGACACTCAACGATTCGGTTCGGTCGTAGAAGAAGCCGTCCGGGCTCGCCTGCACTCGCGTGTACGACACCGACTCCAGCTGCGTGACGATCTCGCCTTCGATCTGTGGAATCCGCCAGTTGAGAGCGACCGCGTCCCGTGAACCGGTATCCAGCCGTACACGCACTGCGTCTGCCGCGTCCAGGGTCGTGATCGTGTGACCCGGCGCTGACACCACCGTACCCAAAGGAAGAGTTGCCACGACTTCAGAGACGGTGCCGGGCAGGAGTTCGATATCGACGGACGACGAGCCACTGTTCGTTTGGATTGCCCCGGCGATGGTCAACTCGATCTCGTGCAAACCATCCCCGGGAATCTCCATGCGCGGGGCAGACCCGGGGCGGACTTCGAGGGCAATCGGACGCCCATCCATCTTGGCTTCCACCAGCCGTGTCTTCGTCAGCGGAAGCTCGAGAGTGAGGGCATCGTCCGTGATGGACATGACCGAGAAGCGTCCCACCAACTCGAAACGACCCGGCTCAACCACTCGCAGGTCGTAGCTTGCCGGACCGATGACGACTCTCAACGGGGCGAAGACCATCGGAGGGCGCTGGCCAGGATTGGCGGCGCGCCAGAGTTCACGAAAGCGACTTTGTGGAACGAACGCCGTCATGTCGGCGCCATCCTTTCCCGCCAAGACGTCTTCGATGTTGTACGGAATGATCACACCGTCGTGCGGAATTTCGAATTGCGTGCCGTGAACGGGACGGACGAAGCACGCGAGCAGAAGCAGTGACGTGGTGGCGACCACGGTCGACACCCGTCGCTTCGATGACTTCGTACGACGCAGCCAAAGACCCGCTGCGCACAGTAGGCACCATACGGCATAGGGAGCCGCGAACACGACCAGCGCCTCTGTCATGGGCAGAAACAACCCCGGCTCCGACTGTCGAAGAGCGATGGGCAGCGCTGCCCCGAGACTCAACGCCGCGATCCACATGCGCCACCACGTCCGCCTCGATAGTGGAAAGACGAGAAGCCAGGCGATAACGAGCGTCACCGCGAACGCTGCGTAGCGCGAACCGATACGTTCGACTTGCGGACGGTAGGCCACGGCGAGCTCGGCGGCGCCGCCGTACTTGTACGCTTCCAATCTGCCCCCCTCCACCACGAGTGGATCGACGGGCACTCTCGGTGCGGAGGCTTGACGGCCGCCCACGCCCGGTCGCACTCGATTTCGATCACTGTTAGAGCCAAAGGCGCGACGATCGACTCCCGCTCGCTCCGCGTCGGTGACCGGAGTTCCCGCGGCGTGGACCACAGTACGAGCCTCGCGGCGAAGGAAAGACCATCGTGGCGCCTGACCGTCGATCACCGGTTGAATCACAGTCTCCCAGACGAAACGCGGTGCAGCTTCTCGGTGCTCGGTGACGTTGCCACCTTCGACTCGGAGATCAAACTCGACCGGGTGGTAGACCCGCCAAAACGTCTCACCGATAGGAACCCCGACCAAGGTGGGCCCGTGTTCCACGAAGCGCCCCTCGCCGTTCCACGGCTCGGTTTCCGCCCGCTCGTAAAGCAGCCGGATCGTGGCGAACGATCGAGGAGGCAGTGGAATACTGATACGGTGATTGCCCGACGCATTGACTTGGCTCGCCGGGAGGATTGCCGACACCGGCTCCCCGTCGATGGCGACGGCGCGCACGGTCGCGTCACGCGACAACTCGAGCGTCAACGTTTGCGCCCGAGCGTAGGCCAGGACGAATTCGACTTCGGTCCGAGAGCCCCCACCATCGGAGATCAATGTGGTCAAGTTCATACGACCGGCCAGTCGGCCGATCACCGGCGCCCGTACGTGAACGTTCGGCGAGAACTCCCCCAACTCCGAGCCACTGCGCAATCGGTGGGCACTGACGACGCGCGTTCCTTCCGGAATCACCGCGAAGTCAGGGAGCTCGTCCGTTCCGACCGGGACCAAGGCCGCTCCGGGGCTCGCTTCGATCTCGACCGAGCCTTCACTCGCGATCACCACGAATCGCTCCGCTCCGAACTGACCTTCGACCCGTGGTACGGTGACGGGCACGGACTGGCCACTCGCGTATGGGACCTCGTAGGTCACCACGAAGCGGCGCGTACCGAGCCAAGGCGTTCCGAATCGAACCGTGTGGCGTCGGCCGTTGCGAGATATCTCTTGGATTCCCTCGGCCTGGATGTCGACCTGGACGTCTTCCGGTAGTTCGGGAAGTTCGAATGTCAACACGTCGAGTCCACGGTCGACGACGGCGATGACGAGATCCGTCACGATCTCGATGACTTGTTCCCGCTCGTTGGTCTCTCTCGTTCGCTCCGTGGCGACGATATGGGTCACCGAGCGATACTCACCTCGCGACGAGCGCTGAATCACAGTGAACCCCAACGGTACCGGGCCGAGCTCGGCTCCGCCGGGGAACGTCACCACCCGATCATTGCGAAGGGTCGCAGCCCACGTCTCGTACGAAACGTTCGGCAGCAGTTCTCGGAATCCAAGCGCGCCACGCTCGGCGTCGGTCAACGATCTCCAACCGACGAACGACGTGTTGGACAGGTGAAGAGACGGCTCCAAGGCGATGGCGAGATCGGCTCTCGAAGCAGAGACACCGATGGCGTGCGGAAGAGCGAGCTGTAAGTCGCGTGACTCCCAGGTCCGGTCTTCGCCGAATTCCGGCGCAATCAGGGCGAGGCGCACGATCACGCTCGACCCTTCGACCAACGCACGTTGCAAGTTGAGGCGAACGCGATCGTTGCCCGCCGCTTCCACCAACTCCCACCGTTCGATACGACCGGCCCCATCAGTGCCGGGCAACTCGTCGAGAGATCGCAACTCCCAGCCAGTAGGAAGCGCCACGTCCAACTCGTGCATTCGACCTGCGTCGCCGAAGACTTCGAGCACGGTATCGAGACGAACGCCTCGCTCGTAAACTCGCAGGAGAGCCGTGCACTTCTCTCGGAATCTCGCTTGTGGCTGCGCTAGCGATAGCGTGACCGAAGGGTTCGGGCGCGAATACTCGAACACACGAACCGGCGCCCGTCCTCCGGCCTCCGGAACGATCGGAAAGCCGTCCGAAGTTGGCGTGCGTTCCTCGACTTCACTCGCGTTCAATATCCGAAGGGCGAGCGTTCCGGGATCCAGAATCGCCAGCCGCCCGCGATCGGAATACGCTCCGAGGAGCGTCGGGGCTCCTACGACGACGGTCTCACCGCCAAGCCCAAGGCCCCGCGCATCGATCGTCACGTCACCCCGAGTCGGCCCCTTGAGGAACACCTGGAGCTCAGAGTCGGACGACTCCCAGCGGTGAACGAGTGGGCCGTTAACTTCAAGCACGTCGAACCCCGTCGGGAGTCGAAAGCGCAGCGACTCGACGCTTTCGCGGGCAATCGCGGCACGAACTGACCATCGAAACGGCGAGTGCTCGAGTCCTGGCAAGACGACGAGTTCTTGTTGCGCATTGACCAAGGCGGTTTGATCGCCGGAGGTGCGTTGACGCTTCCAATCGATCGCGAACCGATCCAGCCCGCCAAAGACCAACCGAAAGCGTGTCGCCCCGTTCTCGACGGTGGTTTCGAGCTGACCGACCTGCGCCGAACCCTTGGCTTCACCGGGCACCGAGAGATCGAGTATCGACCCGGGGCTCCGAAAGACTTGACTGGACACCGATTCGCCACGATCCGACTGAACGATGGGCGCCGAGAACCGAACCGTGACTCGTCGCGTCCCGCGTCCGTTGAGGAGAAGGGCGCCAACGCCGTTTTCGACCAAGAGCCAACCCGGTTGATCGTCTACGGTCACCCGCCCGAGTCCCACCGGCACAGGGCCGAGTGGACAACGCACCCAACCCTCGGCGAGGACGCGAAGGGTCAACTGCCCCTCGAACTCGATGGAATCTCCACGGACCGTACCGGTGTACGTTGCCTCCAAGAGGGCAGCCTCGACCGGCGGAAGCTGGCCGGCACGACCGAGACCACCCGCCACGGCGTTCTTGATGAGTGCACGATACTCCTCGAGGGGCATCACGACCCCGTTCGGACGTCCCGCGACGAGAGCCTGGAACTCCTCCATCGGTACGTAGACTTCGCGGACCCGTTGCGGCTGGGCCAAGGCACGTCCATGCCCAGACACGACAATCAGAAGGACGGCGACCGCAATGGTTAGAAATCGACTCATGACTTCGACTCCTCTTCGCCGATCGGCCCTTTCGGCTGCTTCGACGCGGCATCGGCGTCGTCTCTGTCGTCTTTGTCGTCACGCCCCGCTTCTTCGAGGAACGGATCCGGAGCGAGATTCAACCGCCGCTTGCGGTAACTGACAATCGCTTGCTTCGCGTCCGACGCCAACACCACGACCGACGCGACCAGGAATCCCCACAGGACCGAGGTCGCGATTTCCGACCCCGCTTCTTGGGAAAACCAGACGAAGACCAGCGCGATAGCGATGGCGGTCACCATGGTTCGCACGTGCGGAAGACCGGGCATGCGAAGCAACACGATCAAAACGGCAACGGCGAGAAGAAACGCTAGGCAGTCGATGGCCCAGAACACATTGGCACTGGCGAACGACACCCTCACATCACCACGGGCGGCGAGCGATTCGAGTCGATCCAGACGATAGCCACGGGTCTGGAGATCGAACCCGACGCCGTTCGTCCGCGGCGTGATCACCGACGTGTCACCCACCGGATCCGTTTCGTTCGTCGCACCGACAATGCTCTTGTATCGCATCCAGTAACCTGCGCCGTGCGTCGGGCGACGTCGTAGAGACCCCTCCCAATCGTAGTAAACGAAGTCCGGGGGCAGGTAGAGGTGCATTTCGGTCTTGGCAACGGGCACGTCGAGCACTTCGAGCGTCTCGAACTTCAGACTCCCCATGGCGCCGAGCGCCGAGTCCCCGAGTCGTTTCTCCGAGACCAACTCAACCGCGAACGTGCCGGCCGCTCCGGCCGACGTCGGAATATCGACCACGAGCGTACCGTCCGCTTTGCTGCGCGGGGATTGGTCTTGCCCCGCGACCGCCAACGACAACAGCTGAGTGTCGGCCGGGAGACGAATATCGATGCTCTGGCTGCCTGTGTTGCGAAGGAAGATGGTCGCCTTCGTTTTGAGCAAGTGGTCACGACCGACCATCGATTCGAGGAACAGCAGAGGAATCACGACATTCGAGAGTTGCTCGGTGTCGTAGCGGGTCAGAGCCAAGTCGAGCGTCGGCTTACGAGCGAGGTAGCGGTACGCCCCGTAGACGCGCTCTCGACGGAGCTTGTCCGGCAAGTTCGAGGCGTCGATGGACTCCAAGTCCTGCGAGTTTGGAGTGATCTCCCAACTGCCTTCTTTGCGAATCGCGACGAACCCTTGCTCGGTTCGCACGCGGGCTGCGTGTACGAACGGAACACCGGACGCTTGCGGAGTGCCGAAGGCGACGTCCGGAAGTGTCGTCGCGTGTCGGATCGCCAGCGAAATCGGGCCCAATACGGGTGGCTGAAGATTTACCGCCCACAAGGTTCGTCCCGCCTCCTCGGAGAGGCGGCGCACGTCTGTCTTGTGTTCGCTTTCCACGCGGATCGAATCGTCGAGTGACGTCGGCGCCGTGAAGTGCACGACATCGGTCGGGGCGTAGAGGATCGAGTAGTCGAGCAGGTGCGTGAATCGGAGTTCGGCCTCCGACACCTCGACGAGGTGCTGGGCCAATACATCAATCTCTGTCTTACGATGGGTGAGGGTCATGGTCACTGAGGCCGGCTGCGATCGATACCGGAACGACCGTGGTAACGAGCCACCGGAAGGCAGCTGCGCGAGGACGCCGGACTGCACCAACGCCTCGTTCTCGACGTCGACCGCATTCTCTCGCGACGTCGTTACCGCTTCGATAGACCGTGGCACACTGACACCGAACAGACCGCGATCGCGTTCGACGCCGATCAGGCGAGGTGGCTCAACCGAAACGGCTCCCGGACCGGCGGTACCTTCCCGCGCGAATCGAAACGGCAAGCGAAGAGCGCCGAGGGCGCGCGCTTTCAAACCAACCGTGACGGTACGCCGTCCATCCGCTTCGGCAGTGCGGAACTCCTCGACGAATGACGGATCGCCGACCTCGACGACGTTCCAGTCAGTTGGGATCGAGAATGCGAACTCGAAGAGTCCCGCCTTTTGAATGGAGTAGTCGATCCAACCGACCCACAGATCTTCCTGCTCACCGATGGAAACGACCGACGTGGTCACGCCTTCGACCACCGGCGTGATGGTTTCGAGATCTACCGCCAGCGATACCGGCTGGGCGAGGTATCGATATCCGGTACCGAGGAACGAGCGAAGGTTCTCCGGCACTTCGGTGGGGTCGAGTTGACTGAGGTTCGTCGCGCCCGTGACACGAGACCTAAGCCCGCCGTCGTGTCCCAACACCACCCAGCCGGTCTCGCGAAGAGTGTCGCGAGCTTGCGGGAAGCGGACGTCCAAACTCGAGGGAGTCGACTCGAAAAGTTGCTCGAAGCTCAGCCTCAGCGAGTATTGATCCTTCACCGCTGCGTGGAGGTTCACCGTGAGCAGGTTGTTCTCCGGAGACCATTGACGAATGTTCTCACCTTTGACGGAGAGCAGTCTCAATCCGGCCGGAAGCTGAATTCGGAAGGTGTCGACCTCTCCTCGGTGCACGATGAAGTGAAAGTGAGACTCCACTTGAAGAATCCGCTCGCCCACCTGGGCGACCGAACGTTGGCTCGCCTCGAAGACCGCTCCGTCCGTCGACGCACGACCGGGTGGCGGCGACCAACTCACGGCGAGTTGCCGAGAGTTCCCGAGGAACGCCAGAACACGAGTCGTTCCCTCTTCTTGAAAACGTTGAGTCGCGGCGAGCATCGGCTCAACCTCGACGCGCACATCCGCCTCTGGGATGGTCAGTTCCAACTTGGAAACCGCGACGGGAGGAATCCCGAAGCGGAACGACCGCTTGCCGGGCTCGGACGTCACGCTGGTCGCAAACTGAATGGTCAACGTGTATCGCCCCGGCTTCGGGACGTGAACGGCGTATCCATTGTCGTGTGTCGTGAACAGCGCTTGGGGGTCGGACAGCGTCGCTTGCTCGATCGCCACGCCCGACAACGGCAACTCCACGGTGCTCCAGCCTTTGGCCACGGCGTGGACTTCGAAGGCGACGGTGAACCGGGCCTGCGCTCCGACGACCTCGCCGTTGTACACGCCGCCACTCACCGTCGCGCGAAGTGGAACGTTGACCGCGGCCGAAGAATCCGACAGCTCCGCCGCTTCCCAAAGCCGAAGGAATTCGTCGTACGGCAGAAAGATGCCGCGCCCCTCCTTCTCGAACACCTTGTCCAGCTCGTCGAACGGCACATAGAAGGTGCGTTCGCGGGCCACATCGGTGCTCTCTTGCGCGAGCAGCGGAGTGACCAACGTCAACGCTGCGAAAAGCGTGATCAGCAGTCGCATGGTTGAAGAATCTTTCGACAGAGTGGGTTTGAGTTTTGGAAAGCCGGCAACGGGCGACACAGCTTCGGGCACTACAGTGATTGCGCCGACCGCACGACGGCTCGCGCGTTTCTGCATCCGAACTCCACACATTCGAGTTTCATGCCTACTCAACGGGTCCCCCTTGCAATCGTCAGCTGTCGCGCCGCGTTGACCATGGAGACCAATTCCGAGAACTCGGGCCTGGCGCCGAGTTCAGGACCGACACTCGACAGAACTTGAGCGATACGGCCGAACGAGCCCGTACGGGCCCAGTAACTATCCATCAGCAGTTCGGCACACTCGGCGAGACACGCCGTGAACACGAACTCATCCGACGCTTTCGACAATGACGTGGCGATAACCCCGACTTGCAGTGGGAAACCGAGCTCTTCGACCCGGCCCATGGTCGTCGCAAAATAGCGAACCGCGACCCGCCCCAGAGATCCGTGCGATCCGGGATGGCGACGCACTTCGTAGAGCGCGGTTACGGTGGCTCCGGGACCGACCTCCCCCGCGTCGACGGCGTCATTGCGAAAGTCGGAGTCCTTGATGTCGCGATTGACGTAGCCGAGTAGGCGGTAATGGCTCACCACCGCGGGATCGAACTCCACTTGGATCTTGGCGTCGCGAGCGAGCACTTGCAGAGTCGAAGGCAGATCGCGAACGAAGAGATCGTGCGCAGCCCGAACATTGTCGACGTAGGCGTAGTTGCCGTTGCCGCTCTGCGCGAGCGTTTGCAGGAAGGTGTCGTCGTAACGTTCACGACCGAAGCCGACGACGCTGAGATAGAGTCCTCGATCGGCGAACATTTCAACACGATCGACAAGTTCGTTTGCCTCTTGCGCTCCGCTCGTGGCAACGCCGTCCGACAGGAGCACCACCCGATTCATGGCCCGGGTAGCGAAGGCGTCGTCGGCGACGCGGTACGCCAGATCGAGCCCCGCCTCGACATTGGTATCCCCCCGAGGGATCAGTGAGCCGAGTACCGACAGAATTCGCTCGCGTTCGCGCGCCGGGGTATGAGGTAGAGCGAGGTAAGCCTCCGAACCGTACGCGACGATGGCTATGCGGTCCGCCGGGTCCAGCGTATCGACCAACATGGAGAGTGACTCTCGAACCGTTTGCAGCCGTCCCTCGATGAACATGGAACCCGACGTATCGACGGCGAGCGTCAACAACGCGGGAAGACGTTCACCGTCGTCGAGTTCTCGCGCCTTGACGCTGATCTTGACCAGATCGACGTCAGCACCAAACGGCGACGGTGCTCCTTCGCAGAAGACCGAGAAATCATGAGCAGGATCAGCCGGCAGCTCTTCGGAGAACGAGTTCACGAACGCCTCGACGCGCACCGCGCTCGCCTCTGGCAAACGGCCGCTACTCAAGAGGTCGCGCGATCGTGAGTACGCTGCGGTGTCCACGTCCATGGCGAATGTCGAGTGGTGATCGATCCGGGTGTCGACGAACGGATTCACACCGTACCGATCTCGGAACCCTTGGCGACCGAGTCCTTCGTCTCCGACTTCGGGTTCGGGGATCGACAACTGATCGACAGTCACGACACCGAGGCCGCCCGCCGACGTCGCTGTTCGTTTGCGCGGTACTTTCCTATTGCGCGGTGCCGTGGCGAGACTCGGAGTCGAATCTTCGTCATCGTCAGCATCGAGTGCGTTGAAGTTGTCCACGAAGTTTTTAAAACGAACCGCCTGCTCGACCTTCGTCTCTTCGATGAGATCGCTGAGCCCTGCGACGGCACCGACGCCGTCGGAGTCTTCTAGCTGCTTGGCATGACGCAACAAGTCATCGCCACGCTGTGCAGCGACCGTTGAGTCGGGACGCTCATAGCGTCGTACGGCAAGAGAGTTCTTGCGCTCCAGCAACGCGGCCAACTTGTGGTCGATCTTGATTTTCGTCGTTGTGTCTTCTTCTTCGAAGGCAAGCTGCGGGGCAAGGAAGGGCGCCGCCGGATCGGCCTCGATGTTCCGCTGTCGATAGAAATCGGGGTCGCCGAGTTCCACTCGTCCATGATCGAGCGCGCCGAGACCGAGATCCTTTTGAGCGGGCCGTTTGCTCAGCGGGGAGATCGTCTTCCCCTCGAACTCTCTATGGGTCGGCTGGTAGCTAAAGCGGGCTTCGCTATCCGCGGGAACCGCGGCCGCGTTGGCGACCGGGCTCTGCTCCGTGGGCAGGAGGGTTGTACCGAGCAGGTCGCCCTTCGGTTTCTGGGTCGGAGCGACCAGCCCGAAGGACATCCCGAGAGAAGGAACAGATTGCAGTTGCTGCGCTTCTCGCGCCAGTTCCGCCCCGCGCCGCCCCGGACGAGGATCCGCGGTCCCGGCAACAGGCGGCTCGGCATACTTCCGAGTCACCGCACTACGCTTGGGGGGTGAGACAAACTTGGTCCGCTCGCCCAGTGCGAACGACTCGAGCGGCTCGGTCCGAACGACGCCGCGAGTACCGCTACCGCGTTTCTGGCTTTTCCGACGTTCGACTCCGCCTTTCGCGTCCCGGCTAGCCGCTGCCGTTTGCGGCGTCAAACGCTGCACTGAGTCACGCCACACTTCATCGAGAGACCCGGCTGACTCTTTGGAGGGGCTCGCTCCCCATTGAGAATCACCGAGTGACGTGTCGGCCTGAATCTCGAAATCGAGGTTCTTCGCGAGCTCCGAGAGTTCGCTCTTGTATCCTGAATAGCCCCCAGCTCCGCCGGAGCCACCGAGGGGACCGCCCGCGCCATCGGGCGAAACGTGTAGGACCGTTCCCGCCGCGATCGGCGCACGGTCGAAGCTCACCGACTTGTCTCGGGCCGCCGTCGCCAACTGTCGCCGGCCGTAGTGCGTGACCGTATCCGGCAAGTCTTGCTCTTCTTCACTCTCTTCACCGGCCGCGTAGTACGACGCCGGAGCGTCCGCCATCACTGTCACCGACGGGTCCGGAGCCGCGGCCTTCTCCGCAGCGCGGCCCAAGAAGGAGCGACTCTCGTCCCCAGCGACGTCCTTGTTCTTCTTCATGTACCAGCTGTCGACGCCCTGGCCGGGGGCGTTCTTGGCGTCGTCGAGACCGGCCCCATCGGCGGCCCAACTCTCATTGCGGCGCAGCGAGCGGTTTTGCGTATTGTAGATCTCGACCGCGTCGAGCGACGTGAACGAATCCTCGGCCAGCGTCCCGAATGAATCGGTGACCGAGTTTCTCATGATCTTCTTGGTGGTCATGTTGTGCATGTCGACGCCCTTTGGCTTCGCCGGCGCGACGACGTCGGGCCTCAGCGTGACCATCGGCTTCTTCTTGTTGCCTTCGAGAATCTTCGGGCGCCGCTCCATGGCGCGCTTCTTGGTCGGGTCGAAAGACGCTTCATTTTCCGGCTTCGCCCGGTACCGCGCCATCGGGCTCTCGGCTGGCGTCAATGCTTGGCTCGACGGTCGTGCCCTCTTGCTCTCGTTACCACCCAGACTCGGTGCGATTCCGCTGTCGGTAGACGCTTCGAACATCACGCCGTTGGCGGGCGAGGAGTCCCACGCGGAAGAGACGACTCCGCGTCGGCCCGAGCGAAAGAACCCGGGCATCAGGGAAACGATCAAGAGCAGCGCGGCGGCAGCGGCACCCAATGGAATTGCCCATCGAGGCAGGAACCTGTGTTGCTTGCGGGACGCGGTCAGCACCCGCTCGACGCGTCGCTCTTCGAAGGAATACTCGGAGTCGCCGGCCTGTGGGTCTTCGCACAAGCCGGAAACCAGCTCTGCCGTTTCGCGAAGCAGTGCGTACTCTTCACGGCACGCCTCACACCCCTCGAGGTGGGTTTCGACTTCGGTACGTCCGGCTGGGGAGATGGCGCCGAAGATGTAGGCGGTCAGCAGGGAGCGGAGATGTCCATCGTCATCGCGAGTCAAACGAGACGCGTTATCCTCTGGCTGTTGGGAATGCCGCTGCAGTGGGCGTGTCATGATAGCTCCTCTCGGGCGTCGCGGAGCCTCGTGGAGAGTTGTCGCATGATTTGGTGAAGGTGGTAGCCGACGTTGGTGACCGACAGTCCGGTGATTTCCGCGATCTCGCGGTAGCTCTTTCCTTCGGTAACCTTCAAGTGGAACAGCTCTTTCTGCCGTGGCTTCAAGACGTCGATTTCGTCTTGTAAGCGCGCTTCTATCTCGGCTCGTTCGACCTCGGCGCTCGGCTCGACCTGGCGCTGACGATGGGACTCGGTGACCTGTTCGGCCGCCGCCTCGGTATGTCGCCGTTGCCGCGTGACCCGCCGGATGTGATCGACGCCGACGTTTCTCACGACTCGCAGCAGCCAGTTGTGGCAGCTATCCACCTTGAGCAGCCGACGTGGATGACGTGCGACGCGCAGGAAAGTCTCTTGTACGACGTCCTGAGCCGCTTCGGGATCTCCGAGGAGCTTCGCCGCGAAGCGCACCAGCGATTGCTGGTAGCGCCGCACGAATGCGTCCAGGGAGTCCACGTCGCGGTCGAACAGGTATGCACGCAACAGGTCGTGATCGGTCATCGGGGTCCTCATGGCCATGAACCCGTTTGCCCCCGTTCATACGGGAGCTTTCCTTCTGGTCGCGCAGGGTAACGCGTTCTTAGTGCCCTTTTTTGGAACTCGGCGGAATCGAGCTACCTCTTCCAAGTCGCACCCGTGATTGGGGCTGGAGCGCGTCTTCCATCTTCGGAGGGATCGCGCGGGCCGGACACGAGTTCCTGCGAATCGTCATGGCGACCCACGCGGTCCGAACCCGCCCGGTCGGAGAACTCCCTCAGATCCGTAAACCTTTTCGGCTCCCAACCCAACAGCGCCCCCCACCTTGAAGCGTAGGGACAATTGCGGCATCATGATGGCCGACGTGCCCCTCGAATCGACCGCACCCGTAAACGCGCTAAGGACCCCCGTGTCACTACCCACCTTGGACAATCCACTACTCGGGCCTACCGACCGGTTACCACAGTTCGATCAGATAAGGACGGAACACGTCGTCCCCGCGATCGACGCCCTCATCGAATCGCTCGAGCAAGAACTCGCGACGGCAGAGGCGGGAGTCGATCCAGCCACGTGGGAGAGCGTGGTCGAACCGATCGAGCGTCTCACCAATAAGATGCACCACGTCTGGGGAACAATCGGTCACTTGTTCGCCGTGAAGAACTCGGACGAACTCCGCGATGCCTACCAAGCGGTCATGCCCAAAGTCATCGAGTTCGGCCAACGTCGATCGCAAAGTCCGGCACTCTACAAGGGGCTGCGATCGCTGCGTGATTCGTCGTCATTCCAAGATATGGATCGGGCGAGACAGCGAATCGTCGAGTCGTTGATTCGCTCCGCGGATCACTACGGGGTGGGTCTCGAAGGAGATGATCGTGACCGCTTCAACGTGATCCAGCAGCAAATGGGCGAGCTCAGAACCCGCTTCTCCAACAACGTGCTCGATGCCACCAAGGCCTTCCAGCTCGACTTGACCACGCGGGAAGAAGTCGACGGACTCCCCGACAGCTTGCTCCAGCTCGCTGCGCAGAGTCACGGGGACGGCGCCACCGCCGAGAACGGGCCGTGGCGCATCACCCTCGATTACCCGAGCTACGTTCCGTTCATGGAGCACAGCAAACGCCGAGACCTGCGCAAGCAGTTGTTTCTCGCCTCGCTCACCCGAGCCAGCAGTGGTGATCTGGACAACACGGCTATCGTCAGTGACACCCTTCGACTGCGACGTGAGTCGGCCAAACTCCTTGGTTTCGAAAACTACGCGGCGTTGAGCATCGACGCCAAGATGGCCAAAGACGTCGCCGCCATTCGCACGCTCAGTTCGGAATTGCGCGATCGTGCCTTCGACCACGCCAAGGACGAACGCGCGGAACTCGAAGAGTACGCTCAGGCACACGGCGCAGAGGAAGTCCGCCATTGGGACATCGGGTTCTGGGCGGAGCGGCTGCGAGAGAGCAAGTTCAACTACAGCGACGAAGAGCTGCGCCCGTTCTTCCCGTTGCCGCGCGTCCTCGAGGGGCTCTTCGATATTGCGAAGCGACTGTTCGGGGTCACGATCGTCGCCGCCGACGACAAGGCGCCCAAGTGGAATGACGATGTCCGCTACTTCGAAATCAAAGAGCCATCTGGGGAGCAGATCGCCTCGTTCTATCTCGACCCCTACAGTCGCCCGGCCGACAAGCGAGGCGGCGCTTGGATGGACGAGTGCCTCTCCCGGACGCGCCTCGACGGGTCGCGGCGAAACCCGGTCGCGTACTTGGTCTGCAACCAAACGCCTCCGGTCGGTCGCGACCCGAGCTTGATGACGTTCAATGAAGTACTGACGCTCTTCCACGAGTTCGGGCATGGGTTGCAGCACATGCTCACGTCGGTCGACTACGGCCTCGCCTCGGGGATCCGGAACGTCGAGTGGGACGCGGTCGAGTTACCGAGTCAGTTCATGGAGAACTGGTGCTATCAGCCCAACGTGCTTCGCGAGCTGAGCGGTCACTACCAAACCGGCGAGTCGCTGCCCGACGCAACGATCGAGAAGCTCATCGGAGCGCGCACCTTCCGCGCGGCGAGCCAACTGCTCCGTCAGCTCTACATGGGCGAACTCGACTTACGTCTGCACGATTCGTTCGACCCCGACGGTAAGCAAACACCGTTCGAACTGATGCATGAGATCCTTCCCCACTACTCGGTGTGGCCCGCGCTCAAGGAGGACCGCTTCCTCTGCTCGTTCAGCCACGTATTCGCAGGCGGGTACGCCGCCGGTTACTACAGCTACAAGTGGGCAGAGGTACTCAGTGCGGACGCGTTCGCTGCGTTCGAAGAGGCCGGGCTCGAAAACGAAGAGGCGTTGCGGGAAACCGGCCGACGTTTCCGCGAAACCGTTCTCGGATGTGGCGGAGCCGAGCATCCCATGGAAGTCTTCAAGGCGTTTAGAGGCCGCGAACCGAGCACCGAGCCCTTGTTGCGACACACCGGACTTGCGTCCTGATCGAGTCCCTCGCTGGAAGTGACGGATTGGTGACACCGTTGTCGACATTGAGAGAGTAACTTTTCTCTCTTTGGTCGGCTCCTCGGTGTACTCCCATGCGCCGAGGAGTCGTTTTTTGAAGCGACTCCACGGTTGAATCACGCCGCTCGACGCCGACAATATGGCAACGTTTTCAAGGTGAGGAGATGTTGCCGATGACGTTACGAAAGCCATTCGGGTCGGAGTGGGAATCGTGGGTCGACCGACTGGTCCGCGAAGCCGAACAGCGTGGTGAATTCGATGACTTGCCGGGACAAGGGAAACCCATCCCGGGGGTCGGCACTGGCTACGACGAGAACTGGTGGCTGAAGGGGCTTCTTCAGCGGGAGGGACTCGCAGTCTTGCCGGATTCACTGCAGCTCGATCTCGAAATCGAGAAGGAACTGACGCGCATCGCCCAGTTGCCGACCGAACGACTCGCCGCCGCGGCACTCGACGCCCTCAACACTCGCATCGAATTCGAAGTCGCGCGTGTCACTTCCGGTCCGTCGTCGACCGCCACCGTCATCGATGTCGATCGCTTCTTGCGAAACTGGCGCGCCGCCCGCACGGCGAGCCCGGATCAGTCATGAAGCGGAAACGTCCCGGGCCCGTGAAGGGGGCCCGTGCTGTGCCCGGGCGATAGCAAACGCGCCATCTCAAATCACGTGCAACGGCACGCAGGCTGGGTTTGATTCGGCCACGCCTCCCTAGCTACGGACGAGCGCGCTTCTTGATCCGCTTCTTGTTCAGTTGGTACGTCAGTGTGTTTTGGTGCTCAGCTCGAATCTTCGCGTAGAGTTCTCGCGCCTCACCAAGTTTGCCATCATCGTACAATCGATCGGCTTGACGAAGCAGCTCCTTAGCGCCCAACGCCTCGTCACCATTCAGCAGATCGCCCACCAAGTTGCCGCCGAGTTCGGTCACACCCCCACGAGCCGAATTCGCGACGAGCTGCGTGACCGCACCGCGAAAGTCTAGGGCGGGGCTATCCACTGTGCCCGAGACCGGGAGTCCTATCTTGCCGCCAGGAACGAATCGTAGTGCGGGTTCACGTTTGATCATGGCGCTGGTGATCGGCAGCTCCCACACCATGTCGATGCTCTGATCGAGCCCGATAGAACCACGCCAGTACGTCGCTATCCCATCGATTTCGAGCTTCATCGGACCGTCGTACGCCAGCCGACCGTCACGCACCGTGAATTGAATCGGGTTGAGTGCAATGGACTCCGGATCATCGATGTCGAGCCAGTCGAGAACGGTGTCGAGGATTTGGCTGCCGTCGACGGTGAAGCCATTCACTTCGATGCGTCCGCTTCCGAGCAGTTGATCCTTCGGGAAGGTCTCCCAACCGCCGAGGAGGTTTGACAAGTCCAGTGGCCCGTCATGAGTGAATTCGACGTTACCGACCAACAAACCCTCGAGAGATCCGTCGACGGCAGCGTCGACCGCGGAGCGAGTCAACGACAGTATGGGATGGACGTGTCGCAGATGGTTGGTCAACCCACGGTCGATCTTGACGCGATCGAACTCGACTCGAATCTTGCTCCTCGACGCGGGGCCGTCGCTGAGATCGAGCTCGGCGTGCACCGGTGCCTTTCCCCCGTTGACGACAAGGTCTCCCCCGCCGATAAGCTTTCCCTGTTCGAGTCGAAACGCGAACGGGCCCGCGAGCTGGATGCCGTCCATTTCCATCGCAGGAATGGTCGTTGTCCCTTGACCCTCGAACCCTGCCAGCAATCGGAGGATACTCCCGGCGCGCACCACCCCGTCGACATCGAACTCGATCGACTCGTCTCCCGCAGCATTTACGAGCTTGATGAACTCCGGTAGCTCTCGGCCCGCGACCTTTAGCGGGTACTGAATAGATCCTCTTGCGCGGAGCCGGGAACTCGACTCCCCCGGAGTCCCGTCGGCGGCGAGAAACTCCGAGAACTCCGGGATCCCGTCGAGATCACCCGACACGTTCATGCGGGCGAACACTTCGAGTTCACCCGCGCTTCGAATGACGATCGTTGCGTCGATCACATCGAAACCTACATGCCAAGCGTGCGTGGTCCGGTCATCCATCGCGTCGGCGACTCGCGCGAGCCGTTCCAGCCGTTCAACGATCGGAAGGCGGAACCCGTCTGCGGTTCTCTCGCCGAGCACGGTCGACCCGGTCACCGTCGCGTGGGCATTGGGCGCGTCCCCGAGCAGTGACGTCAACACTACGGAGGAAGAGATGGAGTCGCAGCGGGCGAGCATCTCTGCGCCGTCTCGGACCACCAAGTCTCTCACGTCGAGCGATCCCGTGAGGCTGACCGAGAGCGATCCGATCTCCATGTCGAGCCCCTCGGTGGCGAAGTGGGCGATCAACTCACTCTTGATCCACCGTGACGCCAACGGCGGAACCATCAACGCTCCGATCGCCAGACAGACGGTCAGAGCGAGCAGCCACTTCCGGAGGCGTCGCCACCGTCCCGGCGCCACCGCAGACGGGTCAATCGACGTGTCGACCGAAGCGTCACGCTCGGAATCGTCCATTGTGCGCCTTCCAGCTGAGACCGTTAACTCCGTCTTTTGAGACGGTTACGACATTCTTGGCTGCGCCCTTGACCCACACTAACAAAGCCCTAACATCCACCTAACTTCACCGGGAGTCGAGGCCGAGCAAGGACGCGATAGCGTGACTGCTCGGGCCACCACTCGCAAGTGGAGTCAGCGGCTTTGCTGCGGCCCTTCGGTGGCCGCCCGCTTCTTTGTACGCCGAAGAGTCATGACACGCCTCTCAGTAACTCGGCTGGGGTCAGCGTCCGACCCGCACCCGTCGATTAAACGGCCCCCGTGGGCCGCGAAGAGGCGTTCCGAGGCTCTGCTCTAGAACCGCTGCTCTAGAACCGCTGCTTTAGAAGGCTCTGCTCCAGAGGGTCTGGAGTTTCCGCAGGAGGTGCCTGTCGGGGTTTTGTGTCGAGACTCGTCGTTGCCACGACGAGCGTCGGCAGACGAGCGACAGGCTGGGATGCGGAGAAGTGTTGCGCGCCCGCTGCTGCTGAGACGGGCCGAAGTTGTACCTTCGGCCCCCTCAGCTTTTTGACGAGTCGCGTCGCACGAACGTGCGTAGCGAATGAGAAGCTCCCGGATCGAGACGCGAGACGGCACGTGAGATCGGAACATGAGAAGGAGAACGCGAACGACGACCAGAGAACGCGACGACGGCGTCATGTACGACAGTTTGCCCGTCGGTTGCGAGTTTAGAAAAGGTCTCATTCTCTCCCCGAGGCCTAAGATCGGCGGGCGCGTCCCCCCTTCGCGCCCGCCGACACCCCCTCTCTCGTTGCTCCGTTCCTTTTGCTGTTCTGTTGTGGCGTGCGTCGCGGACGGGTGTTGGTTGTTCGGTTCCTTGGTTGTTCGGTTCCTTAGTTGTTCGGTTCCTTGCGAACCAGCTGCGTGAAAGGCGAAGAACTGTGACTGCGAATCCGATCCCGGAAGGGTTCCACAGCCTCACCGCTCACTTTGTCGTTCACAACGCGTCGGAAGCGATCGACTTCTACAAGAAGGCGTTCGCAGCGCAAGAGCGACTTCGCATGCTCGGGCCGGACGGTTCGGTCATGCACGCGGAGATCCAGATCGGTAACTCGATCGCCATGGTTCACGACGGGATACCGGGAGGACCCACGCAAAGTCCCCGGGATCTTGGCGGCACCTGCTGCGTTCTACATATCTACACCGAAGACTGTGACGCGTTGTTCCAGAGAGCGGTCGAAGCCGGCGCAGAAGCGAAGATGGCCCCGACAGACATGTTCTGGGGAGATCGCTACAGCATGGTGTGTGATCCGTATGGTCACGCGTGGGCCATCACGACGCGCCAAGAAGATCTGACTCCAGAAGAGATCGGCCAACGCGCCGCACAGTACGCATTCGGAGGCTAGCGGCTTCCGAGTTGCGATAGATACACACGAGGCAGGGATCAGTTGCGGGAATTGATCCAAGCCGGCATTTCGAGGAGAGCGGCACGAACGTGCCGCTCTCTTTTTTTTTTTTGTCGTCGTCGCGTCGCACCCAATAGAAGTCGACGCGTTCGAACGAAGATCGGCCACGGGAAGAAACCACCCGTGGCCGATCTCGTGTTAATCGAATCGGGCGATGCTATTGGGCACTCCCCGAGGCAGTGTCAACCGTCAACGTCCTGTCCCCCCGAAACGTCGGGCTACCAGAAACAAAGAAGTAAGGACACTAGTCCTTGTCTTCTTCTGCACGCTTGAGACGCTCTTCTTCCTCACGCTCGAGTCGCTCTTCTTCGAGTTCACGTTCCCACAGTTCGATGTTGCGAATCTTCTCGCGCTCGCGCTTCATCATGGCACGGACGTCGGCGGGTGAGCGTGTCACGATCGGTCGCAGGAAGACCATGAGTTCAACCTCGCGGTCGACGGTATCCCGTTTACGAAACAGCGCGCCGAGAATGGGAATGTCGCCCAAGATTGGAATCTTGCGAACGACGTCCGTTTGCTCCCGCTGGATGATTCCCCCGAGCACCAAGATCTCTTCATTCTGTACGGTGAGTTCGGTCTTGTAGTTTCGGGTGTCGACGATCGCCCCACCGAACAGGGTCTCTCCCGCGCGGATCTGTGACGCTTCGACCCGAACCTTGAGCGCCACTTCATCGTTGGCGTTGATGTTGGGCGTCACCTCGAGAATGATCCCGACGTCTTGGTACTCGAACGTCGCGTTCTGTCCGCCGGTGTCGGTCGTAATAGTGTTCTCGATGAACGGAATCCGCGATCCCACGAACAGCTTGCCTCGCTCGTTGTCGCCGACATTGAGCCGCGGCTCGGCGCGAACGCGTGAATCCGCGCTCTTGCGAAGGAACTGAACCAACGCGTCTAGGTTGACGGCGCCGGAAATCGTGCCCTCACGCATGGCCCCCGCGAGCATCGAGCCCACGTAGGTCTCTCGGTTAATGGAGGACCCGAGCCCGACGACCGAGTTGTCGAGATCGTCCGGATCGAGGTTCAGTGGGCTTGGCCCCCATCTGATTCCCATGCGGTCGCGATCGTCGAGTGACACTTCGATGATCTTCGCCTCGATCAGAACCTGCGGCGTGGCAATGTCGAGTTCCGACACCACTTGACGCACTTGGTGGATGAAGTGCGGGGCGGTCGTCACGAGCAGAGCGTTGGTTCGGTTGTCAGGAACGATTCGAACCTTACCGATCAGATCACTGACCGGTCGGTCGACTCGCCCTCCCCGGCCCCCGCGGTTATTGTTTCCGCTTTGGCCACCGAGCCACGGATAGAACACTTCGACTTCGTCGTCGTCATCGAGTTCAAAGCCCTCGGCGCTGGTGTTCTCGTTGCTGTTGCGGTTGCGGTTGTTGTTATTGTTGTTTCGATTCGCAGGCTGGCGACGGAACCCGGGCGCACCCTGGCGAGCGAAGAGAATGTTCAAGCTGTTGGCGACAGTGATCGCTTTGGCGTGGTTCAGGGAAATATTGAACGTCGCCTCGCGGTCCGGGAACTGAGTGTCGAGCTGCTTCAATAACGACTCGACCACGGAGAAGTTCTCGTCCGAGTTTGTCGTGACAATGATCGAGTTCGAGTACGGCTCGGTTGCGAACTTCACCTTGCCCGACAGACGTCCAACGCCGGAAGAGTCTTCCGACGGTCCGTCGTACCAGTACGGTCGATCTTCCGACTTGTCGTCGAACAGCTCATCGAGGACGGTCTTGATGTCGTCGGCGGCCACAAACTTCAGCTGGTAGATCTTCGGCGCCAAGTACTCTTCGTCCACCGGCTCGTCCAGCATCTCGATGGTCTCTTTAACCCGGTCGAGAAGGGTTGACGGGCCGATCGCAATGACCTCGCTGCGCCGTCGATTCGGGACGAAACGGACCTTGCCTTGGCTGCTACTGTTGCGACGTCCTCCCCAACCCCAGTTGTAGTTGTTGTTGCTGGTGTCTTCGAAGAGGTCCTCCAGCTGAGTGACGATCTCCTCTGGATCGGCGTGTTCGAGATGGAACGTCATCGTCGACTTCTGCTGCGCGTCCTCTGTATCGAGTGACCTGACCAACTCGACGATCTGGTTGTAGTTGCTCTCCGACGAGAGGACGATGAGTGAGTTGGATCGCTCGTTGGAGGAAATTTCGATCGTGTCTTTGACCGAACTTCCACGGATCTTGCCGTACATGTTGCGCAGGTCGCGAACAAGCTCCTCAGCGTCGACATGCGCCAAGCCGATAACCCGAACCGTGACGTCGGCCGGCTTCTCGGTGTCGAGCGTATCGAGCAACTTCTTGATCTCGACGATCTGCTCGGCCGGAGCGGTAACGATAACTCGGTTCGAGTAAGAGTCGGAGAGAATGATGACTCCCGCGGTCGCGGTAGAAGCCGCCTTCTTCGGCGCCTTCGGGTTCCTGGGCTTGGCGACCTTCGGTTTCGGGGACGCGCCAGCGAACACCGAGGCCAGTAACGGCGCAATTTGATCCGCCTGAGTGTGCTTCAACGTGTACACCTTGGTCACGCTGTCCGCCTCGGTCGGAATGTCGAGCTGACGCAACAACTCGCTGACCAAGCGAACGTTGAACACGTAGTCCTTGACCACGATCTTGTTGGCGCGTTCATCGACCTGGAGCGTTGCATCCTTGGAGAGGATCGCCTTGATCTTCGCTCCCAGTAACGCCGCCTTCGCGTACTTCAACTCGAAGAATCGTACGCCAATCTGACGACCCGCCAAGGTATCGGGGCCGCCATTCATAACTTCGGCGCTGACCTTGCCCGCTTCCTTCTCCGGAACTATGTAGACCACCGTGTGGTTCTCGACCGCGGTGTATCCTTCGAGTGCCAGTGCGTCGTACACCAAGCTAATCGCTTCGCGGCGACCGAGCTTCTGGGAGCTCATGATGGTCAGGCTGCACTTGACGTCCTTGTGCTTGATCAAGGACTTCCCGGTCGCTTCCGCCAGCCATGTGGTGACGACTTCGATCGACGCACCGGAGAAACTGAGCTGAACCAAGTCCACGTCGGCATCCGCATCGACGGCCGTCGATGCTCCGTCGGCCGCGGTGGCGGGCACGACGTCGCCGTTCTGAGCCGAGAGAACCCCGGTGGTGACGACGCAGACCACTAGACCGACGAGACACTTGCAGGCGGCTGAGTGTAGGGTCGAAAAATTCACTGGTTCTTCTCCTCGGCTTCCGTCGACGAGTCGTCGAGCAAGCTGTCACTTCCGAGTCCGGAAAAAATGGTCAGTTCGTGCGTCTTGCCGTCTTGCTCGATCAAGACTCGATTGAGTCCGATCTTCACCAGTCGAATCCCATCCGTTTCACCATCGAGTTCGAGTGGAACAACGGTGCCAGATGGCATCTTGATAAATGCGGACGCACCAGCGATCCCGATCAGAGTGGGATCGGGTGGCGCACTCGGCGGTTTCGGTTTCGGTTTCTTGCCGAACGCCGCGGAATCCGCGAGATCGAGCACCGACTGCGGCAACGGTTCAGGTTGGGCGTCGGAATCTTCTTTGGCCGGCGATTGAGCCTTCGTGATTAGAAGCTGCAGCGCGGATATGTCTTCTCCCAGTCGCTCTCCGACTTGCTCGGTGCCGAACAGGTTGCTTGTCTGCCACAGCACGAGACACAGAAGAAGAAGTGCCAACAACTTGACGGCGGAGATCCATCGCTCAGACATTGGTTCCACCTTTCGCCCACTTTCGATAGTCGAGGACACCGATCGTCAACTGCGCTCCGACCTTGCCGGGTCCGTCGTCTCCACCTGTCAGTTCGAATCGGCGCACGTAGAGGGGAAAGCCCAAGTCGCTCAGCCGTTCGACGAACTCGAACACTTTGATCGTGTCACCCTGGATAGTGACATGCACGCGGGCCCGGTCATTGGAACTGCCGACGCTCTCTCTAGTATTGACGAGCGTAACTCCCGAAGTGGACGCGTGCTTCTCGATCGCGCTTCTCACCTCGCTGACCACTTTGTCGCTGCCGATGCGATCGAACGAAAGCCCCCAGCTCTCTTGAAGCGTCGCGTACCGCTTCACTTCCTTCTGACGCTTGAGGACTTCTGTCTCCAAAGTCTTCAACTCGAGGCGCGCCTCGTCGTACCGCGTCGCCTTGGAATCTAGTGCGGCCTTGCCTTCGAAGAACACGAAACCGACGAGGTAGACGAGCAACGCTCCCCCCGCCAGCTTTACCGTTCGTGTTTCACTGTCGCTCAGAGTTCGTTTGCCAATTTTCACGGGTTGCTCCCACCCGGCAGCCCTCGTGAGAGCTGTTCCTCCAGCGCTTTGCGAAGTGCGTCCATCGCCTCAGAGTCCTCGCCGTCAGGGAAGGTTATTCCACCCGATCCGTTCAGGCCGTTGATCCGGAAGGTGCTGCCGTCAATCTTCAAACCCGACGACGGCACGACCACGGTCGACTCGTTAGTCACGTCTCCGCTGACCTCTTCGGTTGGCGGTGATTCGGCTGACTTATCGGCGATCGTGAGAGTCGCCTCTGGATCCGGCGGACCAGTAACGTTGGGATCCGGTGTTTCTGACGTTGGGGGCGCAGCCTTCGGCCCGGTCGCCTTCGAGGGCTTCTCGGTGTTCACCGATCCGTCGTCGTCCTTCACGGCGAGTACGATTGGCACGCGATCGGACTTCTTGGTCAGTCTGGCCGTGATTCGGAACTCTATGCCGGAACCGTTTTTCACCGGGCCGACCTCCGGCAGTTCGATCGCCGTGAACCAACGCCGATCGATCATTCCATTTCGAATGGCGTACACCTCGTCGCGCGTCCCGACCACACCGCGGAACACGACCGCGCCGGATTGATCCACGGTGAACTCTCGGAACTGGAGATTCCCCGGGGAGACCGCGAAGAGATCGTGCAGGACCAGCAACGAAGGAAGCTGGTGACGGTCGAGATGGTCGAGGAAACGGTGATCTATCGAGACCGACGGCAACGACCCGAGAGAAGCTTGCGCCGCGGATAACTTGCGCTCGACCTCGTCGAGTTTCGTGAGCGGCTCTACCTTTGGCAGAAAGAAGGCCAAAGCGGACAGGACCACGACCGCCGCAATCCAACCCACCGGAATTCGGGTCGGACCGTTTTCTGGAGACGACGTTGCGCCCGCCGTGCCGGAGTCCAGAGCGATCGACGTCCCGCGGCGCAGCCCGAGTGTGGCTGCTGACACTGTGGAATCGTCAGCGTCGTCAGCCTCGGGTATTAGGGTAACGACCGACGCCTCGTCAAACGTCCGCTTCACAGCGTCGTCGATCCCACGAAGCCGTCGTCCTCGACCCGCCAAGAAAACGACCTCTGGCGCTCGACGCGCTTTGCTGTCCCCGTCAGAAGAGTGCCACGCTTCCTGGAGAAGTCGGCTCAAATCAGCCAGTTCGCTTTGCACGCAAAGCGAGACGACCGACGTGATCCTCTCGTCGCCGTCCGGGCGGCCCTCGGACCACGCGATCTTGTGCTCTTCGGCGAGCTCGAAGTCGATACCGAGCCCTTCCGCAATAGCGCGGGTCACTCGATCACCGCCCCATGCAACGGTCCGCACCGACGTGGCACACGCCTCAGTGCGTATCAACAGTTCGCTGTGCGAGCGACCCAGGTCAAGGACGGCGTCCGTGCCACTGTTCGATTCCGCTAACTCAGCGGCGGCCAAGGCGCCGAGCGTGAAGGTCACGTCGAGACCGCATTCACTGAAGAGTGTCCGGTAGTCCTCGAGGGCGTCGCGGCGCAGCGCCACTAGCGTCGCACGCGGATGGCTCGGTATTGTGCCGTTTGTTCCGTTGACCGAGTCGAGTCGATATCCCCAAGCCAGTTGATCCGATCCCATCGGGAATTCACGCTCGACTTGCAGCGCGAGCATCTGCGCAGAGTCGGTGTCCGCTACCGGGGGTAGGTCAATCGCGCGCAACGACACTCCACGCGAGGGGATGGCGCACCACGCCGGTCCGGTTTGGCCGTTCAAGAACTCTTGCATGCGATCGACAACCGCGCGGCGGCAGTCGTTGTCCAACCGACCACGACTATCGCGTTTCAGCTCGATCTCAATGGCGCGTTCCCCGTCACTCACTTTGAGTGAACGAGGCCCCAAATCGATCGTGGTGCCAACGCGGCGCGTCTTCTTGCGACGGATCACAAATCCTCCCGATAGCTCAAAGTCTCGACCTCGAACTCGCCAATGCGAACGGTGACTAGAATCCTCTGTCGCGCCTTCGTCGAAGGGATGACGCCTTCACACAGGATCCGAAAGGTCCCGGATCGAACGTCGATTCGGGCTGCCATGTTCTTGAACACTTCTTTGGTGACACCTTCCACCTCGAGTAGACCGGCGACACTCTTGAACTGACGCACGGCTGTTCGGTGATCGATGATCGCCGCCACCAGGTCCTCGGTCATGCCGGGAAGGCAGAGCAGTACCTCAGCGTTACAGGTGTTAATGTTGACGACGTTCTCGCGAAGAAGGTGACTGCCGACCGTCAGGTGATCCGCAATCGAAGCAAGGGTGTCCGTGTCGATCAGTTTGACACCCGTATTCTGCATGTTTCCGTTGTCATTGCTGCCGTTGCTGTTCGCGTTTCGATCTCCGGAGCTGTTGGTGCCGTTATTGTTCGCGTTGCCGCTATTGTTGCCATTGTTGTTCGTATTGCCGTTGTTGTTGGACTCGTTCTCGACGAGCTCTTCCACGTCCAACAGATCCGCGAGTGACTGCAAGGAACGGTGGTCGCGCCACGCGACGATCCCTTCGGCCAACGCTGCGTCGATCCCGTCGATGGCCTGGAGATCGTCTACTTCGGCGATACTCAAATCGATTCGCGGCTCACCCCTGGCGTCGAGATCTTCAACGCCGGACTCGATGGCTAGATAGTGGGCCCACCCTCGTTCGAGCCGACTGTCGCTGTTGTCGTTCGGTAGGGATCGATCCCCATCGCGCTCGTTGGGGTCGAGAATGCCATTGGCGTTCGTGTCCTCTCCGAACAAGCGTTGCAGAGGCATGTCCTTGACCAAGAGCATTTCGCGCTGTGTTTCGAACGGGCCATTGCGTATGAAACGAGGGGGGTGCAGCTCGCCGTAGTACTCCTCTTCCGCACCACCGTCTGACACCTTGGAGTCAGAGTCTCGCCAATCAACGATCGCGGCTGCGATCTCGGGGTCCATATCAGGAAGCTTCCGAAGCTCTTCGAGCGAGGCACGGTTGACGTCGAGAAAGCGCTCTTCGTCTAGCATTCCGTACACCAACGGTTCAGAGCCTGACTCACTGGCGAGGCGGCCCCGGAACACACTGAACGTGCCGCGTCCGAGGGTGATCTCCTTGAACTCCGTCGGGTTGTCGTAGAGATCTTGATCGTACAGGTCGCTAGACGTCGCACCGCCGTGACGAACGTCGTAGATCACCGCCTTGGCTTTTTCGATGCCAGCCAGAGCCAAGTACCTCGCTTGAACGCGATCACCGAAGTTCTTGGCGACGCGGAGGTCTAGCCGAGTTACACGTAGCGACGAATACACCATCGTCGACAGCACGACGACGCTCCACAGCACGACGATCAGGGCTGATCCCGTTGTTCGTATTTGTCCGGCAACAGTCATCGGTTGAACCCCGACTCCCCGTCGACATCGATGGGATCGAAGCCGGAGTTGCCGTCGCTCGGGAACCCCTCTGGCTCCATTGGGCCAAACGCCCCCCCCTCGAGCGCCGCCTTCCGATGGGTGAGCGTAATGCGTACCACCGATTGAACGACGACGACACCCTTGGGATCGCTGCCGGCGGTTGGGGTCGCCGCACCCGATCCCCCGGAGTCGAATCCGCGCTCCGCGGAGCTGGCCGCTGCAGAAACCGCCCCTTGGGGCACTGCGGCTTGGGTCACCGTCACGGCCCTCGCCTTTCGATCCCGAAACGCGATCGTGACGCGGACAGCCTCGGGAAGACCCGACTGGCCAGGAATGTAGGGATCGGCCGCCGGGACCTCGTTCCCGTTTTCGTCGATCTCCGGTTCTTCCAGCTCGTCGTCGTTCGGCCTCAACGTTTCGGCGCGCTCTTCATCGTCGTCGCGCCATTCGTCGAGCCACTCGAACCCGTCGTAGTACTCGAGTCGAAAGCCTGCAATATCGCGCGCGATCAACTCTCGCGTTCCTCCGGCGAACGGCTCCAGATCCGGAGTGGGATCTCGCCGACGGTAGAGATTCAGTTGATCGGGTACCTTCGGATCCGCATCGACGAAGTAGCTCACCTCACAAAGATCTGCCTGCTCCGGGTGGGAGGGCGACCAGTTGTGGGTCACGAAGTCTAGGTTGTCGGCCTGCGTCTTGTCTTTCTCCCGGTTCAAGCCCGTGAACCGAAGGTCACTCGAGGTCGGCGAAGCGTGGCGAATGTCCCGTGCGATCAATTCGATCGCCGTGCGGCCGCGCTGAAGCAGATCGCTGTGTTGTTCGATGGCTTCGCGTGTTCGGTATCCCGCAGACATACAGAAATACGCGGCGGACATCACTCCGACCATGACCGACACGCCCACGATGAGCTCGACGAGGGTAAAGCCACTCTGCTTCATCGGCCGTCCTCAATTCCATCGCCGGTGGCGGAACTCGAGGAGGCGTCGTCATACCCGATGGGCAGCTCGAAAATCATGGTCTCCAAGACGAAGAGATCTCGCTTCTCACTGCCCACCCGCTTCACAGCGACAGAGACCGTAAAGAGCCCGTCCAGGTCGGTCTCTTCGATGACTTCGGTGTATTCGTAGTTCGGATAGCTTCCGAACTCACCGGTCGTCTCCCCGGCGAACAGATTCCCTTCCGTTCGAATCTCCTCCATCCGACTCTCCGCCAGCAGCACCGCCAGCGAGTGTTGCTCCGAGTCCTTGCTACTGCGAAGAGACACCGTCATCGCCTCAGTCAGTCCGACCAACGTGACCCCGAGCAGCATCGTTGCGAGCAAGACCTCGAGCAGCGAGAAGCCTGATTGTTGTTTCATCGCGACACCTGCCGTCCACGGGTCTCGATCGACACCGATGACGTGACGGAATCGACAAGGAGCGCCATCTCGAAGCCGGTTGCATCTTGCAGAACGATTTCGCGATCGTCCGATGTCCCGTCCGGACGGAAGTAGACCATGAACACTCCGGCAACCTCCGGATCTTCGTCCGAGCGTACGACCGGAGGGGGCGGAGGTTCGGAGGTGTCGAACGGTTCTGGTATCAGCGGTCGGACCTGGAATCGCACCCGGTCGTCGAGCTGAAGAGCGTTGTCGGGAAGTCGAACGCGATCAGACGACGAGGCGCCCTCGACCGGGGCTCGGCCTTCGATCGACGACCCGTAATCGATACCTGTGAATGGTTGGTAGGAGCGCGTCACACCATCCGACGCTTCCCGTTCGACCTCGATCCACACCGCGTTCCGTCCGGCGTGGAAGCAGACGCGGTGCTTCGACTGCGAGGTGATGGATTCACTCCGCGCTAACCGGAAGAGCGAGATCACGTTGCGCGCCCCCGCCCGGAGGGCGCTGTCGTTTCCACTCTGGCGGATCTCCGGCACCATGAGAGTCGTCATGAGTGCGATCAACGTGATCACGACAACAATCTCGATCAAGGTGAAGCCACGGCGGAGCACATTCCGTCCGGAGCCTTGTTCTCCTGGCGATAGTTGACACGACACGCCACCGCTAGCCTCGTCACTTGACGGGGCGGACTCGCGCGTGACTAGGAGCGCCGGGAATTCCACGTGCTACGAACTCTCTTGCTTCCAACTGGTGATGTCAGCGTCCTGCGTTTCACCACCGTCTTGCCCGTCAGAGCCTTGCGACCAAATGTCAAAGTCGCGATTGTTTTCACCAGGGCTCCGATATTGGTACGACCGCCCCCACGGGTCGTCTTCGAGGTCCGAGATGTAGGGTCCGCGCCAGCGATCTTCCGTACCCGACGGCGGTGTAAGCAGCGCGTCCAGCCCTTGCTCGGTGGTCGGGTAACGATCGAGGTTCAGGTAGTAACGCTCGAAGCAGTTCTGCAGGGTCTTGATGTCCGACTTCGCCTTGCTGACTTTCGCGTCGTAGGTCGTGCCGACGAATTTGGGCACGATCAAGCTCGCCATGATCGCCAGCACGATCACCACAACCATGATTTCGATGAGAGTGAACCCCTCGGCCCGCTTCCATCGTCGCGAAGCGTTCGTTGCCGCCGTTGTGACGTAGCCGTCCTTCATTGCGATCCTTCTTCGTCTCACATGTTCAGTTCGAATGCGCATCAGCTCATTCCCTGACTGATCTGGAAAATCGGGAGCAAGAGCGCGATCACGATGAACCCGACCAACGCCCCGACCGCGACGATCAACACCGGGCCGAGTAGCGAAATCAAAGCTCGTGATTGAGCGCGCATCTCTTTTTCTTGAATGGTCGCGACCTTGAGCAACATGTCGTCGAGGCGACCGGTCTCTTCGCCCACACTGATCATTTGAATCATGGTCGGCGGAAACAAACCGAGGCGCTTGATCGGGACGGCTAGCGAGTCTCCGCCTTTGGTGTCTTCCGCGATATCGTCGATCCGGTCCGCCACGTACCGATTGCCAACGGTGTTTCTGACGATCTCGAGCGCTCGCAGCAGTGAGACACCCGCGCGATGCAACGTGCCCAGGGTTCGCGCGAATCGGGCGAGCGCGGCCGCTTTGAACAGCCGACCGAAGATCGGCCAGGAAAGTCGCCAGCGATCGATCAGTAAGCTGCCATGGTCGGTGATGGCCCACCGATAGCCAGCAACGCCAGCGATAACGAGTCCGACGAGCGTGACATGCCACCATTGCGAACAGTACTGACTGACCCCGAGCAGAATGCGGGTTGGCAACGGAAGCGCGTCCGTCAAATCGGTCATGATGCCGAGTAGCCGCGGCATGACGAAGGTCAACAGGACCACGGTCGTCAACACGCCGAGGCCGAGAACGAACGAGGGGTAGGCGATGGCGCTCATCATCTCGCCGCGCATCTCGTCTTGATCCTCGAGAAAGTCGGCGAGTTCTTCCAAAACGCTATCCAACTGACCGGACTCTTCGCCGACCTGCACCATGCTGGAATAGAGAGTGGAGAACAGCTTCGGATACTGTGTGAGCGAACGCGAGAACGGTTCACCTCGCTTGACGTCGCTCGACAAGGTTTGAATCACCGACGCCAGCGCCTCGCTCGACTCTTGCTCAGCTAGTCCATCGAGGGCCCGCGGAATCGGAATCGTAGCGGCGAGCAGCGTCGACATCTGGCGTGTAAAGCCCGAGATTTCCTTGCGGGAAACGCGGCCGTGCTCTCCCACCTTCCTGGGCGTCGAAGGAGCGACCGCACGCTTCGGCGGGGATTCCGCGGTCTCCGTGGCGCGGCGGGTCGACGCCGTCGGGCGGGCCGACACCGTTGGCGGAGTGACCGAGGCCGTCGTTGCGTTCGACGATTCGTCCGCTTCGAGCGAAGAGGGAAACAGGCCGCGGCTCGAAAGCAGATCGAGTGCGTTGCGCCGGTCAGGAGCGTCGATCACGCCACCCGCCGTACGTCCGTCCGTTCCCACTGCCTTGTATCGAAACGACGCCAAGTCCCCACCCTTCAGCCGCGACTACTGACCGCCTTGGTCAACCGCGACTCTCAGTACCTCTTCGAGCGTCGTCACCCCTTCGGACGCCTTGATTAATCCGTCGTCTCTGACCGTCACCATGTCACGTGTCGCAGCTTTGATCGCATCGCTCGACGCACGCTCCAGCACGATCGCGCGTAACTCGCGCGTGAACCTCAGAAGCTCGTACAACCCAATTCGGCCGCGATACCCGGTCCCCCGACACCGATCGCAGCCTGTACCTCGGTAGTACTCCCCCGCGTGGGGCTCAATGCCGTGAATCCTCAACTTGTCCATGGTTTCCGGATCGATCGCGGTCGGCTGTCGACAGTCGGAACAGATCCGACGCACGAGGCGCTGCGCCAGCACCCCCTCCAGCGAGGACGCGATCAAGAACGGTTCAATCCCCATGTCCGTCAAGCGGGTGACCGCCCCCGCAGCATCGTTGGTGTGCAGGGTTGAGAACACTAAGTGGCCGGTCAGCGCGGCGCGGACCGAGATCTCGGCTGTTTCTGTGTCGCGGATTTCACCCACCATGATCACGTCCGGATCTTGACGGAGAATCGCTCGCAACCCGGTGGCAAAGGTGAAGCCACGAGCCGGCCGCACCGGGATCTGCGCAACTCCCGGGAGTTCGTACTCGACTGGATCTTCGATCGTGAGAATCTTCTTCTCGGGCGTGTAAATGCTGTGAAGCACGGAATACAAGGACGTCGTCTTTCCACTACCGGTCGGCCCGGTCGCCAGGAAGATACCGTGCGGCTTTTCGACCGTTGCCTGCAGTTGCTCACAACGCGCCCGGTCCAGTCCATGCTCCTGCATGGTCTGAATCTTCTGCCCCTTCTCCAGAAGGCGCATGACGATGCTCTCGCCATACACCGTTGGCATGGAACCGACACGAATGTCGACCCGACGACCATTGTGCTGAATCTGGATGCGTCCGTCCTGCGGAATGAACCGTTCGGCAATGTTCATCTCGGCCATGATTTTGATACGCGAGATCAACGCAGCGTGAAGATGCTTCGGTGGCGGAGGTATCTCGATCAAGACGCCGTCAATCCGATATCGAAGTTCGATCTGCTGCTCAAACGGAACCAGGTGAACATCACTCGCTCGATCATCGATGGCGCTCGAGATGATCAGGTTGACGAGATTGATGACGGTCGGCTCGCTCGCCATGACTTCAAGGTCATGGAGGTTGTCGTTGCGGTTCGAGCCACCCGAGTTGTCGTGCAGGTCCTCGACCATTCGCTCGACCGTCAGTTGACTGAGCGTTGCGATCTTCTCGCGCAGTTCTTCTTCGTCAACCACGACTTCGTCGACGTCGCAGCCACTGAGCAGTCGAACATCTTCGATCACGCGCTGGTTTCCGGGGTCGGCCGTCGCCACCTTGAGGGTGCCATCGTCGAGCGAGATCGGCAGTATCTGGCGACTCTGGACGAACTCGTCCGGTAAGACCTCCAACACCTCCCGCTCGATTTCGGTCTCCCGCAACGAAACGAAATCGAGTCCGAAGTGACGCGAGAGACCGCGCAAGAGATCGCACCGCGGCAAGTGACCGAGGTCGACGAGATGCTCTCCCAAACGACGAGCCGCCTGCCCGTTGCTGGCTCCGTTCCCGCGCTGGCTGGCCAGCGCGTCTTGAAGCTCCGACTCTGAGATGAGACCTTCGTCGAGAAGGCACTCTCCGAGTCGGGGACGTATCGGAAGCTGCAGCATCCGCTGACCCTCTCGCGATCCCCAGACCCCATTCACGGAGTCACAAACTTTTGAACTCCGCTCCCGCCCCGGAGACGTGAGCCGAGCTACGCGGCGGGCACAGAAACGGTTCGCGGCTGGCCGAGCGAACCTACCCAACGACCCCGTCGGGTTTTGCGCCAATTCTATGTGCAGTCGAAGCCGAGGCAAGCACGGGCCATACCAAGGGCTTCGGTCGACACATTACACCATCGAGGACGCCTCCCGTCCGGGGAGTCCTTCGGGTGTCGCCGTGACCCACTTGGTATCCGTGTCGAATGGGCCTCGCGAGTCCACGAGCAGAGCGCGGTGGGAGTCGCATTGCATCCTCCGGGTCGCCTGCTTACCGTCGGGCTGAACAAGAGACCCAACGGAAACGGGGTAGTGAGCCTCAGATGATCCAACTCAACCTGCGGTGGTCGGTCCTGATGTTCGTTCTCGCGACACTCAGTGGCTGCGTCACGACCAATGTCTATCCCGACGGTCGTGACCAAGTGATCCTCGACTCCGACATTCGAGAGATCCGGGCGAAGCTCCGCCGGGTTGGTTTAGAGTTGGTTGATCCAGCCCGTGCCAACGTCCCGGACGACGAGCAGCCGCGGGTCCTCGCCGTCCGAACGCTCCGGGAGGCGACGGTTCAGGCGCTTCCCCCGCGGCGCGGCGGCTACCTGCTAGTCGGCGTCGACCGACATTACGTCGACGACGCTCGCGAGATTCTCGCAGCACTTCGAGACTGGGACTCGAGCACGCCGGTCGTCGTCACAGCGCGACGCAATCCGTACGGCCCTTCGGGTCTCGATTTCTGGGAGTCAGAAGTCCGTTTGGCTCTGCCAAAGTGAACGAGGTCGCGCACGATATCGTCGATAGCCTGAGCCGCGACCGCAGCGTCGACGCACTACTCGCTACGGCGCTAGGGTTTTCCTATCCGCACCTTCGAGAGCTCACCGCGAGATCTACCGTCGACCTCACGGCTCACCCCTCCGGCCGCTCGCCGAAAGCCAACGCTGCGGTGCTGCTCCCGATCATGAACGCTCTTTCCATGCGCGAGCTCCGTCGTGCAGTCCGTGAAGCCTCTCGACTCATTCCCGCCGGAGGCTTGTTCACACTGTTCTGCCTCGATCCGGACGAGTTCCCCGACCACCTTTGGCCCGGTGAGCTCGGCGACAACGGTCACCGATTCAGGCCGTGGCGACAGGTTATCGAACTGACGAGGCTGTTCCCCCTCAACATGCGAACACCGCGCAGTGTCGACAACCTTCCGGTCCTACGAATCGACCTCGTGATCGGGTCGATGGACGATCGCCACGGGTCGGACGAGAGCCACGACCCTTCCTCGGATACCGAGTGCAGCACGAGCGCCGAGCAACGCCCCGACGAAACCCATCCGAGAAACGAGCTGAGCGAGCGATACGGAGCGGCGACGAACTACCGACGATTCGACCGCCTCGAGGAACCTGAGATTCTCGACGACACGTTGTACGCCCTCGCCGCTATGCGACCGCGCAGCGCCCGACGTGTGCTATCCATCGGGGTCAACGACGGGCGCGAACTCGAACTCTTCCGGGAAGTCGGTGCCGGGTCAGTGGAGTTGTGGGGAATCGACTGGAGTGAGAGCGGCATACGCAGTTGTCGTGAGCGCTTTCCCGAACACGCGGAACGCATGCTCCAGCACGATATCGAACGGCTGGGGGAACTCGATCTCCCGACCTTCGATATTGTGCTAGCGCTGAACACGCTTCACTGCACCACGCTCGATCGCGACAAGACGCTGAAGCAACTCGGCCGAGTCGTCACCGCCGAGACTCAATGGCTGATCACCGTTCCGAATTGCCACTTTGGAGCAGACGACATCCGGCGCCGTCCGCTCGATCGAAATCATGCACGTCACGATCGACGCAAGGCGCTCAAAGACGTCCAGTACCTGACGCGGTATTTCCACCGCGCCGGGTACCGCAACATCTCCACCTTCGGAACCTACGATTTGTTCCTGTTGGTGCGGCCCTGAACGGACCGCTGTCAGGCGCTGGCTTCGGTGACACGAATCCGTAGAGGAACACCATCGACTTCGACCGTGACTGCAGACGCGTCCGTCTCCGCCGTAGCTTCGAACCGATTCGCCAACGTCTCCCGCATCAAGGTGTCACGGAACTCATCGACTAAGCCCGGCCACGGATCCTCTGCCTCGACTTGCACTTCGATTCGTGCTTCGAACGCCAAGTCCATCTCCTTGCGGATCGTCTGAACATGACGTTGCAGCTCACGCGAGAGTCCCTTGCGTTTCAGTTCCTCGGTGATCTCCGTCTTCAGAACAACCACCGCGGTCTTACCCTGAGCAGCGGCCCAACCGTCTTTCGCTTCCAAAGAGACCTGTACGTCTTCGCCGGTCAACTCGACCTCTCCGCCGTCGACAACGACCATCACCTTGCCGTCGTCCTGGATCGAACGCCAGAGCCCGGCCGGGTCTGCGTGGGCGCGCAGCGCCTTCTGAATGACAGGCGCACGCTTCCCGAACTTCGGTCCCATAGAGCGGAAGTTCGGTTTGACTTCGTACTGAACGTACTCGTCCGCGTTGGACGTGAACTCGACCGCTTCGACGTTCAATTCGTCGGCGATAACCCCCTCGTGACGACGCAACGAGTCGCAAAACGCGCGCTCGGCGATGACGATTTCGACCGAGGATAGCGGTTGCTTGACCTTGAGCCCCTCCGCAACCCGTACCGAGTGCCCCAGCGATGCGATTTCCCGCACCACGTCGATCTCCTTCGACAACGTCGCGTCGATCCTCGTCGGGTCGACGGCTGGGTACCGGCAGAGATGAACTGACAGCGGAGTGTCGGCCGCATCGGAACGCGTTCGAACCAAGTTCTGGTAAAGCGTCTCCGTGATGAATGGCACGAACGGAGCCGCCAGTAGTGACGTCGTGACCAGCGCGTAGTAAAGCGTCTGATAGGCGGCGTCCTTGTCGGCGTCCATTCCGCCCCGCCAGTACCGGGCCCGGCTACGACGCAGGTACCAGTTGGACATCGCTTCGACGAATTCGTTGAGGCGGCGCGACGAACCGAAGCTGTCGTACGCATCCAACCCGGCGGTCATGTCGCGAACCGTCGTCGCCAACTCGCTGAGCAACCACCGATCGAGATCGCTGAAGTCGTCCGTCAGTTCCGGCGCCGCATCGAACGCCCCACTCGGAGACCAGCTGTCGATGTTCGCGTAGGTGACGAAGAACGAGTAGACGTTGTGCAGCTTCATCAGGAACTCGCGCTGGCCGTCCGAGATGGCCTTGTCCTGAAACATGATGCTCGTCCAAGGCGGGTTCCCGGAAAAGAACAACCACCGCATGGCGTCGGTGCCTTGGTTGTCGAAGATGTAGTCCGGAGTGCGGTAGTTCTTCTTCGACTTCGACATCTTCAACCCGTCCTCCCCCTTGAGGTGGCCGAGCACGATGCAGTTGGCAAACGGTTGCGGCCAGTCGTCCGGCAGAGTAGCCGTAACGCCGCCGTCACTCTTTCCGCGACCGTTCTTGCCGAAGAGCATCGTCGAGATGGCGAGCAGCGAATAGAACCAGCCACGGGTCTGGTCGAGTGCCTCGCTGATGAAATCCGCCGGGAACTGAGATTGGAACCGATCCTGATTCTGGTGCGGATAGCCCCACTGCGCGAACGGCATGCAGCCACTGTCGAACCAGCAGTCGATGACCTCGGTGACCCGCTTCATGCGGCCGGCCGGATCTTTCGGTGAGGCGTAGCTCACCGCGTCGATGTACGGCTTGTGAACCTTCAAGTCATCGCAGAGATCCGGGTCTGCCGCCTTCGCGTCCGCCCAGACGTCGAGCCCCTCAACGCCGTCTTTTCCGCAAAGTTCTTCGTAGGAGCCGATCGCTTCCATGTGCCCGGACTTGTCGCACACCCAGATCGGCAGCGGCGTGCCCCAGAACCGTTCGCGAGACAAGGTCCAATCGACGTTGCTCTCGAGGAACTTCCCGAAGCGGCCGTCGCGGATGTGTTCCGGCATCCAGGTGATCTGCTGGTTGTTGGTCGTCATATCGTCGACGAAATCGGTGGTGCGGATGAACCAACTCCGTCGCGGGTACTGGATCAACGGATCTTCCTCAGCGCGCCAACAAAACGGATAGTCGTGTAGATACTGATCGAGGAAGAAGAGCAATCCGCGCTCTTTGAGATCGCGCGCGATGTCCTTGTCCGCTTCCTTGACCCAACGCCCGCGAAGGTTTTCGCTCACGTCGTCCGTGAACTTGCCGTCGGGCCCGACCGCGCACAACAGCGGAACGGCGTCCCCATCCACGAACCGTTTGCGCTCAGCCATCAGCAGCTCGTAGTCGACCTCCCCAAACGCGGGAGCCTCGTGAACCAGACCCGTACCCGAGTCCGTGGTTACGAAGTCAGCCGCGAGCACCCGCCACGCGACGGCGTCTTCGCCACCGTCGACAAGAGCGGCTCTCTTCTCTCCGAGATCGCCGTAGTAGAAGTCGAACGGCGGGCGATACCGCTTGCCGACGAGTTCGGACCCTTTGCAGGTCGAGATCACTTCGAACTCGTGCTTGCTCTTGTTGGCGATCGTTTCGACCAAGTCGGCCGCGATGTACAGAACATCACCCGACGCGGCGTCACGAACCCGGGCGTACTCGAGATCGACGTGGACCGCACAGAACGTGTTGGACGGCAACGTCCACGGCGTCGTCGTCCAAACGAGCAGCGCGGCGTCGTCATCGATGAGAGGCATTTTCACGAAGACACTCGGGTCGGCGACTTCTCGGTACCCCTGACCGACCTCTCCCGACGAGAGCGCGGTACCTCCCTGTGCCCACCACCAGACGATCTTGTGCCCCTGGTACAAAAGCCCTGAATCGAACAACGTCTTCAGCGCCCACCAGACACTCTCGACGTACGTCTGATGGTAGGTGACATACGCCTCTTCGAGGTTCACCCAGAACCCGAGTCGGCGCGTGAGGTCTTCCCACTCTTGCACGTAGCGGAATACGGACTGCTGGCACTTCTTGATGAAGGGCTCCATGCCGTACTCTTCGATGTCCTCCTTGGAGTGAATGCCGAGTTCTTTGCAGACCTCGACCTCTACCGGGAGACCGTGCGTGTCCCAGCCACCTTTGCGTTCGCAGTAGTAGCCCTGCATCGTCTTGTAGCGCGGAAACAGGTCCTTGATCGCCCGGGTCAGGCAGTGCCCGGGATGGGGAAGCCCGTTGGCGGTCGGCGGCCCCTCGAAGAACACGAACGACTCGTTTCCTCGGCGTGCGTCGAGACTCTTCTCGTAAATCTGGTGCTCGTCCCAAAAGCCAAGCACCTCCGTCTCGGCCGCTGGGAAATCGAGCTGTCGTGGTACCTCGCGGAACATGCTTGCCTCACTGACAACTACGGTTGGATGGGGTTGGAGTCACGCTGTAAGGCGGGACACTATACCGAATGGCATTCAAAGGAAAACGCCCCGCTGCTGGCATGGGATGATCACGGCCGGGGCATCACTCAGTCTCGGCCCGAACCAGGGTCGATTGTTCAACTTTCGTGGATAGGAAATCGAGCGCAGCGCCGACGAGCTGGCGAATGCGTTCGGGGTGATCGGGCCGTCCGAGCGGCGCGCCGAGCCGCCCGTCCGGCACCTCGAGAATACGCGGTGGCGAGACCACCGCGCAGAGGCTCGACTGGACTGCGAAGACGCACGTCGCCACTCCTTGAAGCTCTAGCTGTCGCGCCGCGAGACCCGCGGTGGCGTGACACGTCTGTCAGCACGGAGTGAGAAGCGCCGCCTGTACCCCGTCCGACGCCAGACGTTCAGCAACGGCAGCGGCGTTCGCCACGAAGGTTTCGAGATCTCGAGAGAACCCCATGAAGGTCGGGATCTCTCGGTACGGCGTTGCCAATCGCCGCTGCGCCACCCAGCTTTCGACGGCGCGACGCGGCAGCGCCAGTTCGAAATCCGACTCCAGGTCGGCGTGATCGAAGTGAGGATGGCTGATCGTCCACTGTTCGTCGCGGTCGCCCCAGGAGACCGATCGAAAACTCGGGTCCCCGTCCGGCGCGGTCACGTCGAAGGAGTCGTCGTCCTGGCGGTGAACGCCACAGCTCGTCAGCAGGGCGAGAGTCGGCTCCGCTGGCGCGGCGCCGCTCCCCATCGGGGTCGACAGCTCCGGGAACGGGCGGAGTAGCTTGCGCAGGTACCCGCGAGCGAAGAATTCGGGCCAAGCCACGCGAGCCCCTCTCAGCGCATCTTGAGAACGATGACGAACAACAACGGAGTCAGCACCGCTTGCAGAAGAACGAAGCGAATCAACACCTGACTGGACGACCAGCCAAGTTTTGCTCGGCAGTGATCGTGCAGCGGAAAGCGAATGTTCCGTAAGAACGGGATCTTGAAGAACCGCATGACGGCCACTTTGACGAGGCCCGTCCCCCCGTTGATCAACACCACCCCGGCCACAACCAGAATCAAGAACGGATTTCCGGTCGTCAGCACCAGGACACCGAGCATCAACCCGAGTGGCCGCGAGCCCGCGTCGCCCATGAGCACCTGGCTCGGATGGGCGTTGAACCAGAGATACCCCGACAACGTTCCGAGCAGCGTGAACGCCATAATGCCCCAGTTGGCACCCAGCACGTCGTGCGGAACCAACAAGTAGGCCGACAGGTCACTTCGTCCGACCACGCCGTAGAGCAAGGCTCCCAGGTAGAAGTACGCAAGGACCAAGAGACTGCCCGAGAGACCGTCGACGCCGTCGGTGCAGTTCGTTGCGTTGATGGAGATCCACAACAGCGCGGTCGCCCCGGCCAAGTACGCCCAGACTGGGACGGTCACGGTTTCCTTGAACAGCGGCACCCACAACGGCATCGGCTCGAACTCGCAGATGGCGGCCGCCGCGAGGAAGGCGACAGCGACATCGAGGATCGCCTTGCGATACTCACCCCACGCCGTGCCGCCGCGATCGTCGAGATAGCCGCACAGGAGGGCGAGCACCACGCACCCCAAGATCGCGATGTGGGTCATCTGCCAGGGGACGACCAGGACGCTCGCGATCAGAAAAATGGGGATGAAAACGAGCCCCGCACCGGTCGGCTTGCCGACGCTCGCTTCGGACCCGTGGGCGTTCTCGCGCCCGCGATCATTCGGCAGAATCCGAAAAAATCGAGGGAGAGCCAACCATGTCACGATCGCGGTCAGCGACAGACCCAACGCAGAGAGTACGATCCGCGACTTGAATAAGCGGTACAGACCGTCGCCAAATTCTTGGAGGAGGTATTCACCCAGCCAGTAGAGCAAGTCGGATATCCCGTCGCGGGCATGTGCGGCGAAAATGACATCGAGCGACGAGTATAGCGAAGTGCCGTTCGAGATTCGATGCGATCGACACGGCAGACGACGGCAAAAGAAAAAGGGCGTTCGCAGAGCCTTTGACTCTCGCGAACGCCCTCGATCCAAACGCCGCACGTGTCGCTCATGGCGACACTCCGGTTACGGACAGTCGGTGGCGCAACCCAGCGCGTCCGGCGTCGGGTCGACACCACACGTGCCGGTCGGCGCCGGGAAACCAGCTCCCCCGCCGAAGAGTTGCGTCAACGTGTTGACTGCGTCGGCGATATCGATTCCGCCATCGTCGTTGGTGTCACACGCATCGTCACACGGAGCGGTCGTTCCGCCGCCACCGAACAGCACGTCGAGTTCGAACACCGCGTCACCGATGTCGATGCCCGAGTCGCCGTTGCAATCCCCGCGATCGAAGATCGGCTCGGGCGGCAGTGGGTTGAACGCCTGCAGGTAGAGCGCCGCGAGTCCGACCTGGTCGCCACCGAAGCCCCCGAATTCGAACGACTGGGTGAGCACCGGAGCGAACGTACTGTTGTAGTAGATCGCGACCGTGTAGCCGGATCCGCCGCCCGCCGTGTCGTCCGCCCAGAGCGCACCCGCGTCGGGACCTCCAAGATCGGTCGTGACCGGCTCGAGTTGGTCGGTCCAGTCGTTGGCGGCTTGGTCTTGGTTGTAGATCGCGTCGAGCCCAGTCGCGTCGAGGCCAACCCCGGAATCGAGACCGAGGACACCGATCAGGGTGTCGTCCCCGTCGCTGAGACCGTTTCCACCGTCGTAATCATTGAACGCAACGGCCGGGTCGAACCCGTAGTAGTCCCCGCTCTCGACGTACACCGGGGTTCCGGCGACGTTGATGTCGGCGAGCAGCTGACCTTCGGCCACGCTGAGCTGGTGGTTATCCGGGAACGTGCCCAGACAGACCCACACCCGCTGCGCGCCCGCGACCGTAGCCGCTGTGAGCTCGGAGACGACCGAGACGACTCGACCGTTGGCCTCGAGCGAAGCGGTCAGCGCCGACACACTATCGACATCCGACGCAATCTCGCCCGCGAACACCACGTCGGTGACCGCCTCGGGAGCGTTGATCAGCAGCTCCTCCATGAGGTGACCGTAGTACGGCGGCTGGAGATCTTCCAGCACCTCACCGAGACCCGTCTCGGTCCATCCTTTGTCGTCGATCAAGTCTCGATACGCGCGGCGGTAGATCATGCGCGCCCGGATCTCGCCGACCGTTTCACCGGCCGGAACCTCGAACGTGTAACTCGTCGAGTCCGTCGAGAGGGCTTCGATGCGTTCGTTGTAGAGGGTCTCGAACGCCTCGGTGAAAATAATGACTCGGTTGCCGCTGCCGTCCCCGAGTAGCTTGGCGTACAGCTTTCCGGCGTCTCCCCCGTAGTAGCCGAGCGCGGAGTCGCCGACTCCAGCCGCGTCATTGATCGTCTGCGTACCCGTGAACGGCAAAGGATCGCCGTCCGAGTCGAACGCTTCGACCTTCAGCACAATGTTGCGCAGCGTAATCCCGGTCGGAACCGAGTGCCCCGCGCCGGTGTTGGTCGCGTCGATGTTCACCGTGAGAACGTTTCCAACCTGGCTAGCGTCGCCGTCCAACTCGACTGCGTTGTCGAGGAAGAACGGTGAGGTGCCGCGGATGTCATGAGTGTGCAACGTGTCGGGATCACGCTCGATCGGCGGGAACAGGGCGTCGCACGTCGAGATCGGGACCGCCGCGAACGGCGCCATATGACAACCCGCACACGTGGCGTAGCTCGAAGACAGTGGGTCTCCGTAGGGACTATTCTTCCACTCGGACCACGTCTCCTGCGCGGGAACGCTTCCCGGCTCTTCCCAATCGAAATCCTTGTCGTGGTCGTTGTTGTACTGGTGACACGTGGCGCACGTTTCGTGCGTGATGTCTGGGTTGTAGGCAGCGCGCATGACCGGCTGCGCGACGAAGTCGACGTCCGCCAGCAAGCCGTACATGATCTGGCTCTCACCTGGGCCCGGCCGGGTGAAGGTCACGGCGCCGTTCATTTCGACGATGCCGGTGGCGTTGATCAGCGACTCGTCAACGTCCGCTACCTTGTGACACGTCTCGCACGAAACTCCGCGTAACGCTTCGGCGGTAAGCGCGCCGATCGGCGCCAAGGGAGTGTTGAACGGATCCTGAATGAACGCTTCGGGTTGGTGACACGACGCGCACTCGGCGGCTGGGAACGTCCCTGCGTGCACGGAGTCTTCCGTGTAGACGAATCCCCCGCCCCCGCCCGGCGTACCGGTTCCGTCGTAGACGTCGTAGACCCAAGTGTTCACGCCCGTGCGCTGCATGGGCGAGTCGGTCCACTGCTCGAGCTGCTTAGGGTGACAGAAGCCGCATTGAAACTCGGAAATGAACACGTAGCTCGAAGACGAGGACGGAACCGTCGCTTCGAGATCGATGGTGTTCGAACCCGCCGCGGCGACGACGCTGCCGTTGAAGTATCCTTCGACCGCGGCCACGACGACCTGCGGCGCGTTCGTGAGCGTCACACCGGCCGTGGGTCCCTCCGGGATCAACTCGAAGAAGCCGTCGAGATCGAGGATCGTCGGCGAGACGATCGCGATTCGGTAGATTCCGTCGTTGCTCGACGAACCCGCAACCGTGATCTCCATACCGCGGACGTAGCCGTCGGTGACGAAGCTTCCCGAGGATCGCGTGATGCGAGATCGAGGCTGGCCGAACTCGTCGATTTCCGGACCGGTGCTCGAGAACGTCACGGTTCCGGTGGTCGCCGCCGCACCCGCGAGAGAGAAGCTCCCGCTGGCGTCGGTGGTCGTGCGGATGTTCGTCGATTGCAGTGAAACGAGGGCGCCTTCGATGGGATCAGTGGTCGCGGAATCTCGAACCACGCCGGTGATCTGCGCAAACGTCAACGTTGCCGTTGATGAGACGACGACGATCGCCACCCCCATCAGAAGCCTGCGAAAGGACATGCGTCTACCTTCTTCGCTTCGGCCGGATCCCTGACACCGACCCGCGCCGGACGTGGGCGTGGCGTGCGACGCGGAATCGTGCCTGGTCACAAGTAGTCTGATGCAAGAACCGGGGTCACCGCTCGGTGACTTCCTCGTTTGTCGCGCACCACGGCAAGGAACGACGTAAATCGTTCGCCTAACCCCGGTCGCGGGGAAATCTCGGAGCGACAGCATTCACCAGCACGACACAGGTCTCCCCGGATCGCGACACGGCATGAATTGTTGGAATCAGCCCTAAACTAGCCCTATGAAAAGCCAGAACTCGAAGTTTAGCACACCCCTGCGACGCTCGTCTGGGAGAAAGTCGGGATCGATTCTCATTCTCTTGATTGCGAATCCTCCGGCAAACGTCGGCCCGAATCGATCCGCAACGTACAAGCCGTAGGCAGTCGCGGAGAATCGAACACGGCTGGTCCCACGGGTGCCCTCCTAAACCTCGGTCACCGAAATTGTTGTGCACCGAGGCGCGCGGCGCTGGGACGTCGGTTCCCAATCGAGACGCGCGGAGAATGAGTCGTGTGGTATTCTCGACACAGACCCGCTAGCTCATGGTGCTTGGGCCGAGAACCCTTACCATCCCGTCCTGGAAATTTCTGTAGCTGACGTCTCTACCGTGGATCGGCTAAGCTTTAGAGAGGTGTCGCACCTCGCTGAGCACCCCGGCCGCCGTGCCGCTGTCAAACCCAGGACCCCCGATCATCTCGGACCCCGCACGAAGGAATCAGACGATGTCGATCGCCTGCTCCTCGCCCAAGAGGGTTATCGCCCTCCTGTTCGTACCGTTGTTCCTGACTCTGTCTTGCGCTTACGCGCAGCCCGTTACGGAACCGGTTCCGGCGAAGGACCCCAAAGCAAAGGCGTCGCAAGACGCACCACCCGCCGTGTTCATTCCGCAGAGCCGTATCCCGGCTGGCGAATCCATCGATCTCTCAACCCTGAGCCTTCTCGTGACCCCGCCGTGGGAGTTCCCGGTCGACAGCGACGAAGAACTGTCGAAGTGGTTGGAGCAAGAGAAGTCGAAAATGCCCTCGGACATTCGCGAAGTCGGAACCCGCGGGGAACAGCTCCGACTCGTGCAGGAACGCGTCGACAATCTGTTGATCGCTGCCTGGCATCACTACAAGACGTACCCGGCGAGTTCGTATCGCGTGGACGTCCTCGACCTACTCTGCGAGCTGACCTGCTTGAACGAGCAGCGGTTCCTCCATGCCGAGAACCAACGCAACAAGCACGAGTTCGGCGTCGACATGACGGCCGATGACTTTCTCGATCTCTCCTTGCGGTACTTTCGCCCCGTAACGGTGTTGGCGAGCAGTGGCGTCAAGGAGTCCAAGACTCCGCTGGTGAAATCTCGCTTCGTCAAGACGCTCGGCGTTTGCCACCTGGCGCTCGGCGGACGATTCATGGGGGCCCAACTCTTCGAAGACGCGAAGATCCTGCAACGAACGGCCGGAGACTACTTCGCGGCCGCCATGGAGCTCGATCCGATGAAGCTCGAAGACGTCGACCTGTCGATCAAGCTCATCGATACCATGCTGCAATCCGGGGAGAATGGGCGCGCCGCGACAGAGGCACGCCGCTTCTTGACCAAGCACGTCAAGTCGAAGTACTGGCCACACGTTTTCTACTTCTTGGCCAAGGCGCTTCGCCGCGACGGCAAATTGGAAGAAGTACTGGCGTTGTGGACGAAGTACGGAATCGTCCTTCAGCACGGTGAAGCCGGGCTGCCGCTCCCGAAGTGGCACACGGATCCACCGTACGTCGTGCCAGAAGAGCACCGTAGCGACTACGCACTCTACGCCGAACGCGTCGGGTTCTACCTCGGGTTCTACCGAATCGCCCTCGGTGACGTGTCGACCGGCACCCGACTGCTGCGGAACTTCACCGTGGACATGAACGAACGCGAATCCGAAAACAAACTCATGATGCCGGGCAAGGTGTTCAGAGACGCGATGGCTTTCTACTACATCGCCAATCTCGAGAACCTCGTCAACAAGGAGGCTCCTGCCTTCGACATAGGCGATGGGTGGGTCAATCCTCCGAGTGAGGACGCTGACAAGGCAAAGGCTACCGTGTTGGTCTTCGCAGACTCCAGCCGGGCGCAGGGCCGTCACCGAGAGTACTTTCACGCATTCGCCAAGGTGCAGAAGGAACTCTGGGCCAAAGGGCTCCGCAGCGCTTGGATCAGCGCGGCATCGCGCATGAAGGACGCAACGCTCGAAGGTCAGAAGGAGGAGATGCGGCTCGTCGCCGATTCGCTCAAGGCGACCGGAGCGTACGGCCTCGATTCCGACATGGAGTTACCGGTCTGGATGTCTTACGGAGTCAACCGCGGCTCGGTGCACCTGTTCGTTCTCGACGCCGATAAGAAAGTCCGGTGGCATCTGATCGATCCCATGGCGTGGGATATCGGTCTGATTCGCGCCGTGATCGATCGGGTTATGGCCTCGGACGGGACCTAAGAGATAACGTTCGCACTTCAGCACACCGTGATCGACACGGAGAAAACGCGCGACCCACGGTCGCGCGTTTTTTTTGTGCCCCTCTTCGCTACGACTGCGAGCAAGGGTCACGGTCACCCGACGGTTGGGAACGGCGCCGCTGGTGGGTCACCGGCTCCGAAGAGATAGTCGAGAAGCGCAATGGTATCGCCAATGTCGATGCCGCCGTCTGCACTGACGTCTCCGGCCTCGGACGGCGTGGGGGCTGGCCCGCCGACGAACAGGTGGGTGAGAATCGCGATGGCGTCGGCCACGTCGACCACTCCATCGCCGTTCACCTCTCCTCGAACGAACGGTCGGCGGGCGTAGCGAATCGTCACCGTCACCGGCGCCGACGTTGAAGCTCCATCGCTCACCGAAAACACGAACTGATCGGACCCGCATGGATCACGATTGGGAGTCAACAGCCGGTACGGGCCGTCGCCGGATAGTGAAGCGTGACTCGGTCCCGTGAGAACCGCATAGCTCAGTGTCGATCCGTCAGAGTCTGCCGCCGGTAGCTCGAGCAGGACCGGCGCATCGTTCTCGAGCTGCACGGTGTAGCCAAAAGCGGTTGGCGCGTTGCTCCCGGGATCCCCACTCGGTGGATTGTCGAACTCGATCTCCATCAGGATGGGATCACTGACCGCGCGAATCTCGTCGTCGTACCACGCCACGGCCCGCACCGAAACCGGGCCCGCCCCCAAGTGGTGCGCGAGCAGCGTCCACGTTTCGGGGTTGAATACATCGGCGGCGACGACCCGCCCGTTCGCCAACAGCTGAATTTCCTCCGGCACGCCGAGCGCAGTCGCAGTGAACTCGAAAGACGTCGACAGGTCGCCGGCCGTTGCGTCGACGACCAGATCGACCCCGACCGAGTGGTTGACACTCCGGAACGTGGTGACGATTCGCCCTTGGTGACGCAGCGCAGTGTCGTCGTAGGCGACCACTCGCAACTCGTGCTGGCCGTCGGCGAGAACCGTCGTATCCACCCAGAACTGTTCTCCGGGAGCGACCCAGTCCCCGACCGGTTTTCCGTCCAAGTACAACTGAAAACCTTGGACTGGGCTTCCCGTACTGCTGACGGCGGACGGCGTCACCGCGAAGACGCCGGAGACAACGCTCGCCGGTACTCCGGCCAACTCCACCACCGGAGGACTCGCAAACGGTCGGGTCAACGGATCACCGTAAAGGAGCCCCTGAAACGGCAGGAACTCGAGCGATCGCATGGCCGCCTCACCCAGACTCGCCCCTTGATAGTAGTAAGCGTGCACCCGCGGGTGCGGGAACTTGCCGGGGTAGTTGCACGGCTCTTCCACCGCCCCCACCGAACCACTCGCTCCCTTGGTGATCCACTCCGACAACTTGGTCTGACTTGCGGTATCGAACGTCGCCGCGAAACTCGTGAGGTGATCGCAGAACGCTCCGTCGACGACTGTGTAGTCTGCGCCATCGATGTCGGGAGTGGCCCAGCCCGTCATCACTCCTAGGCAGTCATCGAAACCGATCGGAAGTACTGCGTCCAACAAGACGGCGTCGCCTCCGAGATTGCCGATGACCGAGACGACGTTCGCGAAGAACGGATCTCGAGGGAGACTACGCGCGGCGTCGGTTGTTCGCATGAAGTAGAACCGGCCGTCGGGATGGGTGGCATCGGCGGCCACCGAGCGATCGATCATGGCGATCAGCTCTTCGACCGTGTTTCCCAGCGGCGCCGTGCAACCGAGTTGGGCCCCGATGAAGTAGCGCGGGGCGGAATCGTCGCGGACGGCCGATCCGAAGCTCCAATGAGTCTCACTGTCGAAGGCGACCGCGCTGTTGGACAACGAGAAGTAGTGATTGCGAAAGCTCGAGGGAAGCCCCCCACTCAAGATCTGATCTCCGACGAACGCGAACGAGTAGACACTGGAGAGAGAAAACCGATTCACCGGGAAGCAGCCGTCGGTGATGAGACCGGGCGGAGCCTGCACGTAGAACTCGGCGACCGGTGCCACCACGACGTAGTCGATGAACCCGTCGAGGCCGCGCGACTCCAACGTGCCGAGCAAGGCGGCCTGTTGAAACTCGAGATGGCTGGCCCAATCTCCTGCCGCGGGATCGATGTAGATCACGTTGCAGTCGGGGATGTTTCGCGCCGCCTGGTAGTAATGGCCGACGTAGACCGAAACCGCATCGGTCGGGTCGATCAGTACCACCGCGTTCTCGGCGCTGCCGCCCGCGCGGGCCGACTGGCCCAACAAGACAGCCAGAATAGTCCCTATCAATAGGGTCCACGGTCGAGAAGTGGCCGTGCGGATTCGGGACTTGTGAGAATCGCCCCCAGCGTTCGAAGTCGTCGATCTCAGCGCCACGTACAGAATCCTTTCGTGCCGTTCATTGACGGCCAGAGTGTACTCTGGATAGGGACCCACCAAAACTTATTGGAATATCGGCTCCGATACGGTTGTCGGCAGACCAAAAATAGATAGAATTCCCGGCCTTTCGCGCCCACCGGCAGTCCTAAGCGGTGGGAATGCTTAGATTTCTGCCTTCATTCCCCGTGATCACCGACTCGCCCTCTCCGGAGATCAACCTCCCGGCGAGCCGAGACCGTTGCTCAAGGGCTTCTACTCCGCGACGTCGGTGGCAACGCTGCTTCGTCGTCGCTATGTCGGACACCGGTCCGGCGAACGTGACAAACTCCAGCTCGGGCAGTGCTGGTCAAACGAAACACGAACCGATGGCTACCGATCTCTCGAAGATGCGCAACATTGGGATCAGCGCTCACATCGACTCGGGGAAGACGACCCTGACCGAGCGGATCCTGTTCTACACGAACCGCATTCACGCGATCCACGAGGTGCGGGGCAAGGATGGCGTGGGCGCCACCATGGACTCGATGGAACTCGAGCGCGAACGTGGAATCACAATCGCCTCGGCCGCGACGTTCACCGAGTGGGACGAACACCACATCAACATCATCGACACGCCCGGTCACGTCGACTTCACTATCGAAGTCGAGCGTTCCCTTCGCGTGCTCGATGGCGCAATCCTCGTTCTGTGCGGTGTTGCAGGTGTGCAGAGCCAGTCGATCACAGTCGACCGCCAGATGCGCCGGTACAACGTTCCGAGGCTCGCGTTCATCAACAAGCTCGACCGCACCGGAGCCAATCCACATCGTATTGCCGATGACCTTCGCGAGAAGCTCAAGCTCAATGCGGTCATGATGCAACTGCCGATCGGACTCGAAGCGGAGTTCGCCGGCGTCGTCGACCTCGCCGCCATGCGGGCGATCTACTTCGACGGTGAGAACGGTGAGGAGATTCGCTACGAAGAGATCCCGGAGTCGATGAAAGACGAAGCGGATATGCGTCGCGAGGTCATGCTCGACGCGCTCTCCGACTTCAACGACGAGTTGCTCGAAGCGGTGCTGGACGATTCCGTTACCGAGGAGATGATTCACGTCGCCGTACGCAACGGTGTCATCAGCCTCGGTCTCTGCCCGGTGTTCCTCGGTTCAGCCTACAAGAACCGTGGCGTGCAGCCTCTTCTCGACTCTGTCGTGCGGTATCTTCCGTGTCCGTCCGACGTCGCCAACTACGCGCTCGATCCGAGTAACGATGAAGCCAAGGTCCTCATCACCAACGAGGACGAAGACCCGTTGCTCGCGTACGCCTTCAAACTCGAAGATGGAGCGTACGGTCAGCTGACATACTTGCGCGTGTACCAAGGCGCCCTCGTCAAGGGTGAGTCCATGGTCAACGCGCGGACCGGCAAACGCATCAAGATCGGGCGTCTGGTGCGGATGCACTCCGACAAAATGGAAGACATCGACCGAGCGGGATCCGGCGACATCGTCGCGATCTTCGGTGTCGATTGCGCTTCCGGCGATACGTTCCGCGCCGAGGGTGGCTCTCTGACACTGACGTCGATGCACGTGCCGGAGCCGGTCGTTCACCTCTCGGTCAGACCGCTCGACCGCAAGGCGACGGACAACATGTCGAAAGCGCTTCAGCGGTTCTCGAAAGAGGATCCGACCTTCCGCGTCAAGACGGAAGGTGACGAGACCATCATTTCAGGAATGGGTGAGCTTCACCTAGAAGTGTATGTCGAGCGTATGAAGCGTGAGTTCAACGCGGCGGTGGAAGTCGGAGCGCCGAAAGTGGCGTACCGCGAACGTCCCACCAAGACGATCGATTTCGACTTCACGCACAAGAAGCAAACCGGTGGTTCGGGCCAGTACGGTCGTATCATCGGAACCCTCGGCCCGTCGGAAACCGGCGAGTACGAGTTCGAGAACAAAGTCGTCGGTGGAAACATTCCGAAAGAGTTCATCGGCTCGGTCGAGAAGGGCTTCCGCGCCATGCTCGGCGAAGGAACCAAAATTGGTGCCCCGCTCGACGGTCTGACTATTGTCCTCAAGGACGGTGCTGCTCACGCGGTCGACTCCTCGGACATGGCATTCCAAGCGACCGCCCGAGGTTGTTTCCGCGAGTACTACTCGAAGGCGGGACCACAGGCGCTCGAGCCGCTCATGAACGTGAGCGTCGAGGGTCCGAGTGAGTTCCAGGGAGATATCTGTGGGACCATTCTTCAGCGTCGCGGCATCTTGATCGGTACCACTGAAAGCCACGGCACGGTCCGTCTCGAGGCGGAGGTTCCGCTCGCTGAAATGTTCGGCTACGCTACATCGTTGCGTTCATCGACGCAGGGCAAAGCTGAGTTCTCGATGGAGTTCCACCGTTACGCATCCGCTCCGCGGGAAGTCCAAGAAGAGCTCGTTGCGAACTACAAGGCGGAGAAAGAGGCCGGAAATTGATGAAGGTGCAGCCTTGCTCAGCGAAAGGGGCGCGAAAGTGATCGACACAAATCGCCCGTTGCGAGTACTCGACAGAGCGATCGGTGGTGGACTTGGCGTCGGCAACCTCGGCGTAATCATGAGTCGCCACGGGACCGGCAAGACCGCCGTCTTGACCTCGATAGCCCTCGACCACGCAATGGATCGTCGCAATACGCTGCACGTCGCCGTCGGCAAGTCCGTCAGCGATATCCGCGCGTACCACGACGAGGTCTACCAAGAGATCGTCAAGAGCCTCGACCTCGGCGACGAGGCCGACTACTTGACCGTCGAGCGTCACAAACAGATCTACACCTACCGCAACGAAGCACTCACGATCGACCGATTGCGGGAGACGCTTTGCTTCCTGCGGGATCACGGTCAGTTCGTTCCGGAGCTGATCGAACTCCAAGGTTGGCCGGACTTCGAGAGCGGTGGCAGAGGCGAAGCCGAAACCCGCGGTCTCAAGTCGCTCGCCGAAGAGTTCAAGACCGAGATCTGGCTGGCGGCGCATACTCACCGTGACGACAAGGTCGACGAGCGCGGCGTTCCGGCGTGCCTGTCAGCCGTCGAAGACGAAATCAGCGTGCTGATTTCGCTCGAAGAAGAAGCCGATCACATGAATCTTCGATTCGTGAAAACGCCGACTGATTCGGGAACCAACGTCAAGTTGGAGTTCGACCCGAAAACGATGCTGATTCGCTGGCGCTAACGACGAGTCGCGACAATTCAGAACGAATGAGCCCTGCTGACGGACCAACCGTCGGCAGGGCTTGTTCTTTGTCGGGCTTCTTCTTGGTCGACACTCCGGGAGCAGTCTCGCCCGAACGGTCATCGTGGATTCATTCACCAGAGCCAAAGCTCTGAGCCGTCACTCAGACGAGTGGCGGGCTGCTGGGTTCGCCGAGGTTCACCGGCCCACGTCCACTCGGCCGGGCGCATCAGGTACGGCGATCGTCTCAGCCGCACGTTCGACTTGGACCCACGCGCTCCGATCCCCTCCTCCCCGCTTCCGTCACTCCACGGGGCGGTCAATTCTCGCCACGCGGACGCTCGGTGCCGGCGAAGGATGTGAATTGGGTCGAGCCCATACCACGATCCCAACAGCGTACCGCACGGCACGTCGCGTTCGGCTGCGATGGATCGAATGCGTCGATCGACTTCGGTCGCTCGGTGGAGCGACTCGTCGTACTCGAGCCGACGCTCGGGAAAGAGGAGCCCGGTCATGACCGCGAAACGAAGCGGATCGAGCGCCCGCAAGCTCTGCAGCGGGAGTCCGGTCGTCACGACACGAAATCCGAGAGCGTCGAGACGCCGTAGGGTGGTTTCGAACCAGCGGGCGATCCGGGCCGTTGGAACGCCGTACGCGACGTCGTTTCCGACGTCCGCCACCAGGGCGTACGACGGCAGCTCGGGTACCTCGCTCCTCCACGCGTCGAGACAGTCCCACATCTGGCACCCGTGAATCGAGGGGAGCCCACGCGCCAGAATGGAACTCTCAAGGCCGTAGGAGCGCCCCAGGCCGGCTGTCACGCACGCGCGAAAGGGGCCGCCGGTATGGAGTGCCATAGCGCTGACGATCGATCGCAACCCCTTGGTGACGTTCGACGCACCCACAATCGCAAACTGCGCTCGAAACGACTGCGTCGCCACGGTGTGGCTCATGGCGCTACTCGCCGTACAGCCGGTCGATCATCTGGCGGCTTCCCTGCAACGCCACGCGCTGCATGTAGAGTCGCAGCCCGTCGAGACCACCGAGTTCGGCGCCCCCACCGGCACGTCCCGGTCCCCCATGCTGTGACTGCGGCAACGCCAATCCCGACCCCGGCGCTTGCGCCGCCATCTTCTCGGATCCGAGGTAGATGCGTCCGGTGTAGCACCCGCCCGCCGCCACGAATCGTTCGATGAATTCGAGGTCGTTACTGTACAGCGACGTGACCAACGTGCCGTTCGCCCGCGCCACGAGGCTCGCCGCGGTTTTCGCCTCGCCATCGTAGGGAACGAGCGTCGCACACGGCCCGAACACCTCATGTCGGTGGATCTCGTCGGCGGCGTCCGCCGACTTGGCTCGCAAGAGTGTCGGCCCGAAGTAGTACCCCCGTTTGGGCTCGGCGCCGGTGCCGTCGACGCGCGCCCCGGTCCCGAACACGATGTCTGCTTCGGCGGACAGCTTGGCCACGCCCGCGACAGCGTCGTCGAGCTGTCGCGTATTGGCCAGCGGTCCCATGTTGACGGAACCGTCGCGCGGATCACCCACGACCACACTGGAGAGTCCCTCGATCAACAACTCCTGGATCTCATCGAGGCGCGCTTCCGGCACGAAGATTCGCCGAACCGCCGTGCACTTCTGCCCGGACTTCTGCGTCATTTCTCGAACGACCTCGCGCACGAACAGGTCCCACGCTTCGCTATCGCTATCGAGATCCGGGCCGAGAACCGCCGCGTTGAGACTGTCCGCTTCGAGGTTTACCCGCGCGTTCGTGGCGAGCAAGTTCTCCCCACTGCGAAGCTTCAGCGCCGTATCGGCCGAACCGGTGAAGGCCAAGACGTCCTGCGACCCGAGGCGCGACAACAGGTCGCCGGTACTCCCACACACGAACTGGAAGGCGCCGTCCGGCAAGAGTCCAGAATCGACCAAGATCTCCACGCAACGTTCGGTGACCATCGCACTGGAGGTGGCCGGCTTCGTGATGACCGGCATACCGGCGAGCAGCGCACAGGCGGCTTTCTCGGCGAAACCCCACGCCGGAAAGTTGAACGCGTTGATATGAACTGCGACTCCGGAAAGCGGGCGTAGCACGTGCTGCCCCCAGAACTTCGCGGATCGCCCGAGGGCGACTCCGTCGCCGTCGATCAACGTTCGCTTGTCGCCCAGCTCCTTGCCAAGATACGCGTAGAAGGCCAACGTCCCGCTGGCGCCGTCGAGATCGAATTTGGCGTCTTTGCGGGTGGCCCCGGTGTTGACGAGGGAAAGTTCGATCAGTTCGTCGCGGTGCGCATGGAGCGCCTTGGACAGCCCCATCAGAAGCTCGCCGCGCTGTGCGAACGTCATTGCTCCGAGTGCACTGGACCCTTGCTCTCGAGCAAACGAAAGGACCGCTTCGAAGTCGATGCCCGCCGTCGAGGCGCCAGCGACGACCTCTTCCGAACACGGGTCGACGATGTCCGCGAACGCACCGTCCGCCAGATGCCAGTTTCCGAGGACGTGACTTTTCAGCCTCTTCATGCGCGCGACTCTTCTCTGAACGCCGGACTCAATTGGAGTCGTGGAGGTGGGTGTTTGGGCGCGCAGATTACCGCTCCGGGACGGCCAAGGCCACCCGTTGACGGCGCCGGGTCAGTCTCGGTTGTCTTTGACCGTGAAGTCGACGTCGACCACCTTGGGGGCCGCGCCCCGACTGGAGCCACCGGAGTGGGGTTCTGCGTGCCCGGGAGAGCGCGGCGTGGAGTCTGGGCCATGAGATCCCGGGCCCTGAGATCTGTGTCCGGAAGCCCCGGATCGAATCACGTGCGCTTGGACGCGCTGCTTGAATCCAGCCATAGCGCCCCGCTTGAGCCACGCCCGGCTCCACGGCATGAGCAACAGGAAGCCGATAGCGTCTGTAATCACCCCCGGGGTCAGCAGTACCGCCCCCGCGAACAAGATCAGCATGCCGTCGACGAGTTCACTCTCGGGCATCTGTCCTTGCGCCATCGACGCCTGGACGCGAGCGAGGGTGCGGACCCCTTGCTGACGAGCGAGGGCCGCGCCGGCGATCCCGGTGATCACACAGAGCGCAATGGTGCTCATGACGCCAATCCCATCCGCGATCTTCGCGAGAAGGAAGAGTTCGACGAGCGGTACGACTATGAAAACGAGCGCGAGGAAAGCCATGCGGCCATCCTCGCGCTCACTTCTTCCGAGTCAAGCGACTCGTCCGTTATCGCTGACCTGAGCTACGGACCACACTCGCCCAACCGATCCTCGGTCGGATCGAGTCCTACGCCTGGGAAGGGATACGGTGGACCGGCGCCTGACGAGAACAAGAACGCCAAGTCGTAGATGGCGTCTCCGATGTCGAGCACGCCGTCGTCGTTCGCATCGCCCGCGTCCGGACACGGCGGCGGGTCACCCAAGGCGAAGAAGTGCGTCAAGAGGAAAATCGCGTCGCCGATGTCGATCGTCTGGTCGTAGTTCGCGTCCCCGCGTCGAAAGAGCGCGGTGGGAAGCGCGTCGATGCGCGTTTCTCCGCTTAGGAGAAATGGGTGCAGCGACACTCCTTCGATCGACGCAAATATATTGTCGACGGGCGGATCGGCCAGCCCGTCGACGAGCGACCACGGGATCACCGTCCCGAGACCGAGTGGGAAGTCCACGGTGTAGTCGATGCTGAAGAGTAGCTGTCGTACCCCCGCCGGAATCGCTCGACCGTCGAACGGCTCCAAGAAGTCGAGCACGATCGCCACGATCAACGTCGAGTCGGGCCCATTGGGCGTCATCTCCTCGAAGACAAACTCCGGCAAGAACGCCTGGGTCGCACTCAACGACAAGTCGATGCCGTTGTAGGTCACGCTGGTGTCGTCGAACAAGATCGCCGACTGGAAGCCTTGAATCGGATCGCTGTTGGTACCGATCACCGGGTGCAACACGTCTTGGCCGGCGAAGGCCGAAATGTCCTGAATCTCGAACACGTCTTCGGGAAGCGTGCCCGTCACGTAGTTGTTGCGGACAAACGTATCGGTCCCGCTCGGTCCGATTACGGTCAGCGTGACAGAGAACGGACCGGTGCCCATGTAGGTATGCGTGGGACTCGACTGCGTGCTACTGGTGCCGTCACCGAAGTCCCAAATCGCAGTGCTGAACGGCTCCTGGGTCAAGTTATCGAACGTGACCGGGAGTGGTAGTTGCCCCGACGTCGGCGAGCCGACGAAGTTCGCTTGCGGCTCGGGTCCGTCGTTCGTGTACCTGATCTGCCCCGCCTGCGCCCAACAGACATGAGCGTATCCATGCCCATCGACCACGGCGGCCGGTGTAGTGGCACCCACTCCGGTCGAGACGATCGCATTGGTCCAACCCGCGCCGGCGTCACAGGCGACGACGATCTCGGTCGCCTCTTGGTAGGCGATGACGGCGCGCCCGCCGCCGAATGCCAGGTCCGCCCCACCGACAGCCGCGGCGGAAATCTCGAGCCCGGGTCGACTGAACGCAGCCGTGCCGTCGGTGGTCGAGAGGTAGATATCACCCCCGGAAACCAGGACCGCGTCGACCCCACCGGTAGGATTCGCCTCGACGTCAATCGACGTCACGCCCGACAACGATCCGAACGACGTCTCCGGACCGACGACGCCCGCGCTGACGATGCGAGAGAACGCCGACCCGCCGCGCAGATAAGCGACGACGATATCGCCACTCGAGGTACTGGCGATCGAAGGGTTGGCTCCGTCTCCTAATACTTCCGTCGTATCGTCGACGCGCAAGTGCACCTCGGTCGGTTGCCCGGGGTTTCCGTGTTCCCAAACGACCGCGAGCGTGCCGGTCGCTCCGAGGTCGATCTGCGGCTTGCGATCCGCAATCGTGTCGGACGTCAACTGAACGGGGTTGAAGAACACGCCGCCGTTATTGTTGACGAGGAAAATCTCGCTGTCGCCGTCGACCGGATCAGTCTCTTCGTACACGACGTAAACAAGAATCAATGCGCCCGTCTCCATTTGACCGGCGCCGCTGGACAACAGCGGAGATTGACTGACGCTCTCAAAGCTGGCGAACCCGTTGCCCGAGTGTGTATGGAAGACTTCGCCGGCCCTTGTAAAGGTGACGGAAACTCGTTCGCCCGGTCGATAGATCACGTCGGGTTGAAAGCAACCGATGAACGGACCAGAGACGGTGATCGGATCCGCGAACTGCGCATCCGCCGGGGAGGTGATCGAAAACAGAACGGCGATCAACGCGATGAGACCTAGGGCCCGGGTCGCACTGGGGCGAAACCACGGGCGCCCGGCCAGGGGCCGAAACGCACTCTGCATATAATTTTCTCCTCGTCTGGCGGAGACCAGGAATCCCGGGTCGTGGACGCTTCAGCGCCGTCGCGCTGGTTTTCGCGTTCGAACCTTGGATCCGCAGGCAGTGCGCGATCGTGTTGGCCGCACAGCCTGTTCCCTCATCACTGATTCCGGCCGACCGCGGCGCGAGTTGATCGCGTTCGCAAGTGCTGAAATGGATTCGGTTGAGCCCTCTTGAAAGTCTCCGGTAAGCCCCCAATCGAACCATGGGAGGGCTGAAAAGCCAAGGAGATTTGACCGTGCCCCACCATGCCCGACCTAACGGCCGCGCGCCTCATGCGTTAGCGCCCGGTCGTCGCGGCAAACATTTCTCGGCGAGGAAGGGCAACTCCTTTTCTCTGGCGACGATTCGAGTCCGGTTCCCTCGCCCAACCCGACGCGCGACGAGACCCACCTGCCACCGGTCGCCGACCACTCCTCGAAGGCGCGAAGCCGAACCAAGTTGGGTGGCGCCGCCTAGCACCCGAGCCTACGATCTCGCGACGTTACTGGCGTTGCCGCGCGCGTACCCTGGAGAGGACGAGCTCCGTCACCCTCGTCCCGCAGCCAAGCTCCGTGCAACACCCAAGAGAGGTCTCTTCTTGAAGCTACCGCGTAACCCTACTCGCGAGGTTCGAGTCGGACGCACGACGATCGGGGCCGGCGCGCCCATCGTCGTTCAGTCCATGTGTGCGACCAAGACCCAAGACGTCGACGCCACCGTCGCCCAAGCCGACGCTTTGGCGGCCGCCGGTGCCGGTGTGGTTCGAATCGCGGTCGATTCCAAGCGCGACGCGGCGGCCTTGGCCGAAATCCGTGACCGCACCGACGCCAATCTCTCCGTCGACCTCCAGGAGAACTATCGTCTGGCGATCGACGTCGGCCCCTACGTCGACAAGATCCGATACAACCCAGGCCATCTGTACCACCACGAGCGCAGCAAACCGTGGCAAGACAAGGTTCGGTTTATTGTCGACGCAGCGACCACGAACGACTGCGCGATTCGGATCGGCGTCAACTGTGGCTCGGTAGACCCGGACAAGAAGAGCCAGCACGATCCCTCGGATTCGATCTCGCCCATGGTGGAGAGCGCGCTCGAACACGCCGCCTTGCTCGACGAGTTGGGCTTCACCCGCTACTGCGTCTCCTTGAAGGACTCCAACCCGGCCAAAGTGATCGAAGCGAACCAGCGTTTCGCGGAGGCTCGCCCGGACGTGCCCCTTCACCTCGGGGTGACCGAAGCCGGTCTTCCGCCCGAGGGTGTGATCAAGACCCGAATCGCCTTCGAACAACTCATCGCCAAAGGCATTGGCGATACGATCCGCGTCTCGCTGACGCTTCCCAACCCGCGCAAACCCGAAGAAGTCGCAGCAGGCCACGCGATACTCAACGATATTGCCAACGGTCGGGTCCGAAGTGTCGTCAAGTTCGACGACAACCGACTGAACATCATCAGCTGCCCGAGCTGCTCCCGTGTCGAGAACGAAGCGTTTGTGGAGTTGGCGCAAGACGTCAAAGAGATGACACGCTTCGCCGAGCAACACGCGATCACGATTGCCGTCATGGGTTGTCGAGTGAACGGTCCGGGTGAAACCGACGACGCCGACCTCGGTTTGTGGTGCGCGCCGAACTTCGTCAACCTGAAGAAGGGAACCGAGAAGCTCGGCGCGTTCCCTTACGACGAGATCCTGGGTGTGCTGCGCGGTGAGTTGGACAAGATCATCGCGGAGAAGGCGTAGCGGCTCTACCCGGCGGCGACCGGTTGGCGTGCGGTGCTCCACTCGAGTAGCGGTCGAACCGCGCCGGAGATCCAACCGCCATAGTCTCCGCGAGCGGAATCGCCATCCATCGTGTCGATCACTTGAAACGCCACCGCGTCCCGTTCGAACAGGTGCACTTGCAGCGGATCGGTCGTGCTCACCGCGGCGCTCACTATGTGCACCCCTTCGGAGAGCAGGTTGCCTGGGATCCACGCGATCGATTGATAGCGGCCCGGATCCTTCGGTACTTGCCGCGCCTCGTGGGTGGTGTCCCCGGCACAGAAGAGGTGGTCACCGCGATCATTGTGCACGTGAATGCCGGGCTGCAGCGCCGTCCCGGGCGTCAGCACTTCGTAGTCGATCTCTATGCCGATAGGCCGACGGATGTCGAGCGCTTCCGACGTCGCGAGCTGTCCATCGTGAACGCGAACCCCACAGAGGCGGACCACATCGTTTCCGGGTCGACGAGTCTCTCCGTCCCACGTGCGATGCGCCGTCGTGCCGTGCCCCGACCGTAGGTACTGCCCGACGACCTCGGCGGACGGGCCGTCGACTTGCACGCGGCCCCCGTCGAGCATGATCGCCCGCGAACAGAGCCGGGTGATGGTCGGCATGCTGTGCGAAACGAAGATCACCGTGCGACCGTCACGCCCCGCCTCTTCCATCTTGTTGAGGCAACGCTTCTGAAACGACGTATCTCCGACCGCCAACACTTCGTCGACCAGCAAGATCTCCGTGTCGAGATGGGCGGCCACGGCGAACGCCAGCCTCATGTACATGCCACTGGAGTAGTGCTTGGCGGGCGTGTCGATGAACTTCTCGACCTCGGCAAAGCTGACGATCTCGTCGAAGCGGTGGCGAATCTCGTCACGCCGCATTCCTAGAATAGAACCGGCGAGGAAGATGTTCTCGCGACCGGTCAACTCCGAGTGAAACCCCGTGCCGACCTCGAGCAGCGACCCCATGCGCCCGACGATCTCCGCTTCGCCCCGCGTCGGCGGCGTCAGTTTCGACAACACTTTGAGCAAGGTCGACTTGCCCGCCCCGTTGCGACCGATCAGCCCCACCACCTCGCCTCGGCGAATCTCGAAGGAAATGTCCTCGAGCGCCCAGAGACTTTCATCGAGCCCCGCGGCGGCGGCCGACTGTCCCCGCACCAAGCCTGACAACTTGCGCCACGGTGCACTGACGCTGTTCATCACCGACTCGCGAATACTGCGCGTCCCGATGACTTTTCCAATGCGGTACTCCTTGCTGAGACCGCTCGCTCGCATGACTACGTCGTTCATCGCTAAAGTCCTCATACGACGTCGACAAACGTCTTCTCGAGTCGGCGAAAGTAGAACAGTCCAGAAACCGCAATCACCACTGCGCCGACGGCTGATAGTGCAATCGCCGCGCCCGGCGCGGTATCGGTTCCGAGGAGCGACCAGCGAAACCCTTCGACCACCCCCACCATCGGATTGAGTCCGTAGATCGCACGCCAAAACGGATCGGCGATGAGACTCGACGGGTACACGACCGGCGTGGAAAACATCCACAGCTGGGTGAGGAACGGAATCGCGTAGCGGACATCCCGGAATTGAACGTTCATCGCGGCGAGCCAAAGTCCGACCCCGAGGGAGGTGACCAGGGCGAGCGCAAAGAAGAGCGGCACGTAGATCACGTTCTCGGTCGGGAACACGCCGTAACCGAGCATGAGCCCGAGCAGCACGATGAACGCGAGAATGAAGTCGACCGTCCCCGACAACACCGTCGCGATCGGTACGATCAGCCGCGGGAAGTACACCTTCTTGATCAGGTTGGCGTTCTCAACAATGCTCGTCGATCCGAGCAGCAGCGCGTTGGCGAAGAAGGTCCACGGAACCAACGCCGCGAAGGCAAACAACGCGTAGGGAACCCCGTCGGACGGGATCCCCGCCAGCCGTCCGAAAAAGAGAGTGAACACCAACATGGTGAAGAGCGGCTGGAGAATGGCCCACGACGCTCCGAGCACGGTCTGCTTGTAGCGAACCTTGACGTCGCGCCAAATGAGGAAGCCGAGCAGTTCGCGGTACGCCCACAGCTCGCCGAGATCGAGTCTCGCCCAGCCCCGTTGTGGTCGAATGTGGTGCACCATGGTGCGGTTGAGACCGCCGGGGGGTGCATTGGGGATCACTCGATCCAAGGGCAGGGAGTCCTCTCGAAGCCGTGACGCAGAACGACGCGGTCTCCGGGTGGACACCGCCACCTCCTTCTTCGGACCGCCTCGCCTCACGCTTGAACCTTGCTCCGTCGGGAATCCGCCGCTTCTCGAAACCCGACGATCGCGGCTTAACCCCAGCGGCAAGGCCGCTTACGAACGCGGCAGCGAGCCGTGTCGTCATCATTATCGGCTCCGCGGAACCCCCGGCGACGTCCAGACCTTGTCACTGGCGTCGCCCCCGCCTACAACCACCGCACTTACGCCGTCCCCAGACCATCTCAACGGAGCGACACTCATGATCACGATCCGACCCGTCCGGCGAGCCCTCGTCCCCACCAACAGCGACGCCGCGGCTCAGGTCAGCGGACCGAACTACGATGAGTTCCAGAGCAACGAAGAAATCTGGGAGCTGATCCTGAATCGCCCCAACAACGTGCTCCGGGTCACCATGCCGCACTGCGATGCGAAGACACCCGAAGAGTTCCTGGTCGAGGGATCGGCGGAGGCGCTCGACCGCGCCGCGACGAATCTCGAGAAACTCGCGAAGTCGAGCGACGTTCGGCTGGTCGAGAACGCCATGACCGTTTACTCGATCAAGAAGGGTGGCGCGGCGCAGGTGGGACTCTGTTGCATGGCGCGCATCGATCAGATCCGGACCGCGGACAACCCGGGCGGCACGATCATTCGCAACGAAGGCATACGCGAACCGAAAGCGCGCGGCCGGGCGGATCTCATTCAAGCGACCAAGAGCTTCGTCGGTGCCGTCAACAACGCGGTCGAAGATGTCAGCGGAAACTTCTCCAAAGCACTCATTGCCGTCGCCTCGGCTCGCCCCTGCGACTACTCGGTGGTGGACGAAGCGGACGCATTGCACGAAGTGTGGGTGGTGACCGATCCCGCCGACATCGAACAATTCCAAGCAATTCTCGCCTCCGAACCGGCGGCATACGTCGCCGACGGCAACCACCGCAGCGCCGCGGCGGGCCTCTTGGGCCACGAAGAGTTCCTCAACGTGATCTTCCCCATCGGGCAAATGGGCATCGCGCCGTACAACCGGCTGGTGAAGACGGACATGGCGACCGCCGCCATGCTCGAGCAAGCGGCAACGTCGTTCGAAGTGGTTCCGATCGAAGGCCGCGGCTACGAGCCGACGCAAGTCCACGACATCGGCGTCTACTCGGGCGGCGGCTGGCACAAGCTCACCCCGAAGCCGGGCACATTTGATCCGGCTAACGCCGCAGAGGACATCGACTCGGACATTGTCCAACGGCTACTTTTCGATGCCGTCCTGAACATCGACGACCCCAAGGACGCCCGGCTCAACTTTGTCGGTGGCAACAAGCCGGTGACGTACCTAGAAGGGCAAGTCGATCGCGGCGAATACGCTTTTGCCATGACCCTCGCCCCGGTCACGGTCGAGCAGTTCATGAACGTCTGCCGACAGAACCGTTTCATGCCGCCGAAGTCGACCTGGTTCGACCCGAAGGTTCGCAGCGGTTTGTTGATCGCGCTCCTCGATTAGCGAAGTCAAAGTCCGGTGCGCCGAGTATGATCAGCGACGCCCACCGGACGTCCGCGACCTCGACCGAAACGACCACCGATGACGACAGGGGATGACTCCTCCCCCAATCCGAAGCGCCGAGCTTCGAACGACAGCGGTCCGAACGACGACTCGCAACGCAAGTCCTCTCGTCGACGGCCGCCACCGTCGGACCCGGCGGAGACGCTTCCGCTCGACCGAGCCCCCGATGAGACGATCGCGTTCGAACCTCCCGGCGGTGACTCGCCGTTGGCCACCGACCCACCATCCGGTTCGGGTACCGACCCACTCGGAATTCCACGGCGAATCGGCCCGTTTCGCGTCTGCGGTCCGATCGCCACCGGTGGCATGGGTGCGGTCTACGAAGCAGAGCAAGACAACCCGCGCCGCTCCGTTGCGCTCAAGGTGCTCCGCTCGGAGATGTCGACGCCCGAGATCGTTCGACGCTTCGAGTACGAGACCCAGATCCTCGCGCAGTTGCGTCACCCCGGCATCGCGCAGATCTACGAGGCGGGCACCTTCGAGGTCGACGGTCGCGTGCGACCGTACTACGCCATGGAGCTCATCGACGGCGCCCGTCCGCTCGGGCGCTACTGCGACGATGCGAAGCTGAACCTCCGCGAACGGCTCGCCCTCTTTGCCGAGATCACCGACGCCGTGCATCACGGCCATCAGCGAGGCGTGATCCACCGAGATCTCAAGCCGGCCAACATCTTGGTCGACGGCGACGGCCACCCGAAGATCATCGACTTCGGAGTGGCGCGCGCGGTCGACAACGAACGAGAGCCAACCACCGCGCACACCAGCATCGGGCAGCTCGTCGGCACTCTGCAGTACATGAGCCCCGAACAAGTCGGTGGCGACCCGACCGAGATCGATATTCGAAGCGACGTCTACGCCCTCGGCGTGGTGCTCTACGAGCTGCTGACGTCGAAGTACCCCTACGATCTCACCGGGCGCGCCATCTACGAAGCGACGCAGTTGATCCGCGAGGAAATTCCGGCGCGCCCCTCGACGCGAGTCGCAACCCTGCGCGGTGACGTCGAGACGATCACTCTCAAGGCGCTCGAGAAAGAGAAGGATCGACGGTACGCCACCGCCCACGATCTAGGCGAAGACATCCGGCGGTACCTTCGCGGCGATGCCATTCAAGCACGTCCACCTAGCCTGACGTATCAACTCACGATGCTGGCACGACGTCACCGTGCCTTCGCGCTTGCCCTCGTCACGATCACCCTCGTGACCATGGCCGCGTTTGCCACGACGGTCTGGGCGCTGCTTAGATCGCTCGATCAAGAAACGGCGACGACGCGCGAACACACGCGGTCCATCGAGGCGACTGCCGACGCGGAGCGCGAACGACGGGCCGCAGAACGATCGGCGTATCGCGCCGCGATCGCCGCGGCCAACACGGCGCTCAAAGACCGGGACATTTCCTCGACGCGCCGGCACATCAACTCGGCGCCGGTGGCGCACCGAGGCTGGGAGTGGCGCTACCTTCGAGCCCAGTCCGAACCACGTCGTCCATCACTCGTCGGACATCGCGCCCCCGTCCGACGCGTCGCGTTCTCGCCCGATGCGACCACCGCGTTGTCGGTCGACGACAGCGGCGAGTACCTGCTTTGGTCGTTGCCCGAAGGTCGGCTCATCGGACCGGTCGAAGACGCGGACTTTCGACGCAACACGCCCTTGTCGTACTTCGATGACACACACTTCGTGGCCGTGACGGAGAGTAACCGACTCGGGCTCTTTGATACCCGGACGCGTCGACTCGGCACGGAACATTTCGAGCTAGGTCCCTCCTTCGATACCTACGCCATGTCGGCCAATCGCGAAGTCATCGCCATCGGCTCCGGCAGTGAACTCACCGTGTGGAAACTCGGAGAAGAGGCTCCGCTAAAGAAGATATCTCTCACCGGAGGCGCGGTGGCCGTCGCCCTGGACGCGACGGGTCGCTACCTAGCGGTGCGGGATCGCAGCGCTCGATTCTGGATGTGGAAGCTAGAGGTCGGACAGCCGCTCATCGTGATGGACGACTCCCGTCGCGGCATGCAGAGCGCGGTGGTCGAGTTCGACCCGGTCCGAGACGAACTCGCCGAATCCGCCGACGATCTCACGGTTCGCATTCGCAGCGTAAAGACGGGTGACATCGTTCGCCGCCTTCTCGGTCACACCGATGCGGTCACCTCGCTCGCCTACGATCCGACCGGCACGTGGCTGGCAACCACCTCGAAGGATTCGTCAGTCCGGCTTTGGCACGCTGCGGACGGCATACCGGGACCGGTCCTCGTCGGTCACCGAGCGGCCACGACGTCGGTGGCATTCTCCTCCGACGGCCGCACGCTGATCAGCGGATCCGCCGACGGCACCGTGCGACTATGGGATATCGCCGCTGCGACACCGACGAGGGAGCACTCCTCTCGCTTGATCCGAGTCAGTCCGAACGGCCAGTGGGAAATCCGACAACGCCCCTTCAATCTGCAGGTGGATCTCATTCGGTTGTCGAACGGCGAGGAGACTCCAATCGAGAGCGATGTGACGCTGACGACCGTCGACTTCTCGGACGATGGTGGGCGCGTTGTGCTTGGCTTCGACACCGGAATGGTTCAGCTCGGCACCCTCCCCACCGACGGCAGTGCGCCTCGCTTCGCCGCGACACAAACCAAGCTGCATCACGAAATCAAGTCGGCGCGTCTTTCTCCGGATGGGCAATGGGTGGTGGTGTCGTGCGCAGACGGTCACGTCGATGTCCTCTCCGCCGACGGCGGAACCCGCCTCGCCTCGCTCGATCCGACGTCCGGCGACGCAAGCGAAGTCGACCGGGCCACGTCCGCCCTCGACATTCACCCGCTCGGGCGTGAACTGGTCGTGGGTCGCACCGACGGATCGGTCGAACTGTGGAGACGCGACGACATTGCCATCGACGCGGCGTGGACACTGCGGCAACGTTGGTTCATGAAGCGGGGTCCATGCTCGGCGGCCTACTTTACGGCGGACGGGCACTCCATCGTCGCATTGTTCGGGACCGAGCGCGATCAGCGGCGTCAGGTCGTGACTTGGAACACTGAGACCAACCTTCCTCTGGTCCGCTCCCTGGGGATCTTTCCTGCATGGAACATGGTGTCGAATCCGGATCGAGATCGATTCTTCGTGTCGCTCGGGAACCCGGCCCGAATTGTGGTTCTCGCCCCGAACCACGAAGATCCGTTGCTGTCGATCGGTGGTCGGCTGGCGCAGACGTATCGGTTCGCCGGGTTCGAAGGGCGTTCCGCTCTCCATGTCTACGACGATCGCGGCACGCGGGTCGAACTACGCACCATCGATCCCGACGACGAACGAGAACAGAACCACGACACGCTGCGACTCTGGGCCGACCAGCTGCTGAGCGAAGAGCTCTTCATCGAACGCGCAGTGCTGCGCCTTCGCGAGGATCGTCGACTGTTCGATTGGGCCCGGGAGCTGGCGTATTTCCGCATATTGGCCCGCGGCCAGACCATGGCGCAACGCCGCGAAACGCTCCTTGCCCGGTCGCTCGAACCCCGGGGAACGTGGATCGATCCCGAAGAGCCACTGCGCTACGCGCGGGCGCTCGCCGACTACGCGCCCGACGATCCGGAGACCATGCTGCTCTTTGCGCTCGTCCACTACCGAGCCAACCAGTCCGACAAAGCGCTGCTCATTCTCAACTCGATCGGGCAGGACGCCCGCAACTCGAACACGACCGCGTTGACGGCACTGGTCCTCGCCGACCTCGATCGGACCGATGAGGCGCGTCTCCTCATGACCGATATCCTTCAAACGTCGGCTCAGGGGACCATGGATATCCATCAGCAGTTCACGTTCGAGATGACGGAAATTTTTGGTAGACGAGACGGAGGAACCGGTGGCCCCGAGTAGTCGCCTCAGTGGTTTGTTCTTGATCGTGATCTTCGGCGCGGTCGGTTATCTGATCGTCACCCGGACCGCTACTACACCTAGCGAGAGCCGAACGTCTTCGCCGAGATCGACAACCGAGCGAAGCGACGTGACGGCCGGCGTCACACCCGCCGTGGACGAGGCGTCCGCGCCCTCGATAACCGACGACTCCGCTCCACTGCCGGCGTGGCGTTGGGGAGTGGTTCACAATCAAGACGGCAACCCGGTTGCCGACGCCGAGGTGTTCCTCTGGGTCGACTCGGGGCGCTACCGACTGACGCGAATCGCCGCGACAACGCGTACCGATTCGCGCGGGCGTTACACCTTGCGCGGACGGGCCGGCCCCGATGATCTCTACGCCGCGGTCCAGATCCGTCGACCCGACTACGAGATTGCCAGCCCGGCCAAAGTCAACGTGCGCCGTGGTAATTGGGGTCGCTGGTTTGAACCCGGCACAGACTTCGACGACGATCGCCAACCGATCACCGACACAGTCGAGCCCGGCACCACTCCACCCCCGACCGACGCGCGACTCGAGTCCGAAGTCCGCCCCGTGGTTCTGGTCGACGGCGTACGGTTCTTCGGAACCGTAGACGCCCCCGCGCCAGAGCTGCAAGGCGCGACCATCCTCCCCGGCGGTTGGCCGGTAAACGCGGACGGCTCGTTCGTGGCGTGGTACGCCGACGCCGAAACCGAAGTCGGTGCTGTGACCCCGCGCGGAGGTTGGGCGTCATCGGTCGGTCCCGGCGCGATCGAGCTTACGCCGCGTCGCGACCCGAAGACGATCACCGTCGTCGACGATGCGGGACCGGTGGCCGGCGTCATCGTTCGCACGACCCCACACTCCGCCAAGTGGCTGTCGGTCGACGTCCTCACCGATTCAGACGGTCGCGTTACGTTGGTCGATATCGAAGAATCGTCCGTGCGCGTCGTATCGCCGTCCCACGCTTCCGAAGTTGTCGACGACGAGCAACGGGCAGCAGGCGTCGCGCACTTGGCCGCAGCGGGCTGGTTGACCCTGCAACTCGTTCCCGTCACTCCAATCCCGCGGTTCACGGGGCGCGGTCGCGGCTTTGTCTTCGAACGGCGGGCGCATGCGTATCGTTCTCACCCCATAGAAGCCATCGAGTCATCGGAGAGAATTGAGTGGCCCGGCTACTTGCCCTCCCACCTTTCCTGGACTCCCGGTCCCATTGCGCATCGTCTCGGTTTGATCACACTCGACGCGGGGGCCGCGATCACCATCGACGTCGTCGATCCCGAAGGTGTCGCGGTTGTCGGTGCCAGGGTGGCCCACCAACGAAAACGCGCGACCACAGATGCGCGCGGACGAGCGCGCCTTGCTCCCTTTCCTCGACTCGGAGTCGTGACTCTGTCGGTATCCGCCGACGGTTGGGCAGCCGCTCGTCGAGACGTTGAGGTGAATGCCGCGAACGAGCACATCACGATACAACTAGATCCTCAGGCGACGCTGTCCATGACTGTCGCTTCTTCGTCCGGCAACCCGATCGTCGCCGAAGTCAGCAGCTGGTCGCACACCATTGAATTTGAAACCGAGAGTGACGGGCGAGTCTCATCGCAGGTCGTCCCTGCGCATGCAGAAATCCAACTCTACGTCGCGTCGGCCGAAGACCAATCTCGATTCCTAGTGGTGCGCCCTCTGCACCCCGGGGAGCACCGCGACCTCGGAGTTGTGACGCTCGACGCGGCGGCGAGAGTCGCGGTGCTGGTGCGAGATGACAACGGTCGCCCGGTCGAGAACGCCGCGGTGCATGCTGAGTCCTCAACGATGAACAGCTATGCGACAACTGACACGAAGGGCGAATGTGTCGTCACTGGATTATCTACGGGTCGCTACCGAATCACCGCGTACGAAAGTGACGACGATGGTGCTGCCTGCGCCCTCCCGCAAATCGTCGAACTGACTCTCGATGAAGTTCCCCAACTAGAATTCCAACTTCCGGCGACAAGAAGCCACACTCTCACTGTCGTCTCCCAAACCGGTGACCCCGTCGAAGGCGCCGACGTCAACTTTTCGTGGCGCGGTGGAATCCCATACCTCTGGGGGACCACCGACGAGAACGGTCTAGTGGAGGTTGATGGACTCTTCGAAGGCGTGTGGGTGATCGATGTCGACTCCGGAACGCACCGCTCCTTCGAACAGACCGTCTCGACCTTGAAAGACCTCCCGACCGTGATCACCTTGGTCCGTGCGCCAACCCTCGTGGTCACCTTCGAGGCCGACGAAGAATTGGATGGGCACGACTTGCAGCTCTACGTCGGTGAGCATGAACTCCGCTCTGAAGTCATCGAACTCGACCAAGTCCGTTTTGAAGGGCTGACACCCGGCGCGGCCGAAGTGTCCTTCCGCTGTCGCGATGCTCAAAGTCCAACGTATCCCATCACACTCCCCGACAACGGGGACGACGTCTACCTTGCGATCGACCTGCAGCGTGCCCTGACGCGAGGTGTCCTCGAAGTCATCGTTGTCAATCACGACGGGCGCACCGTCCATCGTGCCCGCGTCGTCGCCAACGAGCAGAGTTCGGGGTCGAACGCGGACGGAGTGATCGCGGTGGAGTACATCGAGGAACCCGGGTGGATCACGATCGTGATCGACGGGGTCGCGAGAATCCGAATCGACGATCCGGTCGCGAAAGCGATCGACGGTCGACTCACGGTTACGGCAGGTCCCGCCGGGCGACTTCGTGTGCGGCTCGTCGACGGGGGGACGGGCCATGAGCAACCGTGGGCCGACTCCACCCGAATCGAACTCAGTCCTCCGCACGCTTCGACAGACCCACGGGTTCTCGGCGGAGAGGGGCTCGTCGCGGAGCACTCACTTGCGACGGGCAACTGGTCGTTGGCGACGTGGTGGCTGGACGAAGAGGTCGACCGCCGGGAGATACTCATTAAGCCTGGGATCGTCACCGAAGTGGTCGTCTCCCTCCCCCCCGCGTTCCCGGTCGAAGGACGCATCACCAGTCAGGATCGAATCCACGCCCTGCTCTGGCAGCGAGTCGGCGCGCTCGCCAACGACGTCTCTATGACGGTCGCGGAGGACGGTACGTACGCGGGCAGACTACGCGTGGCCGGAGAGTACCTCGTGACGAGCATGGGTAGCCGCGGCCTCAAGACACGAACGGTCTCCGTCGACGGTGCCGCACGTTTAGATTTCGATTTTGGGGGCCGTCGAACGGGTCGAGTGGTCGTCCATCGGGCTCGACTCGGGTCGGACCTACGTTGCCTGTTCCTCACAAACACCGTGATTGCCGGTGCCGAAGTTGCCAACGACGGCACCTTCTCCGTCAACTCCCTGCCGGCCGGCAGCTATGAATGGATTCTAAGCTCCAGGCGCTCGAGTTGGATCCACCGCGAAGTGATCGTCATTCCGACGGACGACGATCCGATCTATCTCGCCGTTGCGAAAACACGTCCGCTCGCCGTGCACGTCCTCAACCCGCGGATCGGCCAAGAGTTGTCCATCGGGTACCTCTACGAGGGCAGCTATTTTTTGGCAGACACGGCGGGTCGCGCGCCCCACGAGCCTTCGCTGGCCCCGAAGGGCAGTGCGCTCGTTCCATCGTACGCCAGGCAGATCGTCGTCACGGATCAAACCGGACGATCAGCATTCGTCGAGCGTGAGCCCGGCGTAGAGTCGGTTCAGGTCGAACTGCTACCCGGAGGTACGGTCGATCTATCAAGATTCCATCTCGATCGCACCCACTTGATCGAATTTCAACCCGTCGTCGGTAGCATCTCGCAATCGTTCACGGCCCATCTTGGCACCCTCGCCCCCAGGATGTCCGGTAGCAATAACTTCATACTACCGGTCGGCGAGTACCGGTTGACCTTTCGCTACCACGACGCCGTCGTGACCCGGACGGTCGTGGTGGTCGAAGACGAAACCACGGTCGTCGAGCCGGAGTAGAGGTTAGCTCTTGTTCGAATAGATCCGCCGCACCACTTCTTCGATCGCGATCTCACGCACCGTCAGGTCGTGCACGTCGTGCTGAGTTAGAACTGCTTGAATCAACTGGGGCGCCGACAGCTGATCGGCGTCGAACTCGATCCAAACCCTAGCCCCTTCGATTTGCGTTACCGTCGCGCCGTTCGGTAGTGTGGCGAATCCGTCGGGCGCTGCCCCACCAGCCAGATCGACGACCAGCGTGCGGTGGTGGCCAAACGTTCGTCGCAGTGAATCCACCGTGCCGTCGTGAATGATCTGACCTTCGTCGATGACGATGGCGCGCCGGCAGAGCGCTTCGATGTCATCGAGATCGTGCGACGTCAGAACGACGGTCGTGCCGCGCTCTTGGTTGATGGCGCGGAGGTGGGTGCGAACCTGCTCCTTGCCGACGGCGTCGAGTCCGATGGTCGGTTCGTCGAGGAATAACACCCGCGGTCGGTGCAAGAGAGCCGCCGCCAACTCGCACCGCATCTTCTCCCCGAGGCTCAGCTTTCGCACCGGGGTTTCGATGAGCGACGACAGCTCGAACAAGTCAATCAGTTCCGCCAGCCTCGCCTCTAGTTCGCTCCGCGCGACGCGGTAGATCTTACCGAGCAGTCGGTACGATTCGATCGGCGGCAGGTCCCACCAGAGTTGTGTGCGTTGACCGAACACCGCGCCGATATTGGCCGCGTTCTCGCGGCGCTTTTCGTGGGGAACGATGCCGCACACTTCGACGAGTCCACTCGACGGGGTCAGGATTCCCGTGAGCATTTTGATCGTCGTCGACTTCCCGGCGCCATTGGGACCCAAGTATCCGACGAACTCTCCTTCATCGATCGACAGCGAGACTCCGCGCACGGCTTCGACGTCGGCCCCCTCGGTCGAGAACAAGGCGCGCAGGGCGCCGAAGATCCCTGAACGGTGGCGCATGACCCGGAACGACTTCGACAGCCCTTCGCAGCGTATGGCGCAGTTTGGGTGTGACAAGGCTCAGCTCCCCGTACTCTCGTAGCGACGCATGCCTAGTTTCCAAACGCAGAGAACGCCCGACAGAAAGAGTGCGGCGATCACCGGGGCCAGGTATGCGGAGAAGACCGGGAAGCCGAGCGGATCGTGCTTCCCCAGGATCACCGCCGACGGGAAGTAGCTGACGAATCCGACGGGGACGATGAACACGAACACAAAACGCAGCCACGGCCGGTACACGGTGATGGGGTACTGCGTCATGTCGACGCCACCGTAGGTGAAGGCGTTGAACGTTTCGCCACTTTCGGTGGTCCAGAAGCAGGTCGCCCCGGACGCGATGAAGAGTGACGCGTAGAGAACGGCACCCGCCAGAAGCGACGACACGGCGAGGAAGAGATGAGCCGCCGTCCAATCCACGTTGAGAAACGAGATGGCGATGAAGTACGCGGCGGCGCCCTGCGCGAGCCGCCCCAAATGGTGCAGCCGCGTCGTTCGTCCGAGTATTTGCACTAGCGAGTTGACGGGCCGGATCAGCACGCGATCCAATTCGCCATCCCGCACCAACGCCGGCATGTCTTTCATGCCCGACGTGATCGTTTCGCCGATAGCCATTCCAAAACTGGCCAAGCCGTAGAGGTAGATCACTTCCCACTGCGTCCAACCGGCCAGCGTCTCGATGTGACTGAAGACGATGAAGATCGGCACGACCTCGAGTCCGGTGATGAGCAGCTTCGAGAACGCCTCCAGCACAAACGAGCGACGATACGACATTTGCGATCGGAACGACGCACCGACGAGCGCACAGTAAATTCGGAGTGCTTGCACCATCGGTTACCCCCCGTGAATCACGAGGCGACGCACGCCGCGAGAGAAGAGTGCGCGCGCGCACAGAGTCAGGATCACTACCCACCCGAGCTGCATCGCGAATCCTGCCCATAGCTCGTCCGCGCTCAGCACGCCTAGGTAAACCTCCGCCGGGAACGACAGCGAATAGCGAAACGGCGATACACGCGCGAGCGGGATCAGCCAGGTCGGAAAGAACGCCAACGGGATCAACAGTCCCGAGAGCAGGTTCCCGACGGCCATCATGCTGTAGCGAATGCCGCGTTCACTCTCGAGCCAGAACGCCGACACCTCGACCATGAACAAGATGCAGTTTGCCAACCAAGCGGCCAGGACGACGCTCAGTGCAACCCAAGGCAGTACCGACCACGTCGCCGGTGGCGCGAGGATTCCGGTCGCCGCCGCGAGCACAAGAAGTGGCAAACAACGAACCGCAACATAGTACGCGGAGACTCCGAGACGACGGGACATGTGAATGGCGAAGTAGTCGATGGGGCGCGCCAAATCGGAGGCGATTTGCCCGGTCCGCACATCACCCGCAATGCCCACCGCCCCCCACTGCGGAATGACCATCAACAGCGCTTGCGTGAGCGCCGCGTAGGTCATGGCGTGAGCGACGTCGAATCCGCCGATCACGTCACGATTGCGGAAACACGCCTCCAGGAAGTACGCGCGGAAGAACAGGAAGAAGCTGTTGGTGAAGAGACCCGACCAGTTCGCGACCCGGTAGGCGAGCTGACGCTTGAAGCCGGTCGCCGCGAAGGCGAGGTACGCGCCGGTGCTCAACGGTCGACGGGCGTGTCGCCCATTTGCGCCCGGTGCAGAAGAATGTGGTCGAGCAGCACTAATGCGCTCATGGCGTCGACGATGGGCACGGCGCGTGGAAGCACGCACGGATCGTGACGTCCCGACGCGCTCAACTCGACCGCCTTGCCGTCGGTGTCTACCGTCGACTGCGCCTTGCGAATGGTCGCCGTCGGCTTGAACGCAACGCGGAACAGCAGGTCTTCTCCGGTCGTGATGCCGCCCAACGTGCCGCCCGCGCGATTGTGCTCCGTGCGAATCTTGCCGTCCGCGTCGGTGACGAACGGGTCGTTGTGAACGCTGCCGCGCAACTCCGTGCCGGCGAAGCCGGAACCGATCTCGAACCCCTTCACCGCGTTGATCGACAACATGGCGTGGCCGAGCGCGGCCGGCAACTTGTCGAAGACGGGCTCGCCAATCCCGATCGGCGCCCCGCGAACCACGCCACGCACGACACCTCCGAGCGAGTCCCCTTCGTCGCGAACCCCTTCGATGCGCGCAATCATCCGCGCGGCGACCGCTTCGTCCGGACAGCGAATGACCGTCTGGTCGATCGCCGCACGGGTCAGCGTGGTCAGGTCGATATCCCCGCTGATCGTCTCCACTCGCTCCACGAAACTGAGGCAGTCGACGCCGTACCGCTCGCGGAGAATCTTCTGCGCCACCGCCCCCGCCGCCACGCGCGACAACGTCTCACGTGCCGAGGCGCGACCGCTGCCGCGCCAATCGCGGCGACCGTACTTCGCCTCGTAGGTGAAGTCTGCGTGCGACGGGCGATAGACCTTCTTCAACGCGTCGTAGTCGCCGGGACGCGCGTCCTCGTTGAACACCACGATTGCGATGGGGGTGCCGGTCGTCTCGCCGTCGAACACTCCCGAGAGAATCTGCGCCCGATCCTTCTCGTCACGCGGGGTGGTGATAGCACTCTGCCCGGGCCGACGTCGATTGAGTTCCGACTGCACGTCCGCCTCGGTCAGCGCAACCCCGGGCGGGCAGCCGTCGATGACGACGCC
>JAJFFE010000286.1 GCA_021776775.1 Planctomycetota bacterium | reverse complement strand
CGCCTGTCCTTGGGGGGGGCCTCTCTCTGTGCCGTCCCCCCCACATACATTGCCCCCCCCCACCTCTAGCCCAGTCGAGGTTCCTTGAGCCAGGTCAGTGCTTCGTCGTATCGTTGGAATGCACGCACTTCTCGCGGCATTTGCTCCGACAGCAGCTCATACATCCGCCCCATGCCGTAGTCAGCGATCGAGCCGGTAAGAATCGCGGTCCTTCCCGTCCCCATCGTCGACCAGAGCGGTTTCGATCGTTGGACGAGTTCCGACATGTCGGTGAAGGACAAGTTCGTCGCTTTCGCGTCTCTGCAGTCCCAGAGGACTGCAATGGCCGGGTCGTGATCGCCGTTACCGTAGAGTTCTTGTTGGGACTCCAACACTTCGTCTGGAGTTAACTCGCCCGTCAGAACGTGGACGATGATTCGCAGCTCCTCGTCGAATCGAGTTGTAATAGGCATCTAGAGAACGCTCCAAGGAATTAGGTCAGAGCGAACTGTAGTGACGCGAGGGGGAGCTGCCACACTCAAGTGTTAGGATGGCCCGTAACGGGTGTCGATGACTTGGACGGCCGTTGATCGGCGGCGGACGCGTTTGGTAATCCAAGCACGTCACACTGGGCCGCCAATGTGTTTAGCGCGACAATTTCTTTGGCTCGACGGTTCGCAGTCGGATCAGTACGTACTCTGGGCCGTTGCCGAGCGGGCCGATGAGCGTCCACGCTCCCGACGCTGCGCGGAGTGTGGTCGCGATCTCGTTAGTCCGCATGATCGGAATCTCCCTCGTAACCGTCGTGTCTCCGACGAGCCGCTGTTCCTCGGACTTCATCTCGAGGAGCTCCGACACGGTCGCATCGAGTTGGGTCGAGATCGTGCCGTCCTCTTCGACTCGCGGCTGCAACTCGATCACAAGGCCAGATTGCAACACGTCGATCCTCGGCTCGGCGATTCCCTCGCCGTCGAGGTAGAACACGTCATACCCGGACACATACGCCTGTTGGTTGATGACCTGTATGCTCCCGCGTTGGCCCGAGTGGACCGAGAGCTTGGGGGCGGAGAGGATCGTGACGTTCTCTTGCTCGAGGAGTTCCGCGACCGCTTCGTCGGACATCGCGACACGCTTGCCCGGCGTCTGGCGCGAGATGAGATCTTCGCCTTCGGCGCCGAAGACTTTCATCTCGGCCATGATCATGGTGCTCGACGCAAGTTGCCGGTTTGCGTACTCCGTCAGCCACGGCCGTATCTGTTGGATCACGTCTTCGTTTTGAAAGACGACTAGCCAGCGCCCTTCCCGGAACGCGCGCCGTCCGGGTTGCCCCCAAGAACTCTGAGCGACCTCATCACGTAGCGCGCCCAGTAGTTCGGCACTGCGCGCGTCGATCACCCCATTGGCCGAGTAGTCGTCGACCCATGCCGCGTGAAAGAAGCCGAGCTGGAGCTCTGAGTCGATCGTTTGCGCAGCTGCGAAGTCGTCTCGAACTGTTTCGAGCGGCAGCGGCTCTCGGACGCGCAACTTGTCGGATTGCACCAGGGTCGCCTGAGACTGGCAACCGACCGTGATCAGCAGCATCGCGCAGGAGATGAACAGTCGCATGAGGTTCCAACTTTCCGTGTTGTGCGAGTTCGCTTACCGCAAACGATCCACGTCATCGATCGGTCAAATCGCGGCGCACCTTCCGCAAATGGCGAACTGATTTGGCGTGTCCTTAGGAGGGATTCGGAGGGATGACGCCGAGAGTTCGTCGCTCCGTGTCCGCCGCTGGATCCCGCGGGTAGGCGCGGCAAGTTGTTGTTTTTTCGTCGCTTGGGACGAGCACCCGACGAATATTCGGACGCGTGGCGAGAAGGCGAACGTACGACACCCGTGACGAGACATGGCACTCTTAGTCTCTTGCGGTGTTACTGGCCGCTTTGGTTCAGGCGGGTCGCAAGTTATCCGGAACTCCCGCGTTCGACGGCCCCCTTCGCCGGATGCTAGTCTTGTTTGTATCAATGCGCGTAGGAGCCGGCATGTCGAGCCAACGAGGATTCACTCTTATCGAACTGATGATAGTGGTGGCGATCATTGCGATCATCGCCGCGGTGGCGCTGCCATCCTTGGCCGAATCTCGACGCTCCGCCAACGAAGCGAGCGCCATCTCGATGTTGCGCACCGGTTCGACCGTCAACGAAGTGTATCGACAGCGTTTCGGCCTGTATGCGACTGACGCAGGACAGTGGGTGCTCGCCGGATTGATCCCGAGCGCCGACGGTGGCACCGAGATCGCGGGCGGTCCCCGTGGATACGACTTCGTGTACGTCAGTGACGGCTTCACGTATACGGTGACGGCCAGTCCCGAGACTCTAGGCGTCGACGGCCATCGCTCGTTCTTCCTCGATCAGAGCGGAGTGATACGGTTCAGCACCGGTGCGTCCGCGGGGGTCACGGACACACCGATTCAGTAGCCGCGTCCCAAGCCGCACCTCATCAAAAACCGCCACCGTCGTTGTGGCTGATGTTGATGTTTCCGGTATCGCCGAACCGGAAGAGCAGCGGTATCTGCGACTGCAACTGGCTGAGTTGCTCGTCGCTGAGTAACGCCAGGATCTCGTTCTCGATCTGGCGCTGTAGCTGGTCCTGCGCTTCGTCCAACTCCCGCGACTCGGCCTCACTCAGCGTTCGACGATCGGCGCCCACCTGATCGTACGTACCCAGCAGCGATCGCGCGCTTTCCAGGTACTGGTCGACGATCGGCGTGAACCTGACCTGTTGATCGGCGGTCAATCGGTAGTGATCGGTCATGTTCTCGGTGACTCGGTCCCGCGCGGATCCACTTTGCAGGCCAAGCTCGAGACGTCGGTGGCTGCCGCGGCTGATCTCGGACCAGACCGGCTGCATCGATTCCCAAGACTCTCGTTGATTCGGCGTGAGGTGACGATCGATCTGATCGGTGAAATCATTCAGCATTCCCATGCGCATGGAATACGCTTCCAGCGGCGTTGCCCCGTCGGGTAGCTCGTAGCCCTTGCGAAGTTCGAGCGCCATCGCCGTGACGTTGGCCAGCTGCTTGTCGTCGAGATCGAGCAGTGCGCCCATGTAGACGTTGATGATCTCCGGCAGCATCTCCTCGTCGAGCATCGGGTACGGCGACTCCAGCCGAGCCATTGCGGCGGCATTTTCCAACTCAACGCCTAAGCCTCGGAATCGCACTTGGTCTTCCGGCGTCAGCGCGCTGGGACTTTTGCCGTCGTTCAGGAGTGCGGCCAGCGTTGTGATCACGTCACGATTGTCCCGTGACAACTTGGCGAGTTGCGCCCAATCGATTCCCGCCGCGCCCACGTCGACGGACTCGCCGGTCAAGCGCGACACCCCTCCGCCGTTGCCGGGCAGCGCGGCGACCTTCGATACGGATTCCAGCTCCTCTTCTGCCTGTCGGAGGTTGCGACTTGCCACGGCTAGCGCTTCCTCCTGTCGGTCGAACTCCTTCTCCAACGCCTTGAGCTTTCGCTGAGCATCGCTGAGCTTCGAGAGCGCCGCGTCATGGGCTTCGCGCTGCTTGCTTGCGCCAACACCTTGCAAGGCGTAGCCGCCCAAGAATCCGCCGCACGACAGGACGATGGCAACGAAAAGTAGCTTCTTCGACATGAGGGCGCCTCCGGCTAGCAACGAGGATGTGGTGGACGCGGCAGTGGTATCCGCCGCGAGCGTGAGGAGTGTGTGGGTGAGGTCCGCGGGAACCTGCGCTGGAATCGGTGTGGTCAAGAGCGTATCGACGTGGGGGACTAGCGCACCGTGCCCAGCCGCCGTGAGCTTTACTTTGAGGTCGCGAAGCCCGGCGCGGATGCGCGACGAAACCGTGGTGCGTGGCAAATCGAGGGCAGCCGCGACTTCACGGTGAGACAACCCGGCGAAGTAGTGGAGGACGAGAAGTGAGCGCTGTTGCGGCGCCATCGAATCGAGCTGATCCTGCAGAATCTCTCGCCGCTCCGCCGCGTCGAGATCGACTTCCGGCTGCTCGGCTCGCGGATCCTCACGCATCGCAGACTCTCTTTCTCGACGCTTACGGCGCTTCTCGTCTCGTGACCGTTTGTAGACCGCATTGGTCGCCACTCGATAGATCCACGGGCGACGCGCGTCCGAAGCGACTCGATCGAAGTGGCGAAGCGCCGTCGCGAAAACTTCTTGCGTGAGATCAGCCGCATCGTCCGAGTTGCGAACGAGCCGCAGGACATAGCTGTAGATGGACTGTTGCCATTCGAGCACGAACTTCTCCCGATCTCGGTGCGAAGAACGTGATTTTGACAAGAGCACTCCTTGGTCCGTGCGACGACTTGGATCAGATCCGAACGACTCTGTTTCGAGACCCTGTAATGCTAGAATCCCACCACATGTGTACCGGACGAGATGTTTTTCGAATTTTCTGGCAGCCAGGTGAGACACATGGGGCGCACGTTGCGAGCGTTGTTGTCAGCCGCTACGGTCGAGGTCGCCCAGAGCCTTCTCGGCTGTCGGTTGATTCACGAGTCGAGTGACGGCCGCACCGTGGGTCGAGTTGTCGAGACGGAGGCGTACCTTTCCTCGGGCGACGCGGCGTCCCACTCCGCCGCGGGCCGCACCCGCCGAAATGCGTCCATGTTCCTCGGGCCCGGACACGCCTATGTCTACCTGATCTACGGCGTCCACCACTGCTTCAACGTCGTGACGGGGCCGGTCGGAATCGGTGAGGCGGTGCTGATCCGAGCGATCGAGCCGCTCGAAGGCATCGACCTCATGGAAGCGCGCCGCGGTACCGATCGAACAGTTCAGCTCGGCAGTGGCCCGGGGAAACTGGTGCAAGCGTTGGGGATCACGCCGGACTGCGACGGCCGGAGGTTGTTTCGTGGAGCGTTGCGCCTTCTAAAGCCGGAACCGTCGTGGACGCGGCCCGGGATCGTGTCGGGGCCGCGCGTCGGTATTCGCAAGGCAGCGGAATTGCCATATCGTTATTATCACGCCAACTGCCGTTGGCGATCGAAGTGACGACGAGAACAGGATAACGATGATCGAGCCCATTCCCTTCGCAGACGAAGACCAAGAAGACGATGCCTTCGGCATGATCCGACAGCTCATCGAGGAAACCGTGCAGGCGGAGATTCGTAGTGAGGAAGGCGCCCCGGACGAGCACGTGGTGATCTTGATCGACGCGTCGAGTCTCGAAGAAGACAACTCGGGAACCCTCCTCGGTGTCAAGCAGGCCCGCCTCGATAAGACCGATGCTGTTCTCTTCTGCGAGACCGAAATCGAAGGTGGCTCCGACCGCCTTCACCAGGCGGCGGCCGAACGTGCGCCGGGGGAGTGGACGGTGATCTGCCGAGTGGACGATGAAGTGGTGGTCGCCAACGCCGGTCCTGACGGCATTTCGACGTCGGGCGAGGGCGCCGCTCTCGCGTAGAACTCTAGCTAGCTAGTCGCCCAGCAGAACAAAGGTCACCCGTGTTTCGATTCTTCGTGCTGCTCTACGGGCTCGCTGCCTACGCCGTCTTTGTGATCTCCGCGGTACTGCTGGCCATGCATCTCGCCACCACTTCCGATGCAAGCCTCGACTGGAATACGGCGAACATCACGATCGACGTCGGGCTGCTCGCTCTGTTCTACTTTCCCCATAGCATCATGGCGCGCCAGTGGTTCAAGCGGTGGTGGAGTCGCATCGTTCCCGACGTACTCGAACGTAGCACCTACGTGTTGGTCTCAGCCGTGTTGCTCATCGTGTTGACGATAGCATGGAGAGATCTCCCCGGATCGTTGTGGTCGGCGGAAGAGCCGTGGGCGGTCGTGTCCATCCGTATCGCCGCCGCGTTGTGCTTTGTACTCATCGTCGCTTCGTCGTGGTCGACCCGAGAATCCGACTTGTTCGGAGTGCGCCGGGTGTGGCTGTTTCACCGGTCACGGCCGCACGATCCGCCTCTGTTCTTGAACCAACGATCGCTGTATCGGTTCGTTCGTCACCCCATGATGACCGGGTTGATCGGCCTTCTCTGGCTCACACCGACCATGTCGTGGAACCGATTCGCATTCGTCTTGGCCGGCACGGTCTACATCGTGATCGCCACTGAGTTCGAAGAACGCGACCTGATCCGACAGTTCGGAGAGCAGTACACCCGCTACCGCAACCGCGTCCCTCGCTTCGTACCCCGATCGATCGCAGGTACCCCGGTGGATGAAATCGAGGGCTAGTGTCCTGATTCACAAGTTCCTTAACCCATTCGTCGGGCCCCGTCCGCCCTGGCGTTGTTGCAGCTCCTCGAAGGAGTAGCTGCGATGAGTTTGCTGGATTCGCCGCTCGAGAGGTAAGCCGTGCCAGTCGGCCTCGACCTTCCCAGCAGCAGCTTGGCGGCGGCCGGGCGAAGTGGTGTGGCAGTTGGGCGCGTGGGTCGTTGTGCGTTAGTTGCTTGGCCTTCTCTCGCCAAGCCGCAAAGAACCGCCAAGGCCGCCAAGAAGCTAGATCGTCGTTTTTTGCGCAGTAGTCACGGCTCGACTCGGGCTTCGAGGTGGCACCCGCGATTCACTTTCGGCTATCCCATCATTAGCTTGGCGTCCCTCGTTGCCGTTCGACTCTCGGGCTCGGCGCTCGCTCGCTCCTTCATGAACTTCTCGATTTCGCGAACGGTCTTGGGCACGTTTGCCGTGAGCACGCGTGAGCCAGCTCGCGTGACGACGACCGTGTCTTCGATGCGGATGCCGCAACCACGCAGCGTCTTGGGGACGCAGCGGTCGCTGGTCGGGAAGTAGATTCCTGGCTCGATCGTGAGCGTCATGCCGGGCGAGAGAATCACCGGCTCACCGGTTCGGGTTCGGTACGGATTGGGGTCGTGCGTATCGAGGCCGATCCAGTGGCCAAACGAGTGGGGGAAGTAGCGAGCGAGGTGTCCATCGCGTACGACTTGCGCGGGCGTTCCTTTTACCACCCCGAGTTTGATGAGGCCCCGCGCCAGAGTTCGCGCGCACAGGGTCTGCAGCTCTTCCAGGTAGACCCCGGGTGCGATGCGCGCGAGCAGTGCCTCTTGCGCTTGCAGCACGACGGAGTACGCCGCACGTTGGGCCGCATCGAAGGTTCCGCTTACAGGAATCGTTCGCGTCACGTCGCACGCGTAGTAGTCGAACTCGGCGCCGCTATCGATCAGTACCAAGTCTCCGTCGGCGAGTGACTCTTCATTACGGGTGTAGTGAAGGGTGGCCGCGTTGGAGCCTCCGGCGACAATGGGCAGGTACGCGTGCCCGGTCGCGCCTCGTCTTCGGTACTCGTATCCCAAACGCGCTTCGATTTCGCATTCGGCGCGACCCGGTTCGATTTCCGCGTACGCCGCCAAGTGGCCGGTGGCTGTAATCTCGGCCGCCCGCTTCATGCTCTTCAACTCGTACGCGGACTTCTTGGCTCGAAGCTCTTCGACGAGAACATGGGCATCTCGGAACTCACGAGGAACCGCCCTTCCTCGGCGCGCGAGCGGGCGGAGCCGTTCGACGAGCTGGAGCAGCTGTCGATCGAGTTCCCGGTTGATTCCGGTGCGGTGGTAGAGCCGATCCGACGCACCGAACAGCGATTCAAGAACGGTGGGCAACTCATCGATGCTGTGCACGCGATCGACGTCGAACTCGCGCACGATCGCGTCGGCACTCAAGCCGGCTCCATCCCACTGCGCCGCCACGGCGTCGATGTTCGGCACGAACCACCGATAGGGCTCCGCATCGGCGGGCGCCAGCAGCGCGACGACATTCGGTTCGGAACAACCGCTCAGGTAGTAAAAGCAGCTCTCCGGTCGAAACGGATACTCGTGGTGGATATTGCGGCGGCGGATGCCGTACGAAGGGAACAGCGCCACTCCCCCGCGGAGCGATCGCGCCAGACGCGATCGTCGTCGTTGGAGTTCACGGCGCAGCTTGGCAGTCGGGAATCGAGTCATGGAGTGGGTCCTCTCGGCGTGTGGCCGAGAGCATTCCACGTTCGCAGTCCGCCGTGAGGGAACTGCACCAAACGGTGCGGAGTGGGTCAGCGAACTGCCAGGGTCGTCGATCCTTGCCAATCAGGATCATCACCGCATCATGCGGGAGGACCCGTTTTCGATGGGTTGTCCACTAGTTCACAGTGACCCCTTGAGGGCAGGAGCGCTTTCACTTGCCGAACTCTTCCTCGCAGAACCCTCACTTGCAGTCGGCCCTCGACTACTTGCAGTCCTACGATTGCCACTGTGTCGCCGCCGGCGAGCCGGTGCTCGTGCAGGGCGGTGATCCGCCGCAGCTCGGCTTCGTGGTCGAAGGCGCGGTTCGCGGCGGCGTCCGACCTCGCTACGGCCCCATCCGTTGGACGCCGCTCGTCGTCGTCGGAGATCGACATTGGTTTGGGGTGGAGTGTATCTGGGGAGGTCACGACCTGGAGTACGCCGGGTTGATCGACGCCGTCGTTCACCTCGTGCCGCGCGACGACCTGCTATCGACCGCACCACGCGAAGTTCTGCAATCGATCCTGTGGGATGCGAGCTTCGACCTGGCGCGCGCCATTCCGGCCGCCTACATGGCGCGCCGCACGCTGCGCGAACGGGTGCTATCCAAACTGTGCGACATTCGCGAAGTGTGCGCATCGCCAGAGATCCGCATCACCCGCGAAGAGTTGGCGGGTTTGGTCGGCGCGCATCGAAATCGCGTCGGCGAAGTGTTGTCGCGCCTCGAAGAAGAGAACCTAGTCGAGTGTTCGTATCGCGAGATACTGATCGGCGATCGACAACAATTGCTCGACGCCTATCGCGGCGTCGAGGATGGCGGCGATGACGCGGGCTAGAGGCCCGGCCGAAAAGTCAGAGGCACGGTGCGCGGCGGTCTTCGACGGAATCTCACCATTCGTAATCCTCAACGAATCCACCAATTCGCCTGCGAATTCCGAACGGCAATCTTCCGCCGAACTCCACCACTCA
>JAJFFE010000285.1 GCA_021776775.1 Planctomycetota bacterium | reverse complement strand
CGACCGCCGACAACCTTCGTTGCCTGTGTCGTGCTCACAATCAACGGCACGCCGAACGATCCTACGGGATCGCGTTCATGCAGGAGAAGATCATGGCCAGTCAGCAGAACAGGGATCGCCTCGGGGCGTGACGCTGACGAGGCGTCGCCGGCAAAGGACGAGCTGCGTGCGAGGCCGGCCACGGATCACGCCGCCCTGCACACACGGCTCATCGCCCCCTGTGTACTCGCTCGGGCGCTTCCGCAAGCATCGGGCACTTCCGTTGCCCACCGCCCCGAACAGAATCGGACACGCCCCGATCCGCCCGTCCGACGTTCGAAGCCGTCCCGGTCTCCAACCACCGCCCCGGCGCCAAAGCCCACCTCTACCTCATAGTCTGTGGCGAGCATCGACTCCGCCATCCCCAACCCACTGGTGTTCGAGCCACGCCACGATGCGCCCTACAAAGATGCGCCCTGCAAATGCGCCGTCGAAACGCCTTATCCGTTGACCACCTGAACGAAGTGCTAGGGATGACGACGGGCGGTCCTCTTCTTGGAAGCCTTCTTGGAACCCGTCTTGGAACCCGTCTTGGTTTGGCTCGCCTGTTTCGTCGAACGCTTCTTCTTCGTGCTCTTCTTCTTCGATCGCGACGCTTCTTGACGCATGCGCGTCTGGCTGGCCGCCCATGAGCAGATCGGGCACGTGGTCATGTCGTGCGACCGTGCCGGGCAGTACTCGCGGCCGAAGTATATGATCTGCAAGTGGAGGTCGTTCCACGCTTCTTCCGGAAACAGCTTCTTCAAGTCTCGCTCGGTGCGTTCGACCGTCGATCCGTTCGACAATCCCCACCGGTCCGCGAGTCGGTGAATATGCGTGTCGACCGGGAAGGCGGGTACGCCAAACGCTTGCGCCATGACGACGCTCGCCGTTTTGTGTCCGACGCCCGGCAGCGCTTCCAATGCTTCGAACGACTGCGGGACGATCCCATTGTGATGCTCGAGCAAGAGCTTGGACAACCCGGCGATCGCTTTAGCCTTCTGTGGCGCGAGTCCACACGTCTTGATGAACTCGCGAATCTCTTCGACCTCGAGCTTGGCCATCTTGACGGGAGTTTTCGCCCGTTTGAAGAGAGCCGGCGTGACCAGGTTCACCCGGGCGTCGGTGGTTTGGGCACTGAGGAGTACGGCGATGAGCAGGGTGAACGGGTCGCTGTGGTCGAGCGGGATCGGGACGGTGGGGTACAGCTTCGCTAGCTGTGATTGGATCTGGGTGGCCTTGTCAGCGCGGGAAACCATGGCAAGTCACTCCGTGGTGTCGGTAGCGGGAAGTCGGTCGAGCACTTCGAATCGGTAGTCGTGGGGATTCTTGTCGTCGGCTGCGTGATTGTCACTCTCGGTGACCGTCCACTGTTCGGCGTCGAGCTTAGGAAAGTACGTGTCTCCCTCGACGCGACAATTGACCACGGTCCGGTAGACCCGCTCGCAGAGATCGAGAAACAGCGTGTAGATCTCGCCTCCGCCGATGACGAACACTTCCTCCTCAGCGTCGTCGGTCGGAGCCGTTTGCGAACCGGGCCCCGCCGCGGCGAGTGCCGCTCCGACCGTTCGCACCACGTCAAACCCGGGCGCGCTGAAGTTCGCGTCGCGCGTGAGCACGATGTTCTGCCGCCCCGGGAGCGCGCGTCCTATCGACTCGCACGTCTTGCGTCCCATAATGATGGGTCGACCCATGGTGGTCCGCTTGAAATGAGCGAGATCGGCCGGCAGCCGCCACGGTAGGTCTCCGTCGCGGCCGATGACTCCGTCTAGGTCGGTAGCGACGACGAAAGCGATGAGCACGGGTGGTTCCCTCTTCTAAGGAGATAGGTCTGTGCTACGGCGGGTCAGACCGCGATCGGAGCTTTGATCGCGGGGTGGCTCTGGTAACCGCGGATTTCGATGTGTTCGTAGCGGAAGTCATCGATCGACTTCACCGCCGGGTCGAGCCACAAGGTCGGTAGTGGTTTCGGGTCGCGCGCAAGTTGCGTGCGGGCTTGCTCTTCGTGATTGCGGTACAGGTGAGCGTCCCCGAAGGTGTGCACGAACTCGCCGCGATCGAGGCCGCAGCACTGCGCGATCATGCAGGTCAACAACGCGTAGCTGGCGATATTGAACGGCACGCCGATAAAAACGTCGGCGCTCCGCTGGTAGAGCTGGCACGACAGCTTGTTGTCGGCGACGTAGAACTGGAACAACGCGTGACACGGCTGCAACGCCATGCGGTCGAGTTCGCCTACGTTCCACGCGCTGACCACCATGCGTCGCGAGTCCGGGTTGCTGCGGAGTTCATCGATGACCCAGTCGATCTGATCGACGGTCTTGCCGTCGGCGCACGGCCACGATCGCCACTGCGCGCCGTAGACCGGCCCCAAATCTCCGTTTTCGTCGGCCCACTTATCCCAAATGCTCACCTTGTGATCTCGCAAGTAGCCGATGTTGGTCGACCCTTGGAGGAACCAGAGGAGTTCGTGCACGATGGACTTGAAATGCAGTTTTTTGGTCGTCACGGCGGGGAACTCGCTCGACAGATCGAAACGAAGTTGGCGCCCGAAAACGCTGCGCGTACCGGTTCCCGTGCGATCGCCTTTGACCGCACCGTTCTCGAGGATGTCACCGACGAGATCGAGATAGTTGCGCACGATGCGACTCCTGACGGTGTTGTCCCAGGTTCCGCCGCCGGGCTGTGGCGGAGATTCGGGTGTACGGGTGCGGGGAACGGTACCACTGACGGGGCGGCTCGCGCAGCCCGAACCTAACCCGTTGCGGCGATGGGCTCAAGTCTGAGCGGCTCTTTCGTTACAATGCCGGCCAACCCGAACAAGGAGCCTCCGTGTCAGATCCGTTACCCACCTACAAACGCGAGTTCATCGACTTCATGGTGCGCTCGGACGTCCTCACTTTCGGTGACTTTACGACCAAGAGCGGCCGCAAGACGCCGTTCTTCATCAACACCGGCCGCTACCGCACCGGTCGACAGCTGCTGCGCCTTGGGGAGTTCTACGCCCAAGCCATTGTGGAGGCCCTCGGCGATCGCTTCGACGTGCTGTTCGGCCCGGCCTACAAGGGGATTCCCCTGGCGACGATCACGGCCATGACCTTGGCTCGGGACCACTCTCACGACGTGGCGTACTGTTTCAATCGGAAGGAAGTGAAGGATCACGGCGAGGGCGGCGCGCTGGTGGGGCACCCCCTCGTCGACGGCGATCGCGTTCTCATCATCGAAGACGTGACCACGGCCGGCACCTCGATCCGCGAAACCGTGCCTATTCTACGCGCGGCGGCGGCCATTGATCTGGCGGGGCTCGTGATCTCGGTCGATCGCATGGAGCGGGGGACCGGCGACGTGACCGCGCTCGACGAGCTGCGCGAATCGTTCGGCATGCCGACCTTCGCCATCGTCACCATCGAAGAGGTCATGAACGACCTTCACGGGCGCGAGGTCGATGGTCGTGTCGTGCTCGACGACTCGATTCGCGACGCGATGCTCGCGTACCGAGAGCAGTACGGAGCGCGGAGCTAGCCCGGACTATTCATCAGGCGGAGTCGTTACGCGCCCGAAAGGGCGCCAATCGTACCGAGCGCGGACAGCGGAGGACAATCGAGGGATGATCAACGGAACACAGGCTGCGATTTCCGTGAAGATCCAGGCACGACGCCG
>JAJFFE010000284.1 GCA_021776775.1 Planctomycetota bacterium | reverse complement strand
GCTTGCGCCGCCGACGAGTTACCTTCGAGCGGCGGGTCCTCTGGAGCCGCCGCGCCGCATCCGCTATATACCCCCGCCTTCTAAGCGCGAGGAGCCCTTGAATGTCTGAGTCGACCCCCCCGGTCCGAACGAATCCCTGCCTCCTCTTCGAGGTGAGCTGGGAAGTCTGCAACATGGTCGGCGGCATCCATACGGTGCTCGCGACCAAAGCGGACACCATGCGGAACTTGTACGACGACGACTACATCGTGCTCGGGCCGTGGCTCCCGCACGGGAACCTCGACGCGTTCAAGGAGGAGCCGCTCTATCCGGAGTTGCGCGAGGCGATGGCCGCCAAGGGGATCACCGTTCACATCGGACGGTGGGACGTGCCGGGGTCACCGGTTTGCTTCTTGGTCGACTTCTCCCGCGCCTACAAGAACAAGGACGACATCCTCGAGTGGATGTGGGCGCAGTACGGCGTCGACTCGTTGCCCGGAGGCTGGGACTACATCGAGCCGGTGCTGTTCGGCTACACGTGCGGTCGCGTCATTCAAGAGTTCGTCGAGAGTCGCCAAGTCGCCCCGCAGTATCACGTCGTCGCGCAGTGGCACGAATGGATGGTCGGGTCGGGGCTTCTCTACTTGAAGAAAGAGGCGCCCGAGGTGGCGTCAGTGTTCACGACCCACGCCACGGTGCTGGGGCGATCGATCTCTGGCTCGGGAGCTAGTCTTCGCGACGCGCTGAAGAAGATCGACGCTGCCGACCATGCGCGCGCGCTGGGTATTGCGGCCAAGGCGTCGCTCGAGTCGACGCTCGCGCGCGAAGCGGATTGCTTCACGACGGTGTCGCGCACTACCGCCAAGGAGGCGCGTGCGTTCCTCGGCCGCGACCCGGACGTGCTCTTGCTGAACGCCATCGGCGAACGCTTTCCCGACCCGTCGCTGACCGAGCCGAAGCAGCGGTCGCGGACCCGCGCTACGTTACTGCGGCTCGCCACCGCCGTGACCGGCGTGTCGTACTCTGACGACGCAGTGTTGGCCATCACCTCGGGTCGCTACGAGTTCATCAACAAAGGGCTCGATCTCGTCATCGAGTCGCTCGGGCAATTGCGTGAGCGTGCCAGCGGCGCGCGACCGCCGCTCATCTGCTTCTTTTGCACACCGTCAGACTCCACGGGCCCCGTGCCCGAGGTCGAAGCGGCGTTCCGCGACGGGACCGCCGGCGTCGGCGGCGTGGCGACGCACACCGTGCGATCTCCCGAGCAGGACCCGACGCTGCGTGACCTCGCCGCCCGCGGGATCGCCAATGATCCCGGCGACGACGTCCATGCGATCTTCGTCCCGATCTATCTCGACGGAACCGACTCCATGATCCCCGGCTCGTACTACGAGCTGCTGGCGGCGTTCGATCTTTCGATCTTCCCGTCGCACTACGAACCGTGGGGCTACACACCGCTCGAAAGCATCGGCTACGGGATTCCGACCGTGACCTCCGACCTCGCTGGCTTCGGTCAGTGGGCGGCGTCACTCGACACTCGCGACCGCGCCGCCGCGTACGTACTGCCGCGTGAAGAGACGCCGTTTGCAGAGTCCGCGCAGCTCTTGACCGATCACCTCGACCGCTTCCTTGCGCTCGATCGTTCTTCGCGGGAGCAGCTGGGCGAAGAGGCGTTGCGTCTCTCGCGGCTCGCTCGCTGGGAGCACTTCGGCGCTTACTACCGTCGCGCGCACGAGGTGGCTATCGAGGCGCGGTACGTCCGCTACCACCCAGGCATGCCGGAGTACCAAGAACGTGCGCGCACGAGCCGGGCGGCCGGCGAACGTCTGGAGCTCTTGGTGGGCGATCGCGCCCAGCCGCACATGATGAGCTTCACCGTTCACAATCGCGTTCCGGCCGAACTCGACCGTCTGCGCGAGTTGGCGCGCAACGTGTGGTGGTCGTGGAACCCAGAGGCGGAGTCACTGTTTCGCGATCTCGACGCCGAGCGGTGGCGTCTCTGCGGCCACAATCCCGTTCAGTTGCTCGACGACGTACCGCAAGCCGCCTTGGATGAACGTGCTCGAGACGACGCGTTCTTGCAGCGGATGCGCGGTGTTCTCGAACAGTTCGATCGCTACTTGGATGAACGTCGTGGCGATGCGGTCGAGATCGCCTATTTCTGCATGGAGTTCGGGCTGCACGAAAGCCTGCCGCTCTACTCGGGCGGACTGGGTGTTCTCGCCGGGGATCATCTCAAGGCGGCGAGCGACGCCGGCCTGCCGTTGGCGGCGGTGGGGTTGGCGTATCGCGCCGGGTACTTCCGGCAACGGTTCGACTCCGACGGTCGACAGATCAGCGATCGACGCATCTACAACCCGCGCACGTTGCCGATGCACCGAGTGCGAGACGCGGCCGGAGAACCGGTCGTCATCTCGTTGTACTTCCCCGGTCGAGAGGTGTTCCTGGGGGCGTGGAGAGTCGACGTCGGCTCGGTCCCGCTCTACCTTCTCGATAGCGACCGAGACGAGAATACGGCTGAAGATCGTCGCCTGACCGAACAGCTCTACTCCGGTGATCAAGAGTGGCGGCTTCAGCAGGAACTCATACTCGGAGTCGGCGGTCGAGTGCTGCTCGACACGCTCGGCATCAAGCCGTACGTGCATCACATGAACGAGGGGCACGCTGCGTTCCTCGTCTTGAGTCGAGCGTACGAGTTGGTGAAGCGGTCCGCGCTCGACTTCGCGACCGCGTTCGAGCTGGTGCGCCGCACCTCGGTCTTCACTACGCACACGCCGGTTGCCGCCGGCCACGATGCGTTTCCCGAAGACATGGTTCGGCCGTACTTCTCACCGTACGAACGCGGCCTGCAGGCGTCGTGGGATCAGATCATGGCGTTGGGGCACAACGCGGGCGAGGGTAGCGACGCTCCGTTCTCCATGACGTCACTCGGGTTGCGTGGCGCCTCGCGCGTCAACGGCGTGAGCAAGATCCACGCGGGGGTGAGTCAGGAGAACCTCTCGCCGGTTGCACCCGGCTTCCACTCGTCGGAGCTTCCGATCAAGGCGATCACCAACGGCGTGCACGTACGCACATGGCTCGGCGCTGAGTTGCAAGCGCTGCTCGACAGCGAACTCGCAGAGACCACGCGGGGTCTTCCGTACTCGCCGGACGCACTGGCGTCGTTGAGTCAAATTTCCGGTGACAAGATTCGCACCGCCAAGTTTGAACAGAAGCGTCAACTACTCGACGAAGTGCGTCGCCGCGTCGAAGAGCTGCACCACGAACGTGGTGAGTCGCCGTCGCAACTTCGCGCCACGCTCGACGGGCTGGACGAGAACTCACTCATCATAGGATTCGCCCGACGGTTCGCCCCGTACAAGCGGTCCACGCTGCTGTTCAGCGACCTCGAAGCGCTCGCCCGGATCGTCGAGGAGCCAGTCGTCTTCCTCTTCGCCGGCAAGGCGCACCCGTCCGACGGAGCCGGCCAGGAGTTGATCCGCCAAATCTTCGAGATCTCCCGACGCCCCGAGTTCCTCGGCAAAATCGTCTTGCTGGAAAACTACGACATGGGGTTGGCGCGCAAGCTCGTCGGTGGGTGTGACGTCTGGCTCAATACGCCGACGCCGCCGCTCGAAGCGAGCGGCACATCCGGCATGAAAGCGGCCATGAATGGTGCGCTGAACCTGAGCATCGCCGACGGTTGGTGGGACGAAGGGTTCAACGGCTCCAACGGCTGGGTCATCGGGGGGCGCACGTTCGACAGTGCCGATCGACAGAACGAATTCGACAGCCACCACCTCTACCAGTTGCTGAAAGAGGAAGTGATTCCGGCCTACTTCGACGGCGGCCAGCCCATGTCCGCAAAGTGGATCGAGATGACGCGGTCGGCCATGGTTTCGACCCTTTACGATTTCTCCGCCGCTCGCATGCTCGCTCAGTACCAAGAAGAGTTTTACACCCCGAGTCACGAAGAGGGCGAGTCGCTCGCCGCCAACGACTTCCAGTCGGCCAAGCAGAGGGCGCAAGCGAAGCAGAACGTGCGATCGTGTTGGAAAGACCTGCGCATCGCCGAAGTTCGCATGAGCGGCCTGGAAGAAGACCTGATCCACGCCGGCGATCCCGTCACCGTCTGGGTCACCGTCGAACACCCTGGCCTCGACGCCGGCGACCTCCGAGTCGAACTCGTCATCGGTGAGCCAAACTCCGAAGGGTGGGAAGCCGGCCGTGCGATCCCGCTAACCGTCGAAACCAGCCAACCGACCGGAACGCAACTCACCGGAACCTACGTCCCCGAACGCTCGGGCGAGCGGGGCTACGGCATCCGCGTCGTCCCGGCAATCGCCGACTCGACCGACCTCGACCTGGAGCTCGCGCTCGCAAAGTGGGCGTGATCGGGTCGCTTCGCGGGCTAGCTTCCCAGCCGGTTGCCGAGGTGGAAGAGCGTCTGCTTCTTCCACCAGCCCCAGTCGTGGGCGGCGTCTTTGCCCCAGATGTCGCGGGTGTGGCCGATGCCTTTGGCGGCGCACAGGTCCGCGAGGGCTTGAGTCTCTTCGATGCAACCCTCTTCGTATTTGCCTTGTCCGCACACTAGGGTCAGGTGCGTGTGTTGGCGTACGTGATCGAGGGCTTCGCCCTCGAGGTTGGGGACGTAGTCGAGTGGGTTGTTGAAGTAGATGTCGCCGTTGGTATAGCCGTTGGTGAAATGGGTCATGTCATAGCGGCCGCTGAGGCACAGTGCGTAGGTGAAGATCGACGGGTACTTCAGGGCAAAGTTGGCCGCGAAGTATCCGCCGACGCTGGCACCGACCGCGTTCATGGTGATGTCCTGGGACGCGCAGTCTTGGCGGATATACGGGACCAGTGTCTCCATGACGAACTGCTCGTACGCTTGGTGGCGTTTGACCCGTACCCGCGGGTCGCCTTCCTTCTGCGTCCACGTCTCCGCGACGTTGCTCTCGGGGCAGTAGAGTTTGATACGTCCCGAGCCGATCAAGTGCGAGAGCGCCGTGACCATACCTTGTCGTTCCCACTCGTGAGCGAAGCCGGCCGCGGTCGGGAACGCGATGACCGGGGTGCCCCAGTGCCCGTAGCACCAGACGTGGACCTTGCGGCCCATGGCCGGACTTTCGAGCATCTCATGGCGTCGGGACACTGGGATCTCCTCGTGGATTCTGATCGCTGGGATTCGGTGACGTTCTGTGCGGTGGCAACAGCCGGGTGACAAAAGCCGAGTAGCGCAGCCACAGTCACCGAGGTCGCGTTGCGCGGCGGACAACAAGTCGATTATAAGAAGAACTGCACCAGAAAGGTGTAGTGTCCCTCGGATTGAACTCCCGAGCCTATCGTTTCTCGAACGTCCGAAACCCGTCCCATGCCCCCGCGGTCGATTTCCCTGCTCGGTCCCCAAACTCGCCGCCCGAATCTCGTGAGCGCCGTCGAGGCGCTGTCATCTGACGGTTCATTGGCATCCGACGGTTCATCGGCGTCGGACGGACGGCTGGCGGTGATCACCGCCGGCTGGCAGGAGCGCGAGCTCGAGATCGAGGAGCTGGACGAGCACCTCGGTCGAGCCACCGTCAACCTCGCCCTCTATCGTCGATCGGACGAGCTGTTTGCGCGCAGCCCCGAGTTGCTCGAGGGGCTGTGGAAGAGTCGGGCGGTCCTCGAGCAGATTCAAGCGGCGTACACGGTCCAGCTATCCGGCGCGCTTGATGCCGCGCGAACGCTGCTCTCGATGGACGTCGACGACGGGGTCTCCATTACCGATTACCAGGACGACGCCATTGCGGTTGTCCGCGGGATTGATGAGCACCACTTTGCTCGATTGACCACGGTGCACGCTGAGCTCGAAGCGCAGCAAGGTTATGACACGCACGACGACGTCCTGCGTCACCGTGAGGAACTCCGCGAAGCTTTAGCCGGTTGTTCGGGACTGCTGGTCGCCGGCGGTCACGTCCTAGTCTTGCTGAACCGCCTGCGGATGTTCGATCTCGCTGGGAGTGTCGGGGATCTTCCGGTGATCGCGTGGTCAGCGGGCGCCATGGCCGTCAGCGAGCGGGTCGTGCTCTTTCACCATTCACCGCCGCAGGGTCACAACAACACGGAACTGGCCGCTCCGGGCTTGGGTATCTGCAAGGGGCTGGTGCCGTTCCCTCACGCGGCCCGGCGGTTGGAAGTGCACGATCCTAAACGCTTGTCGCTGTTGGCTCGACGCTTCGCGCCCGACCAGTGCGTGACCCTCGATCATGAGAACCGGGTGGATTTCAACGGCTCTCAATGGAGCGGGACCGGCGCGCGTCGGCTGACTGAGTCCGGAACCTTGGAACCGTTGGAGGTCGTATGCCCATAGCGATCCGCCGGTTCGAACGAGGCGAAAAGACCGTCGAGTCCATCGATGCGTTCCTCGCCGAGCATGAGTTTCCGTTGGTCGAAGGGGCCCAGGTTACCTTCGTCTACCGTGGCGAGGCCGACGCCGTCACCCTTCAGCATTTCATCTACGGGCTGCCGACGTCGCAGCAATTCCGTCGCGTGTCCGAGACCGATCTGTGGTCGTTGATCGTCGAGTTGCCGCCGGAATCGCGGGTCGAGTACAAGCTCGGCGTGCGACACGGAGAGTCGTCGAAGTGGATTCGCGATCCGCTGAACGACAAGCTGGCCCGCGACCCGTTCGGGGCTAACTCGGTCTGTACGACCAGCGGCTACACGGAACCGGATTGGGCGCAGGTCGATCCCGAGGCGCCGCAGGGAACGCTCGAGACCATCACAATTCCGAGCGCGGCGCTGGGTGACGATCGCACCGTCACGGTTTACACCCCGGCGCGCTTTCGAACGACCCGTCGCTACCCGCTGTTGATCACCCACGACGGCCCGGACTTCGTCAACTTCGCCTCCTTCGGTACCGTGCTCGACAATCTCATTCACCGTCTCGAGATCGCGCCGATGGTGGTGGCCTTGACTCACCCCGGGGCTCGCAACAAGGAATACGCGGCGCATCGACCCCACGCCCAGTATCTCGCAGAAGAGCTGTTGCCGGTCATGGAAGAGCGATACCCGCTCACCGGCACTCCCGATTCACGCTGCTTGATGGGCGCGAGCTTCGGTGCGGTCGCATCGCTTTCCGCGGCTTGGTACTATCCGGGGTTGTTCCAGCGGCTCATGCTTCTTTCCGGCTCTTTTGCGTTCACCGACATCGGCACCCACGAGCGCAGTTCCGCGTTCGATCCGGTGGTCGAGTTCGTCAACGCGTTTCGGGAAGAGCCGGGTCTTCCGGCCGAAAAAATCTTCGTCGCATGCGGTGTGTACGAGTCGTTGATCTACGAGAACCGTTCGCTGGTTCCGTTTCTGCAAGCGGCTGGGCTCGACGTGAAGTACTTCGAATCGCGAGATGGCCACAACTGGGAGAACTGGCGCGACCGACTGCGAGACGGTCTGTCGTGGCTCTTTCCCGGTCCGTTGTGGATGGTTTACGAGTAGACGTTCCATTGCATTGACCGGAGCTAGGCATGGGGAAGACCGTCCGCAATATCGGGCTATCGCTCGGGGCTGACATCTGTTGGCCCATTTGCTACGAGGAGATCCTCCGCGCGGCACAGATCGACGTGCCAGTGGGGAACGATCGCGTCACGGTCGAGACCGAGCGGGTAGAGATTCGCCCCTTCGCGCTCGACCAGCCGTGCCGCTTCGACGTTGTCATCGATCGCTTGACGCACTGGTTCCACACAAGCAGAGAGTGGATCAAGAAGTCGATCATTCTCGACGACCTCTACGTCTTCAATAATCCGTGGTCGTTGCAGTCTATGGAGAAGCACACGTCGTACGTTGCCATGCAACGGCTCGGCATGCCGATCCCGCCCACGTGGTTGATCCCACCGAAAGAGCACGAGCCGAGCGCCGACCTTCAATCCACGCTCTCCCAATACGCGAAGCTGTTCAACCTCGGTGAGGTCGGCGATGCGATGGGCTACCCCATGTTCATGAAGCCGTACGACGGCGGAGCTTGGGTGGGGGTGAGCAAGATCGACGACGAAGCTGCGCTGCTCGCTGCGTACGAAAAGAGCGGCAAGCAGGTGATGCACCTGCAGAAGGCGGTGCTTCCGCACGACGTCTTCGTTCGCACCATCGGGCTCGGACCGCAAGTCCGCAGCGTTCGTTACGACCCGGGGGCGCCGCTTCACGATCGTTACTGTACCGATCTAGATATCGGCGCCGATGACTTGTCGCTGCTCGCCGACATCACGCTGACGATCAACGCCTTCTTCGGTTGGGACTTCAACTCGTGCGAGACGCTGCTGCAGGAGGGGACGTGGTATCCCATCGACTTTGCCAACCCGTGTCCGGACTCACAGGTCACCTCCACACACTTTCACTTTCCGTGGATTGTCCTGTCGAACATTCGCTGGTCGGTGTTCTGCGCCGTGACCCAGCGGAAGATGCGTCAATGCCTCGATTGGGAGCCGTTCTACGCGATCGCCGACGAAGAGCTTCCGTACCGGGAGCGCATCGCCGCCTACGCGAAGATTGCTCGCGAGCGGTTGGATAGTGATCGTTTCGAAGAGTTCTGCGCGACGCACCTCGGTCATCTCGATGACGTCGCGTACGTGTTCTTCGGCAGCGAGCGCGCTAAAGAAGCGGTGCGCTTGAAGGTGACGGCGTTGTTCCCCGAGCACGAGATCGAAGAGTTTACCGAGCTCTTTTGGGGGCGCATTCAAGCGTGGCGTAACGATCTCAAGAGCACCGCGTTGAACGGAGCCGGCTGATGCACGTTCTCTTCGTCGAGCCAGGATTCCCCTCGAACCAAGCGCGTTTCGTCGAAGCGTTGAGCGCGGTGGGTGCGCGCGTCACGGGAATCGGAGAGGCTCCCCTCACAGCGCTTCCGGCGAGCACGCGCGAGCGGTTGTACGGCTACGAGCAAGTACGGACGGTCGTCCACGAGGGCGCCGTGATGGAAGCGGTCAAGCGTTGCCAAGCGCGGGGGTGGGTCGATCGACTCGAAGCGACGGTCGAGGCACACATTTCCCCGATCGCTCGAGTCCGCGAGGCGTGTGGTATTCCCGGGACGTCGGTCAAGACTGCGTTCTTGTGCCGAGACAAGCCCGCCATGAAAGAAGCGCTGCGAAGCGCCGGCGTTCCGTGCGCCAAATCGATCGGGGCAACCAGCGGCGACGCGGTGCGTCAATTCGCGGGCGACGTCGGGTTGCCGATCATTATCAAGCCGCCCGACGGAGCCGGAGCGGCCGGGGTCGAGAAAGTCAGCGATCTGACGGAGCTCGACGGGGCGATCGAGCGCAGCGGGGTCGACCGGGGAATCCCGGTCGCGGTCGAGGAGTTTATCGAGGGACACGAGGGGTTCTACGACACGATCTCCATCGGCGGTCGCGTCGTGCACGAATTCATTTCGCACTACTACCCCGGCGTTCTCGAGGCCATGCGCACGCGCTGGATCTCACCGCAGATTGTCGCCACCAATCGCGTCGACGCGTCGGGATACGAAGAAGTACGAGAGATGGCGCAGAACGTCATCACCGCTCTCGAGATCGGGACCTCGCCCACCCACATGGAGTGGTTCTCGAGCCCCAAGGGTCTCCGCTTCTCCGAGATCGGGTGCCGTCCGCCCGGAGTGGGCGCCTGGGATCTGTACTGCGCCGCCAACGACATGGACCTCTACCGGGAGTGGGCGCAAGCGATTGTGCATCAACGTCCGGCGGAGCGCCCGTCCCGGCGATACTCGGCGGGCATGATCGCGCTGCGTCCGGATCGCGATGGCCAGATCATCGGCGTCGAAGGTCTCGCGACCATCTACCAGAAGTACAGTGAGTGGCTCATCGATGAGCGGATTCCGGGCCCGGGATCCTCGACGCAGCCGGTCGAAGGTGGATACTGGGCCAATGCGTGGATGCGATTCAAGCATCCTGACTACGATACGCTGAGGGCTATTCTGGACGACGTCGGGCAGACGATTCAGGTACGGGCGCGATGATGAACGCGATGAACGCGATGACCAGGCAGTGGGAGTTGGGATGATTCAGCCAACATCGGAAAACTTACGGGACGTGACCCTGACCTTCGCCGCCGACCCGGGTAGCCAGATCCACGTAGTGGGTTCGTTCAACGAGTGGGATGCCACCAGCACCCCGATGGAAGAACACGAGCCGGGGGAGTTTCGCGTCGTGTTGAAGCTGCCTCCGGGCGAGTACGAGTACAAGATCGTGTACAACGGGCGCTGGCAGGCCGATCCCAACGCCAAGGCGTGGGCGCCGAACCCGTTCGGCTCGCTCAACAGTCGAGTGGTCGTTGCGTAGCGGACTGGGTACTGAGTTGGGTGGGGAAGATCACGCCGTGGCGAACAAGAACAAGCGGAACCGGAACCGGAACCGGAAGCAGAAGTCGAAGCCGGGTAGACACGAGTCGAGCACGCCAGTGTCGAGTCAGCCAGTGTCGAGTCAGCCCGAGCCGAGTCAGCCCGAGCCGAGCAAGCCCGCGTCGAGTCAGCCCGAGTCGAGCAAGCCCGCGTCGAGTAAGCCCGAGTCGAGCCAGCCCGAGTCGAGCCAGCCCGATCCGCGGAACAATGCGCCGGGTAAGGGCAAGAGCAGGCGCGACAAACGCATTCTCATCGTCACGCCGGAGATCACGTACCTGCCGGCCGGCATGGGCAACATGGCCAACCACCTGCAGGCCAAGGCGGGGGGGCTCGCCGACGTATCCGCGACCCTGGCCGCGGCGCTCTACAAGAAGGGCGCCGACGTTCAGGTCGCGCTGCCGCACTATCGGCAAATGTTCAGTGTCAACGTCGGCCGCTTCATCAACGAAGAGCTGCGCATCTACAAGAACAAGATGCCGGAAGATCGCATACATCTCGCCGAGGACCGGATCTTCTACTACCGCAGCCACGTCTACGACGACTACGCAGCGACGAACATGGAGTTGGCCCTCACCTTTCAGCGTGAGGTGATCAACAACATCATTCCGCGCGTGAACCCAGACCTGATCCACTGCAACGACTGGATGACCGGACTCATTCCAGCGGTCGCGTCGAGACTTGGAATCAAGACGCTGTTCACCGTGCACAACATCCACTCGTTGAAGACGAGCCTCGAACACATCGAGCGCACCGGGATCGACGCGCAGGAGTTCTGGAAGCACCTCTACTACGAAAAAATGCCGAAGAGTTTCGATGAGAGCTACACCGACAACCCGGTCGACTTCCTCGCCACGGGAATCTTCTCCTCCGACTACATCAACACGGTGAGCCCACGCTTCCTGGAAGAGATCGTCGACGGACAGCACTCCTTCGTGAAGGATAACGTCTTCCAAGAGATTCGAAGCAAGGTACAGGGCGGGAGGGCGGAAGGCGTCTTGAACTCGCCGGACCCGAGTTACAACCCGAAGACCGATACCGCGCTCGAGGTGAACTACGGCCCAGATGATTCCGCCGAAGCGAAGCGCCACAACAAGATCGTGTTTCAGGAGTACCTAGGTCTCCGCGTCGACCCCGACGCCGCGCTCTTCTTTTGGCCGTCGCGGCTCGATCCGTTCCAAAAGGGGTGCCAACTCCTCAGTGAGATTCTTCATTCGATCGTTGTCCGTTACCGAGCGCAGGATCTACAAGTCGTACTGGTCGCCAACGGTCCGTACCAGGTGCATTTCAACGAGATAGTCGAGATGCACCAACTTCAGAATCGCGTCTCCGTCTGCGCCTTCGACGAACGAATCTCTCGCATGGCATACGCCTCGTCCGATTACGTTTTCATGCCGTCCAAGTTCGAGCCGTGCGGTCTGCCGCAAATGATCGGACCGATCTACGGCACGTTGCCCGTCGCCCGTGACACCGGAGGGATTCACGACACCGTGCGGACGGTCGATACAGACAAGGGAACCGGGAACGGATTCTTGTTCGAGAGCTACGACAGCCACGGGCTCACTTGGGCGGTGGATCAAGCGATGGCGTTCCACGCGCTCCCGGCGAAGACCAAAGAGCGCGAGATCTCTCGGATCATGAAAGAGAGTTTGGCCGAGTTCAATCACGAGGTCACGGCTGAGCGCTACATCGACATCTACCGTCGTTTGTTGGGACTCGCCCCGAAGTGAGTTCTCGACATGGTTGATTCGAGCGTACCGAAGCACGTGCTCAACGACCCGGGGCTGCGGCCGTATCTTCCGGTCATCGAAGAGCGGCGACGTCGCGTCGACCAGACCGAAGATCGCATCACGCAGACGGGCGACCTTTGGGAGTTTGCGCAGGCTCACCGGTACTACGGATTGCACCGAACCGACGACGGGTGGGTGTTTCGGGAGTGGGCGCCCGCCGCTACGCGGCTGTTCCTGCGGGGACCGTTCAGTGACTGGGAGAGTCGTCCTGAGTATCGACTTAGGCGTCTCGACAACCACGGCAATTGGGAGCTGAAGCTACCACCCGACGCGCTGCATCACGGCGATCGACACCACCTCCATCTGCAGTCCGCCACCTTCGAAGGCAAACGGATCCCCGCGTACTCCCGTCGCGTGGTCGCCGTCGACGATCGCGGTGAGTTCGACGCGGAGGTGTGGTCCCCGGCCGACCCGTACGCGTGGAAGAACGAAGCGCCTGCGAGACCCCGTACTCCGCTTGTCTATGAAGCTCACGTCGGCATGGCTACGGAGGAAGAGCGTGTCGGCACCTATCGGGAGTTTGCCGACTCTGTGGTGCCGCGAATCGCGGCGGCCGGCTACAACTCGATTCAGCTGATGGCTGTCGCCGAGCATCCGTATTACGGATCGTTCGGGTACCACGTGACGAGCTACTACGCTGTAACGTCGCGTTGCGGGACCCCTGACGACCTCAAGTACTTGGTCGACACGGCGCACGGACATGGGCTGCACGTCGTTTTCGACGTGGTGCACTCCCACGCGGCGAAGAACCAAGTGGAGGGGCTGAGCTGTTTCGACGGTACGTTGCATCAGTATTTCCATGCCGGGGAACGCGGCGACCATCCCGCTTGGGACACGCGCTGTTTCGACTATGGCAAAGATGCAGTCGTGCACTTCTTGCTATCGAACCTTCGGTACTGGCTGGAAGAGTTTCGCTGCGATGGATTCCGCTTCGATGGCGTGACTAGCATGCTCTACCACCACCACGGGTTGGGCCGCGACTTCTTGGAGTACCACGAGTACTACGGCGGCGAGGTCGACGAAGACGCGGTGACCTACCTTCAACTGGCCAATCGGCTCGTCCACCAAGCGCGACCGAACAGCTG
>JAJFFE010000283.1 GCA_021776775.1 Planctomycetota bacterium | reverse complement strand
AGCCAATGTCTCTATTTGTGACAAACCCCCGTCGCCCAGCTTGGGCGGCGGGGGTTTTCTTGTGTCCGGGCTCGAGCTTTAGCCGAACGTGCAGGCGCGCGACGTGATCGTGCCGCCTTCGAGGCGAGCGTATCGGTCTGTCGTCGTCGCGAGCCGTCTGAGTTTTGAACTCCGCTTCGACATTCGGTCTGGACGCCGTTTGCGTGATCCCTGTCACTGAGAGGACCGACGGAAGGCTTGCAAGAGAGATCGAAACTGGCGACAGGCCGAAGGGTCGCGTCTCGTTCACGGCTGTCAGGCAAGGTCGTGTTGGACGGCACGCCACTCGTGCCTCGAACCTCCTCGTTTCGATACGACGAGACCCCGGCCGTCGACGCATCCATCGACCGCCGGGGTCTGCTCACGTGCTCGTCGCTTGGTCACTCGGGTAGTTCGTACAAGTGATCTTCCGGCTTGTTCGGCCTCGGCAGCCAGCGGGGGCGACGCAGTCCCCCCGGTTGCGCGGGCTTCGTCTTGGCGAGCCACTCGCGGTAGTGATCGGTCGACTTCTTCAGATCGACGACCACGTCGCCGTATTCGTCGCCGGCGTGCGCCTTCTCTAGTTTCACCACTTGGTGCCAACAGTGCATGCCGCTAGCCGGATCTGGGTTGACCGGAAAGGCGAGGTTCTGGTTGACGCCGGACTCTTGCCACCAGATGCGTTGCGAATCTTTGTCGTCCGAACGGAAGGGTTCGGTCTTGTCGAGGATTCGCAGGCGGCGGGTCGTTTCGTCCAGCTCTTCAATGCGCACCGTCGCCGAGTTCCAGCGTGACCCCGGACCGTCTTCCAGACGCCAGCGCCCCATGTGGTGCGAGCAGGCGATGGTCGCCGGCCGCATGCCTTCGGTCACCAAGGCGCGATTCACGAAGTGTCCGATCTTCGTACTGACGCGGACAAGATCGCCGGTCTTGATGCCGTGGCGCTCCCCCGTCTCCGGGTGCATGAGCACCGGGTTGGCGTGCGAGATTTCGTTCAGCCACTTCGCGTTGCCGGATCGTGTGTGGATCATCGTTGGCAACCGGTACGTCGCCACCAAGCAGTAGACGCCGTTTTCCGGGTCGAGGGCGTGCGGTCCGACGTGGCTCTTGGAGTACGACGGAATGGAGTGATCTGCGAAGCCCCAATCGAACAGCGTCTGCGAATGGATCTCGATACGCTTCGACGGCGTGTGCCACCCTTCGCGTACTTTTCCGCGCGCGACGATCCCAATGAACTTGCCGTCTTTGCTCGCGGTTTGGTTCTCTTCGTCAATCTCGACGCCCGGATCTCCGGGAACCGCGACGGCGGTATCGTTGACGCGGTAGACGTCGCGCTTCAATTCGAAGGCTCCCACGCGCTTCATGTATTCGAGCGGCGTAAGGCCGAGCTTCTTCGCCTCTTCGGGCAGCCCCTCGACGGCGTTCTCGAAGATCCACCCGTAGTACTCATCGGTGGTGATTTTCTTACCCGGTCGGTACGGCGACTCGTAATGCTGACGAATGCCGAGTGACCCGTCGGGATCGATCCGCCACGTGAGGTCGACCCAGAACTCGTCTTCTTCCCACACTTCGCCGGGGTTGACCTCCCGCGTGTCGGTGATGGTCTTGCCGTTGCGTTCGGCGTAAGCGCGGAGGACCGGCTGCCGGAACGAGACCCAGACGCCGGCGTGCGTCTCTTGGCTCTGAATGTCGTGCCGTTCGGTCGAGTGCCCGGTCGGCAGAACGTAGTCGGCGAAGTACGCAGACTCGTTCCAGGTCGGCGTCAGCGCAATGTGAAGGCCGAGCTTCTCCTCGTCCTTCAAGAACTCGAGCCACTGGAAGCCGTCCGGATTGGTCCAGCACGGGTTGTAGACCCGCGTGAAGTAGCAATCCAATTTCGCACGGCCTTCTTGCACGAAGTGGGGGAGGAGAATGCTCATCTCGTAGAACGAGAGGGGGTACTCCTGCGGCCACTGCAACTCGTTCCACATGGGCACCGGGTCGGGTGTGCTCCAGAATTTCGGCTTGTATTTGTTCCACCCGTGAACCCCGGTGCCGCCTTCGACGCCGGTCGCACCGACCAAAGCGGTGAGCAGGTTCAAGCAGCGGGCGACTTGCCAACCGTACTCGTTGCCGGTAGCCGCGCTTCGCCAAATGTGGGAGGCCACACGCGAGCCGGCCCGCTCGATTTCCTGGGCGAGTTGGTAGATTTGTGCGGGGTCGATGCCCGCTTCTTCGGCTGCGTACTCCGGCGTGTACTCGGCGTACGTCTCCTTCAGTCGCGTCAAGAACTGCTCGTACTCAACCTTGTCTTCCGGGTGACGCGCCTTGAGGAAACCGCGCCAGTCGACCCATTCGCGCACGTACTCGTCGGCAATCGCCGAGGTGTCGAGCAGCAGGCGAATGGCGGCGAGTAGCACAGCGCTCTCGGTACCGGGTTGAACAGGGATCCACAGATCGGCACGCGCCGCGGTGTTTGAAAGGCGCGGGTCTAAGACGACGATCCGCGCGCCAGACTCCTTGGCGTCGATGATCCGTTGCGCGTGCGGGTTGAAGTAGTGCCCGGATTCGAGGTGCGCCGACAACAGCAGGATCAGCTTGGCGTTTTCGTAATCGGGGCTCGGTCGATCGTAGCCGACCGACATCTGATAGCCGAGCCGCGCCGAGGCCGAGCAGATGTTCGTGTGCGAGTTGTGGCCGTCGATCTTCCAGGCGGCGAGCAGCCGCTCCATGAACGCTTCGTGCCCCGGTCGACCGACGTGGTACATGACCTCTTTGCCGCGACCTTCGTCGAACGCTTTGCGAATGCGTCCGGCGATGTCGTCGAGAGCCTCGTCCCACGACACCTCTTTCCACTGACCCGAGCCGCGCGGTCCGTTGCGCTTCAGCGGACGGAGGATGCGTTCGGGGTCGTTCACCTGATTCAGGGTCGCTGGACCCTTGGCACAGTTGCGTCCTCGGGATCCCGGGTGCAGCGGATTGCCCTCGATCTTCTCGACCTTGCCGCTGTCGTGATCGATATATGCGAGCAGCCCGCACGCCGCTTCGCAGTTGAAGCACGTCGTCGGCACCAGGGAGTAGCGACGCGACTCGCGGCTCGCGCTCTGTTCTTCCCAGTCATCCCACCGATCGAACGGCGGGTAGTAACTGAGCGTGCCGTCTTCGTTGCGAGCTGGCTCCGCGGGCGTCTTGCTTTCGCCCTGGGCGGGTACGAGCCCAAACCCAGCGGCCATCCGCTCGACCCAAGATATTCGGCGTCCACGCGTCGGCATTGCGATGCGTCCTCTCGATTGTTTCAGGCGAGCGGGACGCGCTGCGGAGCGTCGACCCAGAGGTGTTCGTAGATGACCAAGCCGATCAAGGTCCCGATCGCCGCGAGTGCGGTCATTCCGGACTTGTCGGCCATGAGGCACGCGAGAGGGACGAGGTGTCCGGTGACGACGACGCCGAGCCAGAGAAACTGACCACGGCCACCGGTCGACATGATCTTGGCGGCTCGCTTGGCGTCTCCGGTTGCGTGGCGGCCAAAGATCTCGAAGGCGACGAGCAACAGGTTGAGACCCACCGTGCCCGCGAACAGTGGAACGAGGAATTCGCGTTCGGTCGGGACCAACAGCATCAGCGTGCAGACTCCGGCGAGCACCGCTTGTACCAGCAAGTGCAGCGGCACCATGGGCGATTGCCACATGTCGCGCCCCTTCGCTTGGCCGAACAGCCAGCCCGAGTACGCGGCGGTAAACGCTGCGAGTACCGCTCCGATTTGGAGCAGCGACTTTCCGAGCACGGTTTCTAGGTTGAGCCCGAACAGCCAGCCGTAGGTCAGGAATCCTCCGTAGGCGGTGATTCCGTACGCGCCCCGCACCAGCCACGACTTCCACTGCGGTCGAAGCAGGACCCAGAGGAAGCGCTCGGGCCGCTTGAGGTCCGCGACCAGGAGCGCGCCCGTGATTCCGAGGGCGACCAGCGCCGCGGTGTATCCGACGCTCAGCAGCGACTCGGCTGCTTCGTGGGAACCGAACAGCGACAAGAGGGCAGGAATCAAGATGACGCCCGCCGCGATCGACTTCGTGAACAGATACGCGCTGACTTTCCAACCCCACGACGCGGCGTGACGTTGGGCGATGTCGTACGTGCGCCGCGCGGTTCCGCGCGGCGCGTCGTTCCATGCGTCGATCTTCTCGACGTCATCGACGGCGTCACTGGGGCGTGTGCCCCAGATGGTCGTCGTGCTGCGAACCGATTCTGAGGGGCGCAGCGCTGCTGTGTCGCCCTCGATGTAGAACAAGTTCGGCTGGGTGCCCTTTTCGGGCTTTCGCGTCATGGTTTCTTGCGTGGCGACCAGCCGGGCGATCTTGGTGGAAGGGTCTTCGAGGTTGCCGGACACAATCGCTTCAGCGGGACACACAGCGACGCACGCGGGGACGCGCCCGGCGTCGACGCGGTGTGAGCAGTAATTGCACTTGGTCGCGGTGCCGCTGTCGGGGTTGATCGCAATCGCGTCGTACGGGCACGCTTGCATGCACGCCTTGCAGCCGATGCAGCGACCGGGGTCGAAATCGACAATGCCGTCCTTGCGCGTGATCAGCGACGCGGTGGGGCAGATCTCAACGCAAGGCGCGTCCGCGCAGTGGTTGCAGCGCATGACGTGGAACCGACGGGACGTGTCGGGGAAAATCCCCTTCTCGATGTACGTCACCCACGTCTTGTTGATGCCGATGGGATCGTCGTGCTCGGTCTTGCACGCGACGGTGCAGGCGTGACAGCCGATGCACCGCCGGTTGTCGATCACGAAGCCGTAGTTCGTGCTGACGAACGACTCCACAGCCGAGGCCGGCCCGGACATTCCTGGACCGCTGCCAGGTGTACTGTGGACAGGCGGGGAGGTGGCAGGCTGAGACGCGTCCGCGAGAGGCGAAGACATTTGGGCTCCGTCGGTGGTGCACAGCCGGCCGGCTCGAGGGGGTCCGTCGTGATCTCGAGTCGCTCCGGTCGCGGCGCGATCAGCAAGGCTGTCGCGCGGTCAGCCGCGGAGGCTAATCCGTTCGGGAGACGCGATCAATAGCCCCGCTGGTCGGTTCGCTCCGGCTCGGTCAGCGGTGTATACTCCGCGCCGTTGAACCCGACGGAAACGCGGCGCCGCACCCGAAGAGCCCCATGAGCCGATCTCACGATCTCAATCCCACGCCGGAGCCTCAGAATGTCGCTCTCGATTCCGAGATCGATCGATTGCGCGCCCGGGTGTCGGACCTCGAGGGGCAGTTACAACGCGCTCGCGGCGAATCCGGCGGCGAACCTGACCTCCTGCGCATCATGGCGGAAGGGACGTCTCGCGCGTTCGGAGCTGAGTTCTTCCGGGCGTTCGTCAAGAATGTGGCTGAGCTGTTTCGCGTGCGCCACGTCTTGATCACGGAAATGCTACCCAATGAACCAACCCACGTGCGCACGCTCGCCCATTGGAAGGTGAATCAATTCGGTGACCAGTTCGAGTACGACGTTCGCTGGTGCCCGTGCGAGGCGGTGGTCCGTGGCGAGCCTGCCTACCACGCGTCGCGCGTGCGAGAACTCTTTCCCCGTGACCGCAATCTGGTCGAGATGAACGCCGAGAGCTACTGCGGTGTTCCGCTGGTGACGTCCGGTGGAAACATGGTTGGCCACTTCGCGGTGATCGACGATCGGCCGATGGAGCAACCGATCTTCGAGCTTTCCCTGGTGCAGATTCACTTGGCGCGCGCGGCGGCGGAGCTCGAGCGCAAACAGGTCGAAGAGCAGCTCCGCGTTCACCGCGACGAGCTGGCGCACGTTTCCCGCGCCTCGACGCTGGGCGAGCTGGCCGCGGGGATCGCCCACGAACTCAACCAACCGCTCGCGGCTATCGCCAACTACACGAGCGCGGCGATCGGCATGTTGCGCGCCGACGGACCACCGCCGCTCGACGACCTGATCGAGGTGCTCGAAGGAGCGGACGGTTCGGCGATCCGGGCGAGCGAAATCGTCAAACGACTGCGTGCACTCGTCGGAAGGCAATCCGTTCAAGACGACATCGTCGACCTTTCGGTGCTAGCGGAAGAAACGGTCGGTCTGATCCGAGCCGAACTCGACAGTCAGAAAGTGACCATCGCTCTCGATCTCGAGCCGGAACTTCCCTTGGTCACCGCGGATCGGATTCAGATCCAACAGGTCTTGCTCAACTTGTTGCGCAACGCCCGAGAGGCGGTGGCCGAGAACGATCTGGACGATCGCAAGATTACGCTCCGGATCCGATCTATCGAGGAGCGCATCGAGGTGACGGTGCGCGATCGTGGGGTGGGATTGGATCCTTCTATCCTGGATCGCATCTTTGATCAGTTCTTTACAACCAAGAGCGACGGCATGGGTATGGGGTTGTCGATCAGTCGATCGATCATCGAGTCGCACGGCGGACGGTTGTGGGCGGTGCCGAACCCCGACGTCGGCATGAGTTTTCACTTCACACTGCTCGGAGACAGGTCTCGATCGTGAACCAGTTGCGACCCCGAGTGCTGGTCACGCGACCCGCATTTGCCGACATCGTACAAGGGCTGCGAGAGACGTGCGAGGTCGCGCATCGCGAGTCGCAAGCGTCGTGGAAGCCGGGCGAACTTGCCGCCGCAGTGGCCGATTGCGACGGCTTGCTGTGTCAACTGACCGATCCCGTGAGTGAATCCGTGATCGCAGCCGCACCGCGCCTCCGAGTCATCTCGACGATCAGCGTCGGGTTCGACCACGTCGACCTCGACGCGGCCGCGCGTCGCGACATACCGGTCACGCACACCCCGGGGGTATTGACCGAGACGACGGCTGACTTCGCGTTCGCGCTTCTGCTCGCGGCGGCGCGGCGCGTCGTAGAGGCGGATCGCTTCGTTCGCGCCGGAGAGTGGAAGCAGTGGGAACTCGACCTCCTGTGCGGTCACGACGTCCACGGTCGAACCCTCGGCGTGGTTGGTGCGGGGCGCATCGGATTGGCCATGGCGCGTCGGGCGCGTGGCTTCGGCATGCGCGTCCTCTGTCACAGTCGGAGTGGCTCGAATCCCGACGTCGAAGCGGAACTCGGAGTCGAGTTCACCGATTTTGACACGCTGCTGCGCGACTCGGATTTCGTGACGCTGCACGTCCCGCTCGACGATAGGACGACGCATATGATTGCAGCGAAGGAGCTAGAACGGATGAAACCGACCAGTCTGCTGATCAACACGGCGCGCGGTCCGGTCGTCGACGAGGCGGCGCTCTGCGACGCGCTCGACCGAGGTGAGATTGCCGGCGCTGCGCTCGACGTGTTCGAAAGTGAGCCGCATCCCGATGCGCGTCTGCTGGAGCGTTCGAACGTTGTGCTCGCCCCGCACTTGGCGAGCGCTTCGGTCGCGACCCGACGCACCATGACACAGATGGCGGTCGACGATCTCTTGCGCGTGCTGGCGGGGCAACCGCCGAAACACCCGGTCGCCTCGTGACGGTGGCGTGGGCGGCGCGGTTCAGGCGGAATCGTGCGGAGCGGAATCGTGCATGCGCAACAGCTTGACAGCGAGTCACGGCGACCCCTTCGGTGGCACCTTGCGTGAGTTGTACACGCGTTGCCTTCAAGCCATCGATCTATCCCTGCAACTCCCGCGACGGTTGCCGATCGACGCGGCCGGCATTCTGCTCGGCCATGATCCCGTCGCATTCTCGGAATTCGACGAAGCGATCGTCATTGCGATCGGCAAGGCGGCAGTGCCGCTGGCGATATACGTGGCACCCCGTCTCGCGCTGCCGGCGCGGGGAGTGGTGGTCGCGCCCGATGTGACGGGAGTTCCAATCGGTTGGGCCCGATTCCAAGGCGGGCACCCGACTCCGGATCTGGAGAGCTTTCGCGCGGCCGAAGCGGTGGTCCGCGAGTTGGAGCGCGTTCACGAACGGTCGTTGGTGCTGTTCCTGCTCTCGGGCGGAGGGTCGGCCATGATGGAGCAACCGCTCGATCCGACCATTACCGTTGGAGAGTGTTGCGCGTTTCACGAAGCGCTCGTCGGTTGCGGCGCCCCGATCGAGGTGATCAATGCGCTACGCAAGCACACCTCGGCGGTCAAGGGCGGGCGGCTTGCGCAGGCCGCGGTGCCGGCGCGACAAGTCACCTGCTTCGTCTCTGACGTCCCGCCCGACGCGCCGAGCGCGGTGGCGTCGGGCCCGACGTTTCCTGACGAGACGACGGTTGAGATGTGCCGTGCGTTCATCGAGTCGAGCGCGCTACTCGATCGCGTCCCGGCGTCGTACCACTCACTGCTCGGCGCCCTCGCCGAGACACCGAAGGCGGGGGACGCCTGCTTTGCCCGGTCGAGTTTTCACGCCTTGCTCGACAACCGTGACGCGACCGACTTTCTCGTTCGTGAAACAACTGCACTGGGTTGGCGAGTCGCAAGTCTCGACGTGCCGGAATCAGCCACCATCGACGACGCCGTGACCACGCACCTCGTCGAACTCGACCGGTTGCATGCGCACTACCCGGGTGAGACGGTGGCGCTGGTCAGTGGCGGTGAAGTCAACTGTCCGACCGGCCACGATCCCGGCATCGGCGGGCGCAATCTCGCGTTGTCGGTGGCGCTGGCCATCCGGCTCGAGGGGCGAACGGCGGCGTTTCTTTGTGCAGGGACCGACGGGATCGACGGAAACTCTCCCGCGGCCGGTGCTGTCGTCGACGGGGCCACGGTACAACGCGCGAAGGAGGCCGGGATCGATTTGGCGGTTGCGTTCGATCGGCGCGACGCGTATCCCGCGCTCGACCGACTCGGATGTACGTTGGTCACCGGGCCCACGGGCAACAACGTTCGAGATGTCCGCGTGCTTGTTTCGCGTCGCGATCCGTAGCTGGGTAAGAAGTGCGCGCGAACCGATGCACGAGCGAGCTTGACCTGAAGATGGGCAACGGGGGAGAGGACCGAGTCCCCATCCCCCGTGGCGCCTTGGCAGAATGATCCGCTACGGGCAGTTGTCGAACGTGCCGCAATCGAGCGAGTCTATCGTGGGATCCACATCACAACTCGTCGGGGCGGGAAGCACGCCGCCCGCGAACAACGCCGACAGAACGGCGATCGCGTCGGCGATATCGCTGACCCCATCATCGTTACCGTCACACGCGTCCGCGCACGCCGGGATCGTCGGCGTGCCGGTCGGAAAGAGTATGTTCGACAGCAAGAAGACGGCGTCGGCGATGTCGGTGCCGCCGTCGTTGTTGCAGTCGCCGCGCGAGAACTCAAGGTCGCCGATGACGGGGGCGAGTGTGTACGAGAAGTTGTCGATCACACCACCGACGAACTCGACGCGAACAATCGGTTCCGCGCCGGACAGGGTCACGAAGTTATTGGGGTCGGCGAGAAAGGTCACGACAAGACTATCGGCGGTGGCAACGACCGCGTCGCTCGCGTCGAACGCCGTCGCGGTGCCCGCGGGGAATCCGAAGCCGTCGACGAAGAAGAAGTCCACCGACGACACCGGGTCATCAAAGGTCACTTCCGCGGTGGAGCCGACGATGGTTTCCCACGACGCGGGGACCGAAGCGTAGAGCGCCAAGATCCCTTCGGTCTGAACGACTCCCCCGGACCAGTTCGATCCCTCGTACGAAAAGTCGGTGGTGGAGAGTGGAGTGATACCCAACTCGGCGCCGCTGTTGTCGAAGAAGACCGTTGTCGTTTGCCCGTCGGCCGCTGCGGCGAACGAGAAGAACAGGGTGGTCAACAGCGCAGTGTTCTGGAATAGATTACGGCACATGACGCGAACTCCTTAGGTGTGGGGAGGTGTGAATTTCGGTAGTAACGGTGAGATCAGAGTTGAGTTCCCGACGACGAGGAGGGCCCATCGGCCGCAAGATTTCGAGATCTCTCAGATTTCTGAAAACTCGTCCTTGGGTCTGGTGCAGTGGTCTTTGTCGACGTCGGATGGAGCCCTCAACACAATACGGCCTGAAAGTAGCCGCCGCGACCGCCGAGTCCATATTGCTGCGACTCGGTGCGCTTGAAGTACGCAAATCGAAGCGGGAGTTGATCGCAACGGGGTCCCGCCGACGGGGATCCGCCAGCGCGCTTGCCTTTCGCTCGGTCGACCCTTCTCATCATCGATGCACCGCGCCCACCGCTGGCTCAACCTCGAGAGGTTTCCGTGTCCGCACCCTCCGAACCTAGCGACGCCTCTCGGCGGAAGCGCGAAGTGACCCGTCTGCTCGAGTCGGTTGACCTCGACGGTTCGGAACCGGTATCCGAGGCGGCGGCCGGCGTGGGGGGAGCGACTGCGTCGGAGTTGTTGCCGTTGGTGTACGACGAGTTGCGGACCTTGGCGCGGGCCCGCATGGAGCGCGAACGTCGCGATCACACGCTGCAAGCGACGGCGCTGGTGCACGAGGCGTACGTGCGGTTGGTCGGGGACTCCGACCCGGGTTGGAACGGCAGGGGGCACTTCTTTGGCGCGGCCGCGCTCGCCATGCGCCGGATCCTGATCGAGCAGGGGAGACGTCGCGGTCGTCAGAAGCACGGCGGCGATCACGAGCGCGTGCCGCTCGATCCGGAGGGGGCGGCCCTCGACGAGACGACCGAAGAGATGATCGCGGTGGCGGAGGCGGTCGAGGCGCTCGAGCGGCGCGACCCGCGCAAGGGGCAAATCGTGAATCTTCGTTACTTCGCGGGGCTCACCGCGGAAGAGACGGCGGCTGCGCTCGGCGTGTCGCTGGGCACGGTCGAGCGGGAGTGGCGGTTCATCAAGGCGTGGCTGAAAGACGCCTTGGGGTAGTTAGCATCGCTAGATTGTCGGTTAGGCTATCGGCAAGTGGCGAACGCCGTTGCGCTCGCTCCAGAACTTTTCTCTCGATTCGATGCAGGGCTTTAGCTCGGCGCGTCGCACTGACTCCCGAAGGGTCGACGACCTCGAAGGAGAAGCCGTGACCGCGCCTGCAACCGAGACCCCGGGAGTCGATTTGAACGACGCTGCCGACGACCTCGAGTCGACCCAGATGTTTCACCGAGTGGAGGAGCTTTTTCACCACGCGGTGGAGCTCCCCGCCGGGGAGCGACGTGGCTACCTCGAGCGCGAGTGTGCCGGAGACACCGAGGTGCAATCTCGGGTCGAGGCGCTGCTCGATCGATCCGACGAGACGCTCGCCGTGCCCAGCCGGGAAGGCCGAGCGTGGGGACCGTTCCCGGTATCGCCGGTGCAAGAGGGACCAGGCTCCGTGGTCGGTCGCTACAAGCTGCTTCAAGTGATCGGCGAAGGCGGCTTCGGTGTCGTCTACATGGCGGAGCAGCAGACGCCGGTGGTGCGCAAAGTCGCCCTCAAGATCATCAAGCTCGGTATGGACACCAAAGAGGTGGTGGCCCGGTTCGAAGCCGAGCGACAAGCACTCGCCATGATGGAGCATCCGTCAATTGCGAAGGTGCTCGACGGTGGCATCTCCGAGTCCGGGCGACCGTACTTCGTCATGGAACTCGACCGCGGAGTGGCGATCACCGAGTTTTGCGATCAAAACGATCTCACCACGCACGAGCGATTAGAGCTCTTCCGACAAGTCTGCCACGCGGTGCAGCACGCCCACCAGAAGGGGGTGATCCACCGCGATCTCAAGCCGTCGAACGTCATGGTGACCCACGGTGATGGCGAAGGACTGCCCAAGGTGATCGACTTCGGGGTAGCGAAGGCGATGCACACCCGGCTGACCGAGAAGACGCTGTTCACCCGGTACGAGCAGTTCGTCGGTACACCCGCCTACATGAGTCCGGAGCAGGCGCAACTCTCCGCCCTCGACGTCGATACGCGCACCGATATCTACTCGCTCGGCGTATTGCTATACGAATTGCTGACCGGAACCACGCCGTTCGATACTGCCGAGTTGGGTCGTGTCGGGTTGGCTGAGGTCCAGCGTGTGATTCGCGAGGAAGAACCGGCGCGACCGTCGCTGCGCGTGAGCACGCAGGACAACGCCGCCGTCGCGCGGCAACGCGGCGTCGACGTGCCGGGCCTCGGCCGATTGTTGCGAGGCGATCTGGACTGGATCGTCATGAAGGCGCTGGAGAAGGATCGATCGCGTCGCTACCCGACCGCCAGCGCATTGGCCGATGATGCGCGGCGCTATCTCGACCGGGAACCGGTCCACGCAGGCCCTCCCGGCGCCCGTTACCGACTCGGAAAGTTCCTCGCGCGTCATCGCGCCGGGGTCGGTGTTGCGGTAGTGGTGGTGCTTCTCGTCGTGTGTGGGGTCGCAGGAATTGCTATGAGTTTGGTTGCGGCTCGCACCAGTACCAAAGCCGCGAACGAACAAGCGGACCGGGCCCTCTCCGCGGTCGATTTCCTGCTCTCGACGTTGTCGCTGGCCAACCCAGAAATTGCGCTCAACCCCGACGTGACCGTGCTCACGCTGTTGGAGCACACTTCGGCACAGGTCGACGACGTGTTCGGAGATGATCCGCCGGTCGAGGTGCGCGTTCGCTCGATGATCGGGCGGGCGTACCGACGGCTCAGCGAGTACGCGTTGGCCGAGAGCCATCTGCGCCGGGTCCTCGCCTTGGTCGATGCGCACACGACGGATGGTGTCGTCGATCCTTACCTCTACAGCGGTGGCTTCAACGAACTCGAGCATTATCAGGTGACCTGGGCATTGACCAACGTCTGTTTCAACCTCGAACGGCCCGATGCGTTCGGGATTGCCAGTCGAGCGCGGGACGTTGGAATCGCCCACGTCGCTCAAGAGCATCCGAAGCTCGCCAAAGAACTCACGGAGTTCTACGACGGGGTCGAGGCCGATGCCTGGTCGCAGGACCCGCTCGCGATGGCCGGGGTGCCGGAAGCGTTCGATCGCGTGACCGCGACCGCGCAGGCAACCCTTCCTCCCGAGGATCCGCGCTGGCCGATCGTCGCGGACACCTTCATGGCTGCCGGCTACACCATCTGGTACACGTCGCACGAACCGTTGGCGAAGCAGTTCTGGCAGCGCACCCTCGACCTGCAACGCCGCGAGTTGACGCCGGGGCATCCGGACATCGCGGCGACAGTGATTTTGCTCGCGGGTTTGTTCAACCGACTCGGTGAGCCGGATCGTTCGGAGTCGGTGCTACTCGAGTCGATCGAGTCTCTCCGTACGATCCACGGCGATCACTCTCTGGCGATTGCCATGGCGGAGGGAACCCTCGGCCAGACGCTGTCGCTTCAAGGGCGCGACGACGAAGCGGAAAAGCGTTTTCGGTCGAGTCACGACGGACTCCTCGCGGTCCTGAAAAGCGATGCGAACTGGATGGTGCTCGAGTCGTTTTCCCGGATCTTGTCGCACTTCGAGCGTACCGGCGAGAGTGACAAAGCAGAGCCGTTTCGTCGGCGTCTCGCTCTCGCCGGAACCGTGAGCCCGTACCTCTTACAGTGGGTGATTCAACGCCATCTCGTCGATCCGGCCCGGGCGCCCGAGTACGTCCAACTCGGGACCGAACTTGACGCCGGGTGTGGCGGAGCGTCGGTTGTCGTGAATCGAGGCGAGCAAGTGATCGACGACCTATCCACAAAGGTGACACAGTTTCTCGCGGCCCGGCGGCGTGTCTTCGCCGGCGACAACGAAGGGCTAGCCGCTTCGGCGCGCCTCCTCCTCGGCTGGGCGAACACTCTCGCGCCGGAACGTCACCGAGAGTCGCGACGACTCCTCGCCGCGGCGGCTCACGACACCCTCGATAGTTGGCGTGCGACTTTGGCGATCGACTACGCGGAAGCCGCGGCCATCCTTTCGGAGTGCGCCGTTGCCGGGAGTGATCGCGAAGCGGCCAAGCGTCACGCGCACGACGCGTGGCGCGCGCTTGCTACCCGGCCTATGACTGGAAGTTGGATGGTGGCCAGCGCCCGAGCCCGCGTGGCTCGAACGTTTATCGACGTCGGGCTTCTCGAGCAGGCGAAACTCCTGCTCGATTCGGCACTGGAAACACTGACGGTCCAACTGGGGGCGACTCACTCCAACACCGAAGCGGCGCGCGAGCAGCTCGTTCGCCTGCGCGGCGCGTCGGCGACTCCCGTAGATCCCGAAGACTGAACGCGCGATCCTCCGTTCGTCTTGATTCGTTCATCCACTCTTGGGTTGCGGTCGTGTTCTGTCACGGTCGAAAACCCGTTACTCCCGAGGTCACACCTCACTCGAAAGGAGCCATCCATGGTGGCACCCATTCCCGCAGGTCACGAAGGTATGATTCCCCACCTCGTCGTCGACGGCGCAGCCGCCGCGATCGAGTTCTATCAAAAGGCGTTCGGCGCGCAGGAACTCCACCGCATGCCGGCCCCCGACGGTCGACTCATGCACGCGGAGATCATGATCGGCAAGAACCCGGTCTATCTCGCCGACGACTTCCCGGAGTTCTGCGGCGGCGTTTCGCGCGCGCCGAAGAGCCTCGGTGGTTCTCCGGTCACGATTCATCAGTACGTCGAGGATTGCGACGCCTCGGTAGCAAGGGCGGCAGAAGCCGGGGGCGAAGTGACGATGCCAGCCACCGACATGTTCTGGGGTGATCGCTACGGCACGATTAAGGACCCGTTCGGTCACAGCTGGTCGTTTGCGACACACGTCAAGGACCTGAGCCCCGACGAGATGCAGGCGGCGGCGCAGCAAGCGTTCTCGTAGCGAACTTCGCTAATTGAGCTCGCGACGTACGGGAGAAGGAGGAGTTCGTCTCCGCCTCTCCCGACGACGCGGCACACCGTCGTAGCAAAGCGCAAGTCTGGCGGCCCGCCTTCCGCTACGCGTCGGTCTCTTCGACGGACTCTTCGATGATCTCTTCCTCGTCGCTCGACCCCTTGAGCTTCATGACCAGGACGAGAAGCAAGATGACTCCGAGGATCACGGCGCCCAGCGGAATGGTGTAGCCGATAGGCTTCTTCACTTCTCCCGACTCGATTCCGAGAAGGGTCGCGATCTCGCCTGCATCTTGCGTCGGAAGGTCGGAGTAGGAGTCGTCCTTGTACAGCACGAACTGACCACCCCAAGTCCACACGTTGACGAAGAACAGGCTGAAGTAGCTATACATGTATCCGAGGTCGCTATCCGGAACATCGTCGAGCGACTTGACCAGTGAGATGTCTTGGCTCTGGCCCCATAGGACAAGGCCACGACCCGCTTCGGCCTGAGAGGGGAAGAGGAACAGTCCACATAGAACTACGATTAGGAAAAGAGTGCGCGTCGCCACAATCGGCTCACTTTCGAAAATGAGTTCGCTGGAGTTCTGCCCACACGGAATGTGAAGGAGATCGTGATCAGAGAACAACGGTGGTTGAATTGCGAGGCACATGCCCGAGATACGTCGGCCCAATGTCTCGAATGTTCTCCGAAAGGACAACCACTAATAGAACCCACGAAGCGTACTCGAGGGGCGACTCCCGCGTGCGGCCCAGTCGCTTCAACATCAATGGGGGCAAGCAACTAGCGTGAGATGGGGGGACTCGGTTGCTGCTGAACGGAGCGAGACTGCCCTATGTTTTTCTGACCAGCGACGTTCGTTTCGCTCCTGTACTGCGGTCGTGGCCTGGCCAGCCCCGCGTGGAGTCAACCCTGTTCGAGGACCGACTCGACGGTGAGCGCGCGTTGCAGCAGGTCGTCATCGTGATTGCCGCTGCCCATCAGTTGAAGCCCGACCGGCATGCCGAGGTCGTCGACTCCGACCGGGATGGTGATCGCGCACAGTCGGAGAAAGTTGGCGACCGAGGTGTTGCGCAGCGAGAGCAGGTTTGCTTTGCGATACGCGTCGAGTTCACGAATCGAGTCCACGGTAGGCGGCGTGATCGCGACGGTCGGGCTGATCCAAAGGTCGGTGGGCGCCAGTTCGGTTGGTGACAGCGCGGTTGGTGACAGTGCGGCGATCGCTTCGTCGCACCACTGACGGATCGTCGTGCGACGATCGTCGTATTCGTCCGACGAAAGCTCGCCGGCGGCGTCGACTCGCTGCCACACGGTAGGATCGATGCGTCGTTGCCACGCTGGGAGCTGCTCGTAGATGAACCGGCGAAACTCCGGTGCGGCCAAGCCGCCGCGGTAGAAGAGATCGAGCACGTCGTCGAGCGGCGCGAAGTCGCTCGACGAGAGGGTGGCGCCAGCCGTTTCGAGCGTTGCGATCGCCGCGTCCACCGCTTCGACGATTCCGCGTGAACAGTGATCCCAGAGCACTCCAGTGAGCCGCGCCAAGGACAACCCCTTTGCATTGAGGGGGCGATCGTCGGCCGGTTGCGGGACCTCGGTGTGGCCTTCGATCGCCGCGAACGCAATCCACGCGTCGTCGACGGTTCGCGTCAGTAGTCCGACAGTATCGAGACTCGGGCTCAACGGAACCACGCCGTCGAGGGGCCAGCGGCCGTAAGTCGTCTTGAGGCCGACGCAGCCGGTGACGCTCGCTGGTATGCGAACCGAACCGGCGGTGTCGGTACCGAGGGCCACCAGCGCCGATCCGCAACCGATCGAAACCCCGGCTCCGCTCGACGAACCCCCGGGGACGCGGTGCTCCTGCGTATCGTGTGGGTTGCGCGGGGTCGGCCAGTGCGGGTTGAACCCGAGTCCTCCGAACGCAAACTCAACGGTGTGCGTCTTACCCATGACGACGGCGCTCTGTTCGCGAAGTCGCGTGACCACTGATCCCTCGCGTTGCCACGCTTCAGGCAAGCGGTGCGAGCTGCCCGCGTACGTCGCAATCCCGTCGAGACCGAAGAGATCTTTGACCGAGACCGGGACACCCTGCAGCGGGCCGAGGTCTTGTCCTGCTTCGAACGCACGGTCGGCCGCTTGCGCTTGCCGACGAGCCGCGGCCCCGTCGAAGTGGATATAGGCGTCGAGCGATTGATCGCTCTGTCGATGGTTCTCGATGGCCTGCTCAGTCAGAGCCGAACTGGTCAACGACCGTTCACGCAGGCGTCGATGGATCTCGCGCAGAGAAGGGAAGGTGTCAGTCATGCGCCGATTGTGGTCGAAGCGTGGTGGCGAGGCAACGTCGCTTGCGCCCAGCCACTGTCACCGTTCAGTCGCGCCGGCGCTCGAGTTCTATTCGCTGTGCCGAGAGCGTGAACTCCGGTCGACGCGTCCAGACGAAATAGCTACCTATCTGCGACCGCTGATACTGCGCATCCAACAAGGTCCGGAGTTCGACGTCTTGCTTCGTGCGATCCAACTGGGCGAGCGTGTTGTGGTGGGCCCCCAAGACCAAGAACTGCGTCCGCGGATCTTTCAATCGCTGGAATAGGATCGGACGCACTTCCCAGTGCCAGTCGGGCATGAAGCCGTAGCCGGCGCTGTGATGGACCAAGTCCTTGCTGGCGACAATGGTGTGTTCGGGCTCGAGTTGCGACTGTAGGTGTGCGTGTAGTTCTTGCGTGCCGTGTTCGCCGTACGACAGCGATACGTGATGGTCCGCGGACCGCTGCAACGCGTGCTGTCCGGTAGCGGTGCCCAGCGCGACGCAGGTCAAGAGCGCCACCGTCGGTACTCGGTGACGAGCTAAGAGCCCCGCACCGACGACGATGGCAAACGGAAGAGCGGCCAGCGCCAGGGTGATGGCAATCGATCGCAGGGTCGGAGACGCCAACTCCGGCCAACCGAGAAACGCCAACTTGAGATCGAACGTCGCGGCGAGAATCGGGTCGCCGACGATCCAACGGGTGAGCGCGGCGCCCGCGAACGCGCCGAGTCCCAGCGCCCAAGTCGTCGGACGTTCTTGAAACGCTCGGTGGGCGGTGAACGCGATGATCAACGACGCGAACGGCGCCAGCACGACGTGGTACCGGGGAAAGCCGTACGACGTTCCCGCCAGAAACGAGAAGAACGTGATTGAGACGATTCCGATCACCAACAGCAGTCCGGCGGATGGAGCTAGCGCTGCCTGCCATTTGCGAAAACGGGTCGTGGAGTAAAGGAGCAGAGCGACGGTCGGCAACCCGAGCCACCAGGTGATGGTGCTCAGTTGTCTCGCGAGCCAGATCCCCTTGGCGGCCAGTGACGGGGCAGCCACTCGTGACTCGGCCGTCCCCACGAGGTACTCGAATGCGGTCAGCGCACTCTCGCCCATGGCGTTGCAGTACGTGACCCACGTCATGAAGAACAGCGACAGTCCGCCGAGTCCGACGACGAAAGCGACTCGAGTCGCGGCACGGACTCCTTGCATCAACGCCACGAAGATGACGATCGAGGAGACGAGCAGCACCGGAGAGACGATCTTGATCCACAGACAGCCGACGAACATCAGCGAGAGCGCGCCGAGACTAGCCCCTTCGTACGGATAACAACGAAGCGCGGCCCACGCGAACAGCGTCAGCGCGAAGTGATGAATCGACGTGTCCGCCGTCACGACGAGGGATCCTTGTACGACGAGCGGACTGAGCAGGTAGAACGCGCCGATCAACGCGACGAGCGAGTGTGAGAGCGGGCGTTCGTCTTTACGTACCGCCCGAGCAATTTGCAGCAGGACCAAGAACGTCGCAATCGTGAAGATGATGCCGATCAAGCGGGCAGAGACTTCGTTGACGCCGAACAGCGAGAACGCCGCGGCCAGCACGTAGTAGTATCCGTGCGGATGGAAGACGTTCTGGTCACCCTCGACCGTCAAGGCACGCCCGTCGGACAGTAACGTCTCCGACGCATAGAATTCCCACGTCTCATCGTCCACGAACGGCGTGGCGATGTGAGGACTCACGAGCAGTAGGTAGGTGGCGATGACAGCAAGCACGACGAGACGCGTTTGGGGCACGGTGGTCCGCTCCATCCGGGAAACTACGTGGGTGACGTTGTAGTTATCGGTTGGAATCGGGTTGCGCTTGCGTCACTCGGCCGTAGGAAACGAACATCGCCCCACGCCGAGTTTCCTCAGCGGGCTTAGTTGGACTCATCGGTTGGAGTTTAGGCGTAGCCAGGCATTGGCGTTCAGGTTCTTGCCCCGTGCCCCCCCAGGGTTGTGAACCAAACGCCATGCGGGTGCGTCATCCGGTAAGGCGCCCCGACGGCGCATCTTTGCAGGGCGCATCTTTGCAGGGCGCATCTTTGCAGGGCGCATCTTTGCAGGGCGCATCGTGGCGTGGCTCGAACACCGGTGGGTTTGGGGATGGCGGAGTCGATGGCTCGCCACCGACTATGAGGTAGAGGTGGGCTTTGGCGCCGGGGCGGTGGTTGGAGACCGGGACGGCTTCGAACGTCGGACGGGCGAATCGGGGTCGGTCCGGGCCTGTTCGGGGCGTTGGGCAGCGGTAGTGCCCGATGCTTGCGGAGACGCCCGAGCGAGTACACAGGGAGCGATGAGAAGTGTTCGCTAGACGGCGTGATCCGTGACCGGCCTCGCACGCTGCTCGTCGGTTGGCGGCGACGCCTCGCCCGCGTCACGCCCTGAGACGATCCCTGTTCTGCTGGCTGGCCGTGATCTTCTCCTGCATGAACGCGATCCCGTAGGATCGTTCGGCGTGCCGTTGATTGTGAGCACGACACAGGCAACGAAGGTTGTCGACGGTCGTGCCACCGCCCCTCGCGAAGGGTTCGATGTGATCGATCTCCAAGCGCGTGCGTCCCTCGCACCGCGTGCCGTGGTCGCTCACGAATTCGCATCGGTACTGAGCGCGGTGAAGAACTTCATCGCGGAGTCCGGTTGGGACGTATCGGTCAGATCCGGCGGGGATGTCAGGGGGCGACTCGGGCGAGTCGACATCGTTTGCACGAGCCGAGTCGGTCTCTTGCTTCCTTGGCGTTTGCGGCGTCGTTCGAATCGCTGACGCGGATCCTTCTTCTCGAGCGCAATATCCACGGCCTGCTCGACCAACTCCGCCAAGTTCGCCTCGAAGTTCCACACGTTCTGAATCTCTGCCAATCGCGCGAGCTTCGCCTTCAGCTGCGCGGTCATCGGAAATCGTGCATTGAAGACATCTGGCTTGGCCGGCTCGACTCTCCCGCGTCGCTTGCGCCTTCCCGGGTGAGGCTCCGCCTCGCTGCGCTCCGATGAGTCGGGCTCGGGCTGGCTGCCGTCGGGTTGGCCATCGATCGGCGAATCAAATAGCGGGTCGAC
>JAJFFE010000282.1 GCA_021776775.1 Planctomycetota bacterium | reverse complement strand
TCGAAGCCGGCCGCGTCGACAAAGCACTCGTCGCCGAAGTAGAGCGTGAACTCGACCAAGTCTCGCGCAATCCCCATGCAGTCTTCTTCTACAGCTTCATGCAGGCGTCAGCCCGAGTCATCTAGCCGGTCACCGTGAACCCGCCGCGGCGTTCGTATTGCTCGCCGAACTCTGTCGATCGTTGTACCGTGATCCGGTAAGCGACGCGTGGCACGGGATGGGTACGCCGTCCCCAGTCGAGGAGACTTGAAGAGTTGGCCGAAGATTCCGAAGAATACCGGCGCTGCCCAAGGGCCGCCCAGGCGATGGAAGAGATCGGCGAAACCGACGTCGGCCCGGCGTTGGCCCGCACGGCGGTTGGCGCGTTCTTGCTGCTCGTCTTCGGCGTGCCGCTGTGTCACGTAGCGTGGGACTATCGCAACGACGATCCGGGCAAGAAGACCCAACCTTGGCCGCAGGCCGCCGCAATATTCACGGGCGTATTCCGGGCGCTCGACGAGTCCACGGGCGTCGGTTGGGATGCGATCTTCGAGACAAACAGCGCACTCCTCGAAAAGATCGACGCGTTCGAAAGCGCGCTCGACTCGAACTCGGTTCTCACCGAAGCGTTGCAGTCTCCCGTTCAGTCGGCCCTCGTTCTCGTCGGCGCGGGAAACGAGCGAGCGTACATCGGCCGCGAGCAATGGCTCTTCTACCGGCAGAGCGTCGACTATCTCACTGGCCCCGGGTTCCTGGACGAGTTCCGCTTCGCAGCGACCAGCGCTGATCCGCGGCCGGCGATCCTGGACTTTCGCCGCCAACTCGCTGAACGGGGCGTCGACCTGGTCCTCGTGCCGGTGCCACCGAAGGCCGCGATCCACCCCGAACAGTTCGTCAAAAATGCGCGACGTGGACTCGAGAATCCCTCGTACGCTCAGTTCTTGACGGAAATGCAACAAGCGGGAGTGCACGTCCTCGACCTGACAGGTCCGCTCTCCGAACGCGCCGAGCACAGTGCTCAGTATCTGGAGAGCGACACACACTGGACTCCGAACGCGATGGAGTTCTCGGCGAGGCTCCTCGTTGAGTTCCTGCGCGAACACGATCTGCTTTCACCGGGAAGCACTCGCCAGTACCGACGCTTCGCGGAGCGAGTGAGCCAGATCGGAGACATCGCCCGCATGCTGCGCCTCCCGCGTGACCAGCAACTATTCGCGCCTCAAAAACCCGTTATCCATCCGGTGCGAGATCCGGCCGGACTCCCGTGGCGGTCCGACGTGTCCGGCGACGTGCTTCTGTTGGGCGATAGCTTCGCCAACATCTACTCGAGCGAATCGATGGGCTGGGGAGGTGCCGCGGGTTTCGGAGCGCAGCTCAGTCTTCAGTTGCAGCGACCTATCGATGCCGTCACTCAGAATGACAATGGCGCTTATGCCACCCGTGAAGCTCTCCAAGAGGAGGCCAGCCAAGGGCGAGACCCGCTCGACGGCAAGACGCTAGTCGTTTGGCAATTCGCCATGCGTGAACTCTTCTACGGAGAGTGGAAGACCTTGGACCATGAAAAGGTCGGGACGCCAGAGCGCGACTCGTCCGCACACCCCGCGTCCAAGAATGGACTGATCGTCGTCGGTCGCGTGACGAAGACTTCCAGACTTCCCGACCCCCGGACCGTCGAGTATCCGTCCTGCCTCTTCGTCGTCGAGTTCGAGGTCAAGACCGTCGAACGGGACGGGGTCTCTGTCGACGGTGGGTCGACAACGCGCGGGGACGCACTGTCGTCGAAGGCGGTGAAGGTAGCGATCATGGGCATGCGGAACTTCACCGCGACGGAGGCCGCACGCTATCGCGCGGGCGACCGGCTGCGCCTCAGTCTTGTGACGTTTCGCGAAGCACCGGAGTCGATCAAGGTTGCACCCCGCGTCGACGACATTCCGAACAGCGGCCAGAAGGTCTACGTTGCCATCGAGAGCGAGAAACTGGATGAGTAGCGTAGAGACCGGACGAGCGGGCTACCGGATCCGCCTTGCCGTTGTGGTGCTCGTCATCGTCATCGGCGTGACGGCAATCGCCCACTCCGTCGGATACGAGCGAGGCCATCGGTACGGACGACGAACCGAGCGGAAGAGACCGGAAGTAACAGAGATTCTTCCGCCGCCCGAAGCGCGCGACGTAGCAGGCGTGTCGATTCCGTCGCTCGAGCGTCAGATCGAATGGCTCTCCGCCTTTGCCCCGGACGCCGAGTCGGTCGAGTCACAGCGCGCGGTCGAAATGCGGCGAACGTTGGACAGCATTCGCGAGGAGCTGAAGCGCGCAGGTGGAGAGTGGCACGCGTGGCACCAGGAAGTGGAGCCGTTTCGCCGCGACCTCGCGGCGCTCTTCGAGAGCGTCCCCGAGGACCGGATCAAAAAGCAGCTCTGGCCGGCTCGCGACGGATTCGTCTACTCGGTCAACAACGTCCAGTTGCTCATGTTCGGTGACCTCGAGGAGTCGCGCGGGAGTGAGCCGAACATCTCCCCTATCGCTGGCTTGATCCACCTTTCCCGGCAGCTCCGGGAACACGGTATCCACTTCATCCATGTTCCCATCCCGACGAGTCTCGAAGTCTGTCCTGAATTCGCGAGCGACCACGTTCCGCCCGACGGGATCGTCGCGCCGTACCTGCGAAAAGCGCTCAACGACCTCCTCGAAGCGGACGTCGAAGTCATCGATCTGCTCCCGACGTTCATGCAGGCCCGTCGACAAGATCCAGAGACACCGCTCTATCTCGAGCACGACATCCATTGGTCCGACGCCGCCGTACGGATGACGGCGGAAGCCATCGCCGCCCGGCTCTCGCGCTATCCGTTCGTGCGTCAGGGTCAAAAGGCCGCGGCGTCATACACCACGGAGGTCGGTCTGACGAGGCGCAAGGGCAAGTACATCGAGGCGCTCGACAATCGCGATGACTATCCGGTCATCGTCGTCGCGCACGAAAGGGTACGCCTTCCGGACGGCTCGTTGTTCGAGCCCAGCGACTCTGCGCCGATCGTCGTGATGGGCGACAGCTTCGCGTACTACTTCTCGACGAACCACGCCATGAACGGCGGGATCTCGGCGCAGATCGCGAAGAACACCGGCTTGCCGATCTCACAGCTCACGTCAGGGGGAATGCTGCCGATCGAACTCCACGGTCGGGAGGAGCAGCTCCTAGGTTCCGAGGTAAAGGTCGTTATCTACGTGCAGGATTTGCGAATGCTCGTTCCGCAAGTCGGTTGGCAGCTCATGCACTTGCGGAAACCGAAGTAGGGGCGACCGACCGTGGTTTTCAGCTCGCAGCTCTTCATCTTCTACTTCCTGCCCGCTTGTCTCCTCCTGTACACGTGCACCCCGCGTGCAGGAAAACAGCTCGTTCTGACGTTGTGCAGTTACCTCTTCTACGGCTGGGCCAACCCGCTCTTTGTCGTGTTGATGCTGTTCTCTACAGTCATCGATTACTTCGCGGGGCTCGCGATCGCTCAACAGTGGGGTCGGCCATGGAAGGAGCCGGTCGTCGCCCTCGAAAACGGGGGCACCAGGACAACCCAACAGAAGGTTGCTCTGGCCACGTCGATCGTCACCAACCTCAGCCTGCTCGGCTTCTTCAAGTACTTTAACTTCGCAGTCGAAAACTACGACGCGGTTCTGCGTCTCGTCGGTCTCCAAGAGCTGCAGCTCGACACTGTGATGCGAGTCACTCTTCCCCTGGGAATCAGCTTCTATACGTTCCAGTCCATGAGCTACAGCATCGATGTCTATCGAGGCCACGCCCGAGCGATGCGAAACCCAGTAACCTTCGCCTGCTACGTGTCGATGTTTCCGCAACTCGTCGCGGGACCGATCATTCGCTATCAGGAGATCGCCGAGCAACTGCTCCATCGCAGTCACACCGTGGAGAAGTTCGCGCGTGGAGCGGCGTTCTTCTGTCTCGGACTGGGCAAGAAGGTGCTACTGGCCAACCCGTGCGGCAAGATCGCGGACACCGTGTTCGACGCGGGGTCGGCCAACGCGGTCGACTCCTGGTTCGGAGTCGTCGCCTACGCGTTTCAGATCTACTTCGATTTCAGCGGCTACTCCGACATGGCCATCGGTCTCGGGCTCATGTTCGGATTCGTCTTCGCCAAGAATTTCGACTCGCCGTACCTATCGCAGTCCATCACCGAGTTCTGGCGCCGCTGGCACATCTCGCTATCGACGTGGCTTCGAGACTATCTATACCTACCCCTGGGGGGCAACCGTCGAGGACGCACCCGCACCTACGTGAACCTCGCCGTGGTCATGCTGCTCGGCGGCCTCTGGCACGGAGCAGCGTGGAACTTCATGGTATGGGGAGGAATCCACGGCGGCATGCTGGCGCTCGAACGAGCCCAGGGAAAAGAGAGCTTCTACCGAAAACTTCCCGGCCCCCTGAGACTAGCGCTAACGTTCGTGATCGTCTTGTTCGCATGGGTCTTCTTCCGAGCGCCGACCCTAGATGCCGCACTGAGCTACTGCGCCGCGATGCTCGGCCTATCGCAAGCCCAACCGGGAGCCATCCTCCTCGGCGGAATCCTGTACCAGCCCTACTACTGGGTGACCCTGCTCATGGCAGGCCTCGTCGTATTCACCGCCCCACAAACGTGGGACTTCACTCGTCGCCTAAGCGCAACCAAGTGCTTCCTGATCGGCCTCGTCTTCGCCGTCTCGTTAGTCCTACTCTCGCTGCAAGGCTACAACCCATTCATCTATTTCATCTTCTAGCAGCGCAACTTGCATCTTGAAACCGTGCCGTCAGCACGATTCAACGTCGCAGAGCATGCTGACGCAATGGGAGCGGAGTCGCGGTACTGCTTGACGAATCACGACCGACTAACTCCGGCCCCACTTGCTTGCTCCGCCTCCTTCGGGCGGTGTGATCAGAAGAGTAGCATGAAGTAGAGGCGGGCTCGGTTGGCGGAGCCGTTCTCATTGCCGTGGTAGCGGGTTCGCCAGTGCATGCCGTCGAGGCCGATCACTAGCGGCGAGTATTTCTTGAGGGTGGTACCGACGTAGACGCCGGAGTTGTTCGTGACTCCGGTAACTAGCGGAACGTCGTTACTGTCGGGGTCGTCGAAGGTGTAGCCGGCGAAGACGTCGCCGTAGCCGGCGAAGCTTTGTGTGGCTTGCACCCAGCCGCCCTGGGCGCTGACTTCCTTGCCGAGCGCGATGCCCTGCCCCACCCCGCCGCGGACGTCGGAAAGGTTCTTCCCCTGCCACAGCTCGCCCTTGATCGAGAAGTTGCGACCGATCGGCACCGTCAGGTCTAGACCGTACAAGACCATGTCGAACTCGCCGGCCCCGTCGTTGTCGACTTGCTCCCAGCCTCGGGCGCCCCAGATCCCGATTTCGGCGTGCTTCTCGCCGAGCTTGGTGCGAACGGCGGCGCGGCCCTGCAGCATTGGCTTCCCGGAGTTCTCGCCGTCGGTGACGCCGTCGACGTCGGTGTTCTTGTTGTCGATGGCACCCTGCAACCCAAGCGCGCCGGAGAGAATGATCTTGGTGTCGTCGCCGAGCGCGGGGCTGTACGTCGCGCGCAGTTGCGGGCGCCGGTCACCGGTGTTTCCGACGAGCCAGTTCAGCAGGTCTGGGTTGACCGAGGGGTAAAGCGGAGAAATAACGTCGTACTCCTGGCCGGCCAGGAAGGAGAAGTCGCCCTTGGCGATTTGGAGATACGCCTTTCGTAGCCGAAACATGTCGCGCGAGTCCGAGCTGTTGAACGCGTAGAAGTCGACTTCGAGCTTGCCGGTGAGCTTCGCGTCGGCGACCGTGCCGGCGTTCACATCGAGACCAATACGGGTCAGGCGCGGGTAGAGCGAGAAGTCGTGGTTGTTGGGACGGACGCCGTTCGGGCCGCCTTCGGGCAACACGCGAGACGCCACTTGGGTATCGTTGAACTCGGAGTCGTCGTAGACCGCGTCGATCCGCAGGAACCCGTAAAGCGTCAGGTCGAATCCGAGCTTGCTGCGCAGACTGGACCGACCACTCTCGAGCGCATCGACTCGTCTCAACACATCATCCAAGACTGCATCATCCGACGTCTGAGACCACGCCGTCGGCGTCACGCACAAACATACGGCCAACATCATCCAAGCCGTCCGAACCATCGGATCCACCCTCTTCCCTCCGCTGTTAATGAAACAGAACGGTCTTCGAACAACGAAGTCCGTATTCCCCTATCAAAATCACTGCTTACTCCGAAGCGCCTCCGAGAATCGTCGGACGACCCGAGGCACGACCTCCACCGCGTGTTCGATCTCGGCGTCACTGGTGTCGCTGGACACTGACAACCGGATGGAACCGCGCGCCAGTTCGTCATCCCGACCGATGGCCCGGAGGACCGGAGATGGCTCGACGCTGTGCGAGTCGCACGCCGAGCCGGAGGAGGCTGCCACCCCCTCGGCATCGAGCGCCAACACCAGCGCTTCCCCCTCGACACCCGGAATCGACACGTTCACGATCGTTGGCAATCGGTGCGTCTCGGACCCGTTGAACACGGCGTCCGGTAAAGCCGCCGCGAGGCCGTTCCTCAACGCCGAACGTTGCGCATCCATGCGGGCCACGTTCGCACCGAGATGGCGCTGCGCCCGCGCGAACGCGTGAGCGAAGCCGATCGCGGCCGCGACGTTTTCGGTGCCGGGTCGCAACCCTGCTTCGTGTGAACCGCCGAACATGATGGGGATCAGGTGCACATGCGGTCGACGACACAACACGCCGACTCCCCGCGGTCCGTGCATCTTGTGCCCCGACAGAGTGAGCAGATCCGCCCCGAGATCGTCGAGGTTCAAGGCGATCTTGCCGTTGGCCTGTGCCGCATCGAGGTGCAGCGGCACCTCCCCGATCGCCTGCTTGATCTCCGCCGCTGGTTGAACGGTCCCTATCTCGTTGTTGGCGAGCACGATCGATACGAGCACCGTGTCCGCTCGACACGCCGAGGCGACGTCCCCGGGATCGATGCGCCCCTCTTCGTCGACAGCCACTCGGGTGACCTCGAACCCCTCACACTCGAGCAGATTCATCGGACCGCGAACCGCAGAGTGTTCGATGGTCGACGTGATCACGTGCCGTCCGCGCTCGCGAGCCGCCCGGGCCACCCCGAGTACGGCGAGGTTGTCTGACTCGGTTGCGCCTGACGTGAACGTGATCTGTTCCGGTGTGACGCCGAGCTGCCCCGCCACCGAAGCGCGCGCTTCGTCGAGCAGTTGCTTCGCCTCCCGCCCGAGGGAGTGCAGACTCGATGGATTGCCGAGCGCGCTGGCCAACGCCATCACCTCGGCCACCTCCGGGTCGAGTCGAGTCGACGCCGCGTTGTCGAGGTAAGCGATCATGATCGGGCTCTCGCGTTCGTCCGTGTGCATGGTCTCATCCGCGTCGCAACTCCTCGGCTGCGGCCACCAATGAACACAACTTTCGATACGCGACATCCGGCGTCGCCACCGGTCGCTCGGCAAAGGTGCCGAAGCCGCAATCGGGATTGAGGAACACCGACTCCGCTGGCCGATACTCGAGCAGTTCTCGAACCCGTGCGACAATGTAGTCGGTGCTCTCGATCTCCTCCGTCCGCGGGTTGACGACGCCGAATCCGATCTGCGCGCCCTCCGGCAACCCCGCGAGCGCCGAAACGGATCCCGCCCGTGGAGTGGCGTACTCGAGCACGAACTGCGTCGACTTCATGCCGCCGAGGTAAGGGATGAGGGGTTCGTAGGAGCCCTGCAAAAGGACTTCTTCCTTCTGACTCCAGTTGCCGCGACAGATATGGATACCGAGGGTCACGTCGTCGAACCCCTCGATCACCCGATTCATCAGTTCGACCGCGAACTTCAGCTCGTCTTCCGGCGACGCGCTGGCCGCGAGCGCGGCGCACATGAAGGTGTGCGTCTCGGACTTCCCTGCGAACGCAAGCTCCGTCAGAACCGGCTCGTCGAACTGGATGAACTCACACCCCGCCGCGACTAGCTCGGCTACTTCTTCACGCAGAATCGCCACCACGTCATCGGCGAGTAACTCGCGCGTCGGATAAGCCGCCTCGGAGAGGCTCTTCACCCACGACGATCGACACAGCAAGTACGGTCCGGGGAGCGCTATCTTGACGGGCTTGCGGGTGTGCTCCCGCAAGAACAGATAGTCGTCGACGGCGAGCGGCTTTTCGCGCGTCAGCTTTCCGACCACGGTCGGGTTCTTGATGGCGTAGGCGGGAACGTCGAGTGTATTGAGCAACGTTTCAAAACCGGCCTTGTCCTCGACGTGATCGAGCAGGTCCGCCATCGTCATGCGAGCGAGATTCCCGATCTTCTCGGTGACGAACGACAAGAAGCTGTCGCGACGTTGCTCGCCATCGCTGACGATGTCGACCCCGGCGTCTTCCTGATACTTGATCGCCAGTAGGGTCGCTTCGTCCATCCGCTGGTCGAGATCGCGCGACTTCTTCTTGATCGCCTGGAGCAGCCAGGGTGGACGCGGCCAACTGCCGACCACGGTCACCGGAAAACGGGGCAACGATTCCATCACGACGTTCTCATTTCAATTCGAAGCGGGGCGCCCTTGACGAGGGTCTGGGCAACGGGTGACCGTAATAGCGTTTGGTGCCACAGCTCTTCGACCTCTTCGTCGTCGCCGTCGGAGTCGATGAACACCTTGCCGTGGATGGAGGCGAGGCCGGGATGCCCCTCGTCCTCGACACCGAGAAACACGAGGATGTTGTCAGCCTTGGCACCGAGTGCGACTTCGAGGTTGAACACTTCGATCCCGGATCGAGACGCCCTCCACTGGAAACCTACCGCGAGATCTGCGGCCAGCGCCGAGATCAAGTATTCGATCGCACTCGGTTGAGGGTCGGCAGTATCGAAACTCGCCGGCTGCCCGACGTCGAGCGAGTGGTTGCGAACGAACGCCGTCGCCTGCATGCCACCCGTCCACTTGGCGCGGACGCGCCACTCGTAGTCGCGCGCCTTCTCGAAGTCGGTGGAGAGTTCCTTGTCCGCGCCCTTCTTGCGAATCGCGTAGTGGGCGTAGCGATTCGGGTGATCGGTAACGCCGAGCATGCGGTGCCCGACCAACCGACACCAGGCGGGAAGGTCCTCGCGCACGCTGCCCTCACGACTGCGAACCTCCAACACCGCACCCGCCGCGATTGGCTGCATGGCGTTGCGAATGATCAAGAGCAGCCCACTGCCGCAGTCGAGGTCGCCGCCGTCGCAGACAGCAGCCGGCGCGGGTCGGTCCGCACCATCGGTACGGGATAGATCGGAATCGTCGGTCATCGTCGACTCCGGTTAGTAACTGACGCTCGGACTGCCGTCGGCGAGAAACTCGACCAACTTCGCCCCGCCGACGATCGTCGCACCATCGATCAACGCAGCTTCATCGAGGTTGCGCTTCTTGAAACAAGGAGAGCAAACCCAGACCTTCCCGCCCGCCCCGACGAAGCTGGAGATCAGATCGGCCAACGGCGCGAAGCCTTCTTCATGAATGTCATCGGCGAACCCGTTCTGCGAGAGGCGCACCCCTTCGACGTTTAGGAACACCATCGTGTCCCGGTCCGAAGCAACCGCCGCGTTCGCAATCACGAAGGCGACGGTCGCCTTGTCGGTGTCGTCCGCCGAGCAGGTCAAGTTCACGCACATCTTGCCGGTCATGGTTCATCCGCTCTTTCGTCGAATTTGGTACTGAGGGTGGTCGCTGGCTACAAGTGTGTGTCCGGTGAGACCGCACCACGCGGGAAGGTCCACGGGAGCGGCGGGATCGATCGCGCGCAGTGCGAGCACTTGTCCCGGTTCGAGTCGCATGAGACGCATGCGAAGTTCCAACACGAGATCGCCACAGCTCATGTCATCGGCGTCCCACTGTGCATCGGACTCTGCGTCCCACGCGGCGCCATGCTCGGCAGGCCCCTCGTTCGAGCCGTCGCCTTGGTCGCAGACGACCGCTGACTCGGGTGCATCGGACTCGCCGGCCAACACCACACAAGCGGGCGTGGTCTCGCCCGCCGTTCCCTCGTCGCCGTCGGCCCACGCCCACGCAGTTGCGAAACACAGCCGATCGGCGACGTAGGTCCGAACGCGACTCAGAAAGCCGTCGATCGGTTGGTCGAGAGCGGCGGCCAGACAAACGACACACCGAGGCGAGTCCTTGAACCCCATCGCCGCGTTCATGACGTACTGGTGGCCGCACACTGTGGCGCTACAGTCCGGGCACGGCGGAGCCGTGCCACTCGATCGCCGCTGGAGTTCATCGATGAGCGCCACCGCGCGGCGTCGTTCATCGAGATCGTCTATCTCGTGGTAGCTGGAGGCAGACACCGCTTACTTCTTCTCGTGGTATGTGAGCTTTCGCTGGACGATGCTCGCCGCCTTGCCGTCGACCTCCGCGTACGCTTTGGGATTCCACAGCAGCGGACCGCCTTGTTGCGGCGGAATCATGGTCAGATCACGACCCCAGTGCCACGTCACACGACGTTCGTCGATGTTCCCGAAGTAGTAGTCGACGAGATCGGCGTCGGGCCCGTGGTAACCGTTGGCGACCGTCAAATCAGCGCGGGAACGACTGTGATCGTTGGCTATGAAGTCGGCGACGAAGATGTCCGCGACGGCTACGTCGAGCGGAACCCAGCCGATGTTCGGCGCGTGGAACTCGACCCAACAGTGGTAGCTCTGGTCCTTGTCCACTCCGTCGAGCGGCCCCTTGAAGAACGAGCCGTAGACAACACGGGTCGGGATGCCCGCGGCTCGCGACACGGCGGAGTACAGCGAATGGAAGTCCGTACAGTTGCCGGTACAACTCGCGAAGCAGAGCTGGCTGCTCCCCTTGCCGGTCGAGTGCATGGTCTTGGCGGAGTCGGGCTTGGAGTCTTTCACGTGGTAGTCGACGTGCCCGAGAATCGCATCGTAGATCTTGCGAGACGCCAGGATCGGGTTCTTCTCCTCGCCCACGGCGCGCCTCGCCATGGCGCGCGCGTCGTCGTCGATAACGCTCTGCGATGAGTCGACGAGGTATCGGCTCAGCACGGCGAGCTCCGCGCCGGTGTGGGGTCGAGTCTTCGCCGGATCGACATCGGCACGCACTTCGGATCGCGTGATATCGAACGTGGTCCGGACGTCGAAACGCCCCGGCTTCGGATCGTCGAGATGCACGAAGAGGAAACGGTTCCCGTGGTTGTCCGAAACCACCGAGTGCGGGTGCCCCCCGGTGTCGATTTGCAAATCGGAGACGACCTGCATGCGATCGCGGGCGCTCGGCAGGGCGAACCACAGGTCTACCGCGCCAGCGCGTTCGGGAATCGTGACGTCAAAGCTGTGATCAGCCGAGAACGTTGCCGAACGACCGGCACGAACACCGGGATTCGCTTCGCTCATAGGGGTGTTGAGAGAAGAACATCCAAGAGAAAGCGCGAGGGCGCCCAAGAGAAGGAACCGCATCATCGAACCTCGATCGGGGGAAAGTGAGACTCCCCCGATATGGCTCGGAAGGAGCTCTAAGTGATCATGTGGTGAATGGCCTGACGAACCGACAAGGGGAGTCGGCCTCAGGTGAAGGGAAGGCGTCGATAGGTGGGAGCGCGATCTAGCATGTTAAAAGTATTGAGCCTTCGGGGCGAGGATGGCAAGCGGTTTTTTTCAGTTCGCGGTCCCGGCTCACGCCGCGCCGTCCCCTCCGACTCAGAGTCAGGGACGAGTGTCTTGAAGCGTGTGAAGAGTCGGACATCGTCAAACACCGGGCGCCAACCGTCGCCCCGAGAGTGACCCTCACGGAAGCCTCGGTGGTTTCGCGAAACGAGCAGATCTCGTTTACCCCGGCGATTCGCGGGGCCACCAAGGTCCCCTTCCCTGCTGGAGTCACGCCGTCTTCCTCGCCGCGCCCGTCGCGGGTAGCATCCCGCTACCGATGATTGAACTCTCGAAGCACCTTCACGCCGCGTTCCACGATGATCGCACCCGAATCTACCGTTATGTCCAAGGTTCGATATGGGGCCTGATCGTAGTCGCGATCGGCCTCCTCGTCGCCGAGGCGTTGCTGCCGGATGATAACCCCATCAATGAGGTTGTTCTGGTAGCGGATCGCGTGCTGCTCACGATCTTCGTGCTCGAAATCGTGCTCCGAGTAGGATCGCTGCGACCGGCCGCGCTGGAGGTCTTTCGCCGGCCCCCGATGGGGAGGTTGCGAACCCACGTGGTCGCGCGTCTCACCTACCTGCTGCGACCGATCATGCTCATCGACATTCTCGCCGTACTCGCCGTCTTTCCCGAGCTGCGCGGCTTGCGGGCACTGCGCCTGCTCAGGCTGCTGCGTACGAGTCGAGTGTTTCGGTATCGCAATCCGTTCGCAATCGTGATCCACGCGTTCGAAGAGAACGGCCTTCTCTTCGCCCTCGCCTTCACCGTGCTCGGGGTGACGACGATTTTGGGAGGCACCAGCTTCTATTTGGTGGAGATCAAACAGAACCCAGACGTGACCTCCATGCTCGATGGCATTTGGTGGGCACTCGTCACGATCACCACCGTCGGCTTCGGCGACATCACGCCGGTGACACTACTCGGACGTATTATCGGCGGCGTGCTCATGGTAGCCGGCATGTTCACGCTGGCCCTGTTCGCGGGGATCGTGGGATCGAGCCTAGTCAACGGGATGCTCAGCATTCGAGAGGAGCAGTTCAGGATGAGCGACTACGTCAATCATGTCGTCCTGTGCGGATACGACGAAAGTACCGCTATCTTGCTCGCGGCGCTCGCGAGCGAGCCGGAGCTTCAAGGTTCACAGATCGTCATCGTCGACGATCATGAACGCCCCCGCGACCTATCACCGGGGTACTTGTGGGTGCAAGGCGACTCGACCAAGGAGAGCGAACTCGACAAAGTACGTCTCACCCATGCCGCAGCGGTCATCGTCTCGGGCAAGCGTGACATCGCACCCCAGGTTGCCGACGCGCGAACCATTCTCATCGTGTTCACAATCCGTTCGTATCTCGACAAGAATCGTAAGCACGTGAAGGCACGCCGCGAGGCTCTCCATGTCGTGGCCGAGATTCTCGACTCGGAGAACGTCGACCACGCGCGGTCCGCCGGGGCAGACGAAGTGATCGAGACGCGGAAGATCGGCTATTCCATGATTGCTCACGCCGTCGGATATCACGGGACCGCCACCGCGATGAGCGGAGTACTGCTCTCGGGTTCGCACAACGTGTACATCGGTCGAATACCCGGCAGTCGCACGGAGCCCATCACGTTCGGTGAGCTCATGATCGAGCTACAACTCTCCAAGCGCGGCGGGCTGATCGTCGGTATTCGCACCGCCGACGGAAGCGAGACCATCAACCCTCCGAAGAATCTCCTCGTGCAGCCAGACACTCAATTGCTCTACTTCGCCCAGGAACCCCTCCTCGAGACGGCGTAACAGCTGGGCTCGCAGAGCCACGCATGCCAGTGCGTTGATCAAGAGCGATAGCGGCGCCCCCCCTTTTCCCCAACGACGGACCGAACAGCGTCACTGGCTGATACTGAAAGGTGTCAGGCTAGTGCTGTTGAAGTGGTAGTCGCCGCCTTCGAGTTTCTGGCCCAGCACGGTTTCGAACACGAAGTTCTTCCACGATTCGGGTAGGACGAGTTCGCTCGCAACGCTCAGCGCGTAGTGGATGGGCGGACCGTACAGCTCGCCGCCCCCCGGCTCGACCACGGTGATGCTCTCCGCTGGCGTCACCATGCCGACTTTAGAGAGGGACATTTCCGACAACGCTCGGGTGCCGGGATCTCCCACCGCGAGTCGGTACTCGAGGCTCTTCTTGTGCGGTGACTGCGACCAATCGGGTAGCCGCTGCGACCCGATGTCGCTCAAGTCAAACGCAGCTGCGCCAGGCTCGTTCCAGCCAACACGCTCCATGTGAAGGCGACGCGTTGCGCCCAAGTTCGCGCCGGTCTTCCGGTAGAACTCGAGCGCCGACTCGATGGCGGTGTAGGTCACCGCGGGCGACTGAAGTGCAGGCAAGATGTCGTAGACGCCACCGTCGGGACGGCAGAAGTAGATGGCGATCTCGCCGCCAACCGTCCCCTTGATCGATCGACCATCGCCGAGGTCAAAGGTCGCGGTCTTCACCGGAGCCACGCTCTCCCACACCGCCACGAAATTCTCTTTGATCAGGTCGACGACGCGCTTGTCCGAGAACGTCACGGTTCTCGCCAGTTTGCCGTTCGCTCAGCAGAACTCCTCGTCGAAATTCCCGAACAGATGCAACACCAAGAGCGGGCGATCCCCACCGACCGCGTCGGCGACGCTACGCTTCCACTGAATGCCGTCGCCGTGGGATCCCCACTGCCCGGTGATCTTGCCCATCGCAATTCGCGCGCGCGATCGAACCAAGAGGTGGTCCGACTCCGCCAACGCGACGAGCTCCGGAATCGATTCCTCGCCCGCCGCGACGTACTCGGCGATCGCCTCGCGCGCGACGTCGTCCCGCCGGTCGGCAAAGGGGTGCGTCCGGCAGCCGCTCAGTGCGAGAGTTGCCAACAAGAGCGTCATTACAGTCACAGTCGATCGGTACACGACACGTCCCTCCGGGAAGATGGTGAGAGACGCATTCTATCCGCTTCGATCTAGGCGATGTATCGAGTTCGCAACAAGGGTGATCTGATCACCGCTGCCTCGACACGCGCAGCCACACCTCCGTATCAAATCAAGGCTCGACGAGAGAGAGTCGAGATCAGCCCACCATTGGACCGGGCAGTTGACGGTCGTCTCAGTCATCGCGACCCGCCAACGGCAAGATTGGTGTGAATCCATGGCCCACCCCAAACCGAGAACCGATCGGAGGCGACGTCCTCACTGGTCCAATAACCCGTTTTCGACACGCCCTGTTTCTCGGGGAGCCGGGGCGCCGCGCTCACTCCGGAGGCGCGTCCGGCTGCACCACTCCCGGCCAGCGACACAAGAACGGCATGCGGAACGACTCTTCGGACATCCAACGCTTGCCGTACCAGCCGTGTTCTCCGAGATAGAATCCCTGATCAGATGAGTAGATAACGATCGTGTTCTCGGTCAGCCCGTGGTCGTCAAGATATTGCAGGACGCGGCCGACACTCTCGTCTACCGCCTTCACCGTGCCGAGATAGTTGCGCATGTATCGTCGATACTTCCACCCAACGATATCTCTCTGCGTCAACTTGCCGGTCGCGTTGGGCTCGAGACCAAGGTGAGTGCCCAAAGTGCTCTGGCGGGATGCTTGTCCCAGCGACGAGCTTGCCGCCCCAGTCGTCTTGCGCGCCCCGGCAGCCGCGAACGTTGACAGGGTAGCTCGCGCTTCATTACACTGGTCCGCGGGTTCTCGTTACCGAATGTCACTTCGGAAGATCGCGAAACTGCTATGCAACTTATCGCCACTCCTGCCTCGCTCTGCCGCAAGCAGACACCGCTACTCGTCCTGATCACTGCGTTGTTCTTCACGGCCAGCGCAAGGGCACAAACCACGAATCTCGCGTTGGACGGTACGGCGTCACAGTCGTCGATGGCGTTCGGCGGAGATGCGAGTGCCGCGATCGACGGGGATACGGGTGGTGTCTACACCGCCGGGTCCGTCACTCACACCGATGATTTGGTCGACAGCTGGTGGCAGGTCGATCTCGGCGCCGCCTACGCGCTGGAGACGCTCCGAATCTTCAATCGTTCAGATTGTTGCGGGGCTCGATTAAGTAACTTTCACATCAGTGTTCAACAAGCATCAGTCGAAGTCTTCGGCGAGGACTTCTTCCTCGGGACGGGTAGCGTGCCCCAAGGTGGGATGCTCGAAATCTCACTTCCAGCCGACACCTCGGGCGACGTCGTCTGGATCGGCTTCTACGGTCTCAACAACGATGGGAACGGTTATCTCTCTCTCGCCGAATTCGAAGTCATCGGTGACGATGGCGATCAGTTCACGCGGGGCGATGCAGACGAAGACGGCGTGTTCAATATCTCGGATGCCATCTACAGCCTGGCTGCACTCTTCGTGATCGGAACCACCCAACCCAGTTGTCTCGACTCCGCAGACGTGAACGACGATGGTGTCTTCGACGTCCTGGATCCGACGCTCGCGCTCGAGTCACTGTTCTTCGCGGGCTCTCCTCCGCCCCCGGCGCCAGCTCCCCCCGTCTGTGGTCTAGACCCAACAACCGACTCGCTCGATTGCGCTGCCTCGATCTGCCCGTGAGGCAGCACGTGGGACTACAACAGCGGCCGTCTCGTGCGCGTCGATCCTCGAACCGGACAAGTGCGTCCTGTCTTGAAAGTCTTGAGCCGGATACGTTCACCGCTCTGGGCTGGCGTTGAAGGCAGGAAAACAGAGTTGATACTTGGAACGTCTTGATCCCTGAGCACGGACAGATTGGGGTCGAACCAGTAGAATAGAGTACCCGAGAACGCTAGCCGTCTGCTTTGCTCGCGGCGCCATCGCGCCGACCACGATCGCGATGAGATCGTGACCGGCGTGACTCTATCGGTCGACGTCTACTTGCGGCCCTCGCTCTTGTGGCCGCGCTTCAATTCCAACAGTCGACTGGCCCATTTGACGGAACCGAATCGGTTCGAGGCACCGCCCACGGTTTCGTGAAAGGTGGTGACTTGTCCCTCGAGGACCAAGCCGGTGTTGGGAAAGTAGACGGCGTGCTCGCGAGTGGACACGCCGACCTTGATACGGTGGACGTACCCCTCGACGACGACCACCTTCTGTCCCCACTTCTTGCCGGTCTTGACAACCTTGAACGGCATGCCGCCGGACACGAACTTGGCTCCGCGAGTGACCTCGCCGGGCGACTTGCCGCTCGTGGGCGCGGAGATGCGGGTGACCGCCTCGCGGAAGAACCAGTTCACGCTATCACGCAAGACCGACGGAAACGAATCGGGAACGTTCTGGCTCATCGCTTTATCGAGACCCTTCACAATCGGATCTTCACCCCGATCTAGCTGTACCTCGAACTCAGCGCCGTCGAGTAGAACCAGCGCGGCTCCGAGAAGTTGCTCCTCGAGCATCTCCCGTTCGAGGCGCGATCGAAAGTCACGTCGCCACGCAAAGGAGAGATCGTCGACGAGCTTCTCGGCGAGTTCTCTCGCATCGGCCTTCTTGGGATCGATGGTCCAGCGACGCCCGCGGTCGTCGTGATAGTGAACGCGCGTCATCTCCGGCTTGACCTGTAGCACTCCACCTTCGAGTACTTTGGCGTGCAGGATCATGTCGACGAACAGAGGATCCTCGGCGATGGGTACGGCACTCGCGAACGCTTCCGCGCGCATCTGAGCCAGGGCTGCGGCGTCGAGGCGCCGTTGCGGGCGAGCGCGACCGGGAACGAGAATCGCCACCTCTTCCCATGAATTTGAATAGTTGATCTCGACCGAGAAGTGATCACCCGCGGCCAGAGCACCGTCCGCCAAGGCAACGTTTGGAACCGATGCGAAGAGCGTTGCCGTCAACAGAACCGTGATACCAAGTCGTGCACTCATTTCCGACTCCTCCTCAACCCCCCGGGGGGCAGATTGGGTTTGCAGTCCGTCATGGAGGCCTACATGGCAAACGACCCGCCGAACCCGGAAAAGCCGCAGAGGGCTCGCCCCCCGTCAGTCACAAGTATCCCAAGGGGAGCTATTTGTGCCGGCGGACGATCTTGCCGGAGGCAACGACCGACGCCGCCGCTCGCCGCTCCCCGAATCGCCGAGACTTTACAACGCCAAGACAGCTTTACGTTCTTCGCGATGGCCGAGTGGGCAACGGATGGAGGCGAGCGCGGCTGCGCAACCGGACTTCGCTCCGCATCGGTCCGCGATAGACTAGTTTGATCGCCGGTCGTAACTTCGAGGGCTCCCCTCGGCTGAAGCCTGTCTCCCGAAAAACTCCAGACGAGTGAAGCGCTCCGTGGCTCGTGGGCTCTGGATCCTCGAAGAGCGGGGAAGAGTCCCCAAAAGCAACGCAGCCCCCTGGGCTGACTCCGGCAAGCGCGAGAGGCTTCTGTCATGGCGAATTCTGGTCCTTCCGTCGATTCGACCACCTTGTTGGCACATACCGACTGGATGCACGGTCTGGCTCGACAACTCGTCAGCGACGAGAACCTGGCCGACGACATCGCTCAGGAAGCCGCTTCCATCGCGCTCGAGTCCGGACGCTCCGCCCGAACGGCCAAACCTTGGCTCCAGACGGTGGTGCGCAATCTTGCTCGGCGAAGTTTTCGGGACCGATCTCGGCGCATGCGCCGAGAGAAGACCGCGGCTCGGCCCGAGGGCATTCCGGTCGACGACACGGTCGAGCGAGCCGAACTCCACAACCAGCTGACGAGCTGGGTGTTGGAACTCGACGAGCCCTATCGGTCGGCCCTCCTCCTCCGCTTCTTCGACGACTCGAGCCCCAAGGAGATTGCGGAACGTCTCGACGTTCCGAGCTCCACGGTGCGTGTTTGGCTCAGTCGCGGGCTCGCTCGAATCCGAACCCGACTCGACGAACGACATGGCGACCACCGAGCGTGGAGCGTGTTGTTGGTCGATGTGTTCGGTCTCGATCGAAGCGTCGTGACGAGTGTCGCCGCAAGCGTGGCGAG
>JAJFFE010000281.1 GCA_021776775.1 Planctomycetota bacterium | reverse complement strand
TTCACGCTGATCGAACTCGTGATGGTCATCGTGATCATCGCAGCGCTGTCCGCGATCGTGGTCCCTCAGTACCGCGACTACGCGTTCGAGGCGAATGCCAGCGCGATGGCGTCCACGGTGAAGTCGGTTCGCAGCCGGATCAAGACTCACTTCTCCGAGTTCGGCGTGTACCCGAACGCGCTCGATCCCAACTGGTTCAGCCGCCCGCTGCTCAACATCTGGGCGTCGCCGGTGAACGCCGGCAGCATGTGGACGTCGACACTGCCGATCAACATCTACCCGTCCGACAAGACGTTCAACGACTCCAGCCCGAATACGATGTGGTACAACCGGATCAACGGGAGCTTCTGCGTGAAGGTACCGCCGCAAGCGTCGACCAGCGCCAGCCTGCAGCTGTTCAACCGAGTCAACCAGACCGAAGCAACAACGATGGCTCAGACCAAATAGAGTTCTACTCGGTCGGGGTCACGACGGACGTCTCGCCCACGTGGTGCACGCACCACGCTCCGTCTGGCGTCTCGTGCGGGCCCGGGATCAACGTCAACCGCTCGATCGCTTGGGTGTTGTAGAGCGTCGCGCCCACCCCCGGGTAGTCGGCGTGCAGACACCGTGAGCCGTAGAGATTGGAGAGCGTACGTCGCTCATCCAAGGCCGAGCCGATCCGCGAGTAGACTTCGAAGTAGTCCGTGTCATCCCCGAGGAAGTCGAGGCGCAGGTAGTCGACCGTGAGCTCTCCGACTTGGTGGGGTCGCTCCCGTCGGTGACGTTCGTCGTTGGTACCGAGATTCGCCTCGCTATCGTACTTCTCGCGAGAGATCCGCGTGACGCGATCGATGCCGGGGGGATGAGCCCAGCCCGGAGGCTCATTCATCAAGAAGTCGATTTTTACGACCGAGCGAGTCGCAATGCCCGTGACGGAGTAGTCTCCGCACAGCGATAACAGTGGTTGATCGAAGACCCTCTTCTTCTGAGCCTCCCGCAGGACGTCGCCCATCTTCTTCGCGTCGTTCTGCTCGAAACGAAGTTGCCGACCATCGAGGAGGTGAACACACAGGGAGAGAGACGTTGCGGTCATGCGACACGACTTTCGTAGCACTCGGATAGTGGCGAGATAGACCGAGGCCGTAGACCGACCTCTTCAACCGTCACGTTGGTCAGATCGTTCACGGACGCGCAAAGACGCTCCGCAAACCGTCAGTTACGCCGCCTCGGCAGATCAACAGACGGTCTCACTCGAGCCGAACGGACGACTAGAAAAGCGTAACATCCCAGCGTCGGGCTGGCCGCGCGAGGGAGCGACGTGCAGTTCGACGCGGCGGGCGAGGCGTGGCATAGGCGTCAGATTATCGGCCGACAGGTGAACGGGCCCGCCGGTTGACGCGTCGACCGCGCGACGACGACGATTGCGACGACGATTGCGACGCCGTGACGACGCCCGTACGATCCACGACACGCACTCAGTGAATCGAGATCTCAGATGAAGCCCATAGTCGTCACGCTGCTCCTCGTACTCGCTTCGTCTACGCTACCCGGACAGTCCCATCCCACTCCGCCTCGAATCGTCCGGGCGCCAGAGTGGCGCCACGATTTCGATTTCTGGATCGGCGCCTGGGACGTCCAGCTGCGAACGCTGCAGAAGGACAACAGCTGGAAAGACTCGGTTCAGGCCAAGGCTGAGATCTATTCCGTCCTCGGCGGCAAAGCGATCCTCGAGCTGTGGGACTCGCCGAAGATCAAAGGGTTCAGCCTGCGGTACTACGACGTGAAGCAGAACAAGTGGGTGCTCTACCTCAATTGGCCGGGGGGCAATCAGTCGAGTATCGGAACGCTGACAGGGAACTTTCGCCACGGTCGCGGAGAGTTCTTCGCCTCGAGCAAGAGCAGCGACGGCCAGACCTCGATCAGCCGCTACACGTTCAGCGATATCAAGCCGGACAGCCTTCGCTGGGATGACGCCTACTCCAAGGACTCCGGGAGAACGTGGACCCACAACTGGATCATGGAGTTCACGCGAACCGCGCCCCTCGCGTCGTGGCCAAAGAAGAACTCGGCGCATACGTTCGAGTCCGGTGGTCGCTGCCAGGGCGCCGAGTTCGACAAGATCAACTCGATCGCAGGCCGATGGCGCGGTGAAGCGACGGTCACCAACGACGGACGGTCGGTCGCGACGATCGCAACGTTGACGGCGTACCGAGTTCTCGACGGTTGCTCGCTGGTATGGTTTCTCGAATACGATCACCACCAGGAGCTTGGACTACTGACCTACAACCGGGGGATCGGCCAGTACGACGAAGTCACACTCGACAACGTCGGTACCGCGCCAGCCCGCTCGCTTCGCGGGCCGGACCCAACACGCGGAGCGACGATTACGCTCGCCCCGAATCCGGCCCAGACGAGCGATGGAGTTCAACACGAGTGGACGCTCCCGTCGCCGTCGTCGGACGCGAGTTCCGACACGCTTCAGTTCCGACGCCTCGAAGTGTCGACGCTCGGGCAAGGGTGGACCGTTTCATTCGCCGGGCAGTTCGAACGCGTGCCGTACGAATCGACGGACGAAGAGACCGAGAAGGTTGGCACGCGCGCGATCAACTCCGTGTGCCCGCGCTCCGGGAAGGCAGTCGCAGCGGACTCGCTAACCGTCTATCGCGGGCACACGGTCGGGTTTTGCAATCCGCACTGCCGCGACGACTTTGCCGCCGATCCCAAGCTCTGCCCCGGTGACCGGGCCTTCTTCGACCGTCTGATCGACGCCAAATAATCGGCGCGGTCGGTAGCGAATTTTTCTCGGTGGTACCGCTTTTCTGGCCCATCGCGCGGATCGGGCGGCCGGCGAGACTCTCCGACCGACTCCAAAAGGCAGTCCGCTGTTCGTGGCGAGCCGACGATTCGCGGTCCCGTTCGCGAGAATCGATCCGGCAGAGACGTCCAGCCACAAACCAATTAGACGAAAAGACTTAGTGGACGCTCTCGACTCCGATCACGCCCCCGATCGAACGGCAGCGCCCGACCGCTCGACGGGAACAAACATTCCATTAGCCCCTGAAAGACGGGCGCATTTTGGGAATGACTGCAACGGGTCCGTTTCGCAATGTACTTTTGGGAAAGAGCGTGCTTTCGTTCCGGAATCCTTCTGATACACTCCCGCCGGTTGATCTGGATAGCGGAGGTCATTGGGGCTTTCGATACTCCTGAATCGTCAACCGACTAATACACTCAGGAACTCAACGCGGTGACGCTTCTGTCCCGGATCGTCCGGACTCGTTTGATGAGCGCACCGACCAGTTCCACGCCTTGGGGCAGAGCCCCACACTGAAGGAGGGCCACCGTGGCTCAAGGAACGATTAAGAAGCTGACCGACAAAGGATTCGGCTTCATCGCGGGTAATGGCGGAGAAATCTTCTTCCACATGTCCGCTGTCGAGAACGCTCGTTTTGAAGACCTGCGTGAAGGTGACACTGTCGAGTACACCGAAGGCAGCGGCCCCAAGGGTCCGCGCGCCGAGAACGTGACGGTCATGAACTAGCAAGACGACTTCCTTCAGTGCGTGAGATGGTTGGGGTCAAACCCACCGCCGAACTGCGAAGCGAAGAAATCTTTGGAAACCCGCGACGGTCAAACGTCGCGGGTTTTCTTTTGTCTGCAGTTTTGCATGCACACCTTTTACGCACAGTTTTGCGCACAATCGCGCAGAGCACGGGCTCATCAGAGCGGGCACCACTCTGGCCGATTCGGCCAAACCTGTCACTCAGACCTACCGAGCGACAGAAGGCGCCTCCACGCAAGTCCCAACGACGGGACTCGCCCAATGGGCGGTCTGTGCGGCTTCGCTTGCTGAATGATCCAGGCGAGCCACAAAGTCCGACAATAGCGAGGTAGCCGAAACGATCGCCATCCGAGACGATCTCGGTCGGCCCCGACAGCGGGTGCCTCCACCATCGTCGACGTCACGAGAGGAATCCACGTGCTCTGGATGGCAACGGCGCTGGCCGCCCTCACGGCTCTACCTCTCAGGACTCTACCCGTCACAGACGTGACTCCCGCGACAGCCCCTTCGGCGGACCTCCGTTCGGCGACGCGTCTTTCGGCGACCCGTCCGGCATCGGCAGCGGACGACCCTTCGACGGTTCCAGTCACCGCTGGACAAGCCCCCGCCGAAACGCCGATCGACACGCCCGACGAAATCGTCGTCGTCGCGACCCGTACCCCAACTCCTCCGCTCGAGGTGCCGTACCAAGTCCGAACCGTGCACTCTCTATCCGGGGACTCGGCTGCGAGTGCGCGCACCGCGGCCGACGCCTTTCACGAGTTGCCTCAGGTCATGGTTCAGAAGACGTCGTACGGCCAAGGCTCGCCATACCTCCGTGGCTTCACCGGGTTTCGCACGTTGGTGATGGTCGACGGGATCCGGCTCAACAACTCGGTCTTTCGCGACGGTCCGAACCAGTACGCCACGCTGATCGACCCGCTTGCACTCGACGGCGCGGAGGTGGTCTTCGGTCCCTCCTCCGTGCTGTACGGCAGCGACGCCATCGGCGGAACGCTGAGCTACAGCACGCGCACTCCCAGACTCGCCGATACCGAGCTCGAGACCCACGGACGCGTCCACCAACGCTTCTCGAGTGCTGAAGGATCGTCGGTTTCGCGCCTCGAGGGATCGGTGGCGACGCCACGGTTCGCCCTCCACGTCGGAGGAAGTTACCGCGATTTCGATGACCTCGACGCGGGGCGCCACCAGGGAGTCCTGGAAAACACGGGGTATACCGAATGGGCCAGCGATGCGAAATTCGTGATGGCGGTCGCCGACGACACGAATCTAGAACTTGCGTTTCAACGCCATGAACAGATCGACATCCCGCGCACCCACTCGACGGTGTTCGGTCAGAGCTACCGAGGCACGACCATCGGCAGCGATCTGCGACGCGATCTCTCGGAAGTGCGCGAGTTGGCCTACGCTCGACTGAATTGGAACCCCAGCACGGATCGACGCGGCGACTTGACGCTCTATCGGTCGCGGCTCGATGAAGAGGAGCTCCGAACTCGATCGAACGGCCGCACCCGACTGCAAGGGTTCGACGATACGATCCTCGGCGCCAACCTGCACTACTCCGATCGCACGTCGCTCGGCCTCATCACGACCGGGTTGGAATACAGCCGCGAGGGTGTCGACTCGTTCTACCGTGAGTTCAACGCCGACGGGTCTCTGCGCGAGTTACGGACACGCGGTCCCGTGGCCGACCAAGCGACCTATCAGACGTGGGCCGTGTACCTCGAAGACCGTGTCGACGTGTCAGACCGTGTCGAACTCTCGGTCGGCGGTCGCTTCACTCACATTGCCGTGGACGCCGACGAGGTAGACCCGGTCCTCACCGATGCCACGATGATTGCGTCGATCAACGAAACGTACTCTGACGGCGTCGGCAGCGTTCGCGGGTTGTGGCGTGCGTCGAATACGCTCAGCCTGTTTGCCGGCGCGTCGCAATCGTTTCGGGCTCCGAACTTGTCCGACCTGACGCGCTTCGACGCGTCGCGAAGTGGCGAAGCGGAGATCCCCGCCCCCGAACTCGATCCCGAGCGGTTCCTGACCTTCGAGGTCGGGGGTCGACTCCGCAACAAGACGATCGAACTCGAGGCGAGTTACTACTACACGCTGATCGACGATCTCATCGCGCGTGTCCCCACCGGCACCGTCGATGCCGATGGCAATACCGTCGTCACCAAAGACAACGTCGGCGACGGCTTCGCGCACGGCGTCGAGATCAACGCCAACGTGCAACTCGACGAAGAGCTGAGCGCGTTCGCCGGGTTCGGTTGGGTCGAAGGCACGGTAGAGACCTTCTCGCAGCCCGGCGTGCGATCCGACGAACCGCTGTCGCGACTCGCCCCCCCCACCGGAATCGTCGGATTCCGCTTCGAACCCGCCAGTACCACCGTCAAGGTCGAAGTCGATCTGCGCGTAGCGGGCGACGCCGATCGACTGTCGACGCGAGACAAGGCCGATACGCAGCGTATTCCCGTGGGTGGAACACCGGGTTACGCGGTACTCGGGGTGCGTGGATCATGGTCGCCGTGCGACTCCCTTCGCGTCTTCGCCGGCGTCGAAAACGTGACGAATCGCGACTATCGGATTCACGGATCGGGCAACAACGAGCCCGGTGTCAACGTCGTCGCCGGATTCGATTGGCGGTTCTGATGGCCACGAAGTCCTCTCTCACGGCCTCGGCATTCACCGGGCGCCTCGCCTTGATCATCTCGGTGACGCTGCACGCCGTGATCATCGGGACGCTCGCAATCTTGGCCGGCCCCGACTCGACGCCGAAGCGCTCCACCGCGACCCCGACGCTCGAGCGCCCGCCCATTCGTTGGGTGCGTTCCGAACAACGCCGCGTGGAGGAGCCGGTCGCAGATCCAGTCGAAGGCGCCGCTGCCTCGCGCGAGTCCAGTGTCTCGCTGACGGCGTTCGAGCCACTCCCGGAAGCGCCGCGTCGGTCACACCCCAGGCGAGCGAATCAGACAGAGCCGACCCTCACCCGCCCGGTCGCTCCTGAACTCGCAGCGACCACCACCGTCGAGCCGGTTCACGCAAGACCGACGTCGTCGACGACTCGATTCGCGCTGCCGGAAACGTCACCGCCCGCCTCCGCGATCCAGAGGCCGACCCTGCTCTCACGCGTCGCGCCCGTGTATCCGCAGTCGTGCATCGACGCAGAGCATGAAGGTGTCGTCCTGCTACTCTTGTCGATCGACACGGTGGGCAAAGTGACGTGGGCAGAGATCATCGAACCCAGCTGCTGTGAAGAACTCGACAAGGCGGCCCACAAGGCGGCACTCGAACTCGAATACAAGCCGGCCACTCGCAACGGTCGAGCTGTGGTCGGCGCCACGACGATCAAGATCCGCTTCCTTCTCGAGAAATAGCCGCCCCCCGGCGCGCCGTTGCAGCAGAGGGACGGTCGGCTCGCGTGATCGATCGCGATTGCGACTCCCCCGCGCCTTTTCCTTCCACTATGATGAGTCGACTCGGACTCCATGGATGCGATGTCACGCCCCTATCGACGGACCGGCCGTTTTGGGAGGCGCCCCGCTCACTGACGAACGGAGTCCAACGAAGAACTGTGCGCACAAGAAACCTGTGTGCAAAGACCCTGGCCAGAAGAAATTGAGCCATGCCCAAACTCACGCCCCATTCGGCGACGTCACGAACTCCGCGCGGGCCAGCCGTGCGCTCGCTACTCGCCGTCTTGCTGCTGGCAACTCTCGCCGCGAAGAGCGAAGCTTTCGAACCCGGTTTCGTCATCGACCCCAGTGCCAGCCTCGCGACGAACGTCCAACAGAGTGCTGGTGCCGCCGCCGCCGCCATCGACCTCGACGACCCCGCCGAGCGTCAACGGTGGATCGACCGAGGCGCGGCCGGCGTCTCGGCTCTCACGACTCACCTCGCGTCGCTATCGGTCCGGGAGCGTCCTTACCACCAAGGAGTGGATCTGCTTCGTGACGTCATTCACGCAGCAAACGGAGACAGCAGGGCGGAAGCGTCGATGGGCTCGGCGTTGGCGCTCGCTCACCAGAAGGCGACGGACGAACACATTCGGCGATTGACGATCGAACTGATGGCGGACAGCAACGCGACAAAGCTGATGCGTTGGCTCTCGTACAAGATCCGTGAACCGGAGTACCGTCGAACCGCCATCCGTACCCTCGGCCGATCCCGAATCGGCGCCGCGACCGGCCTTCTCATGCAGGGTCTCGCCAACGACAAGGACGCTGTCGAAGAACTCTACCTGCGAGCGCTCGGCACCCGCGGCGACGCTCGGGCGGTCCCGAGCATCGCTCCGTTTCTCCAGTCGTCGCGTCCGTTAGTCGCAAGAGCCGCGATCGAGGCGCTCGGCTCGATCGCCGTACCGGAGTCGGCACAGCAACTGCTCCCATACGCGGACGACGCTGAAACCCCGCTCGGGTTGGCCGCGATGTTTGCAATCGATCGCGTCGCAAAGGGACTGATCGACCAGGAGCACCGCGAGGAGTCTGCTGACATCTACGGCGCAATGCTCACACGATTGAAGTCGTCGCGGGCTCACGGAATAGCACTGGGCGGCTTGTACCACGTCGGACGCCCCGCCGACGCCAAGGTCATCCTCGAACGTCTCGTCGACTTCGAAGACCAGAGACTCGTCCCACTGTTCATCGAAGCGGCGGTCAACATCGGCCGCCGCGCCGATCACGCCGTGCACGGTGAGACCCTGCGACCGCTCTACGAACAGGTACGCCTGCTCACTCCTGAATCGCATCCCTTCTACGCGATTCTCGCCGGGCGACTGCGAGCGCTCGGCCAAGGCAAAGACGTCACGGTTACCGATGGGGTGCTTCGTCAGTGGTGGGTGCACGGCGGATTCGTCTGCCCGTCTCCGGACCAGTGGGATGTGCCCCTCGCCTTCGAGTCTCACGTCGATGTGCGGGATCGAACGCCACACGGCCCGTCGCGCAGCGAGTGGATCACCACAGGTAGCTACACTCCGGACGGCGCTATCGACTTAGACGTCATCTTGAGACCGAATGACCGCGCCATCGGGTACGCGTACGTCGAGCTCGACATTCCCGAAGCTCGAGACGCCACGTTGATTACGGGAAGCGACGACGCGCTGATCGTGTTCCTCAACGGCCAGCGCGTGTTTTCTCACTTGCAGTCTCGACCGCACCGAATCGGCGACGACCGAACTTCGATTCAACTGACTCAGGGCACGAATAGACTGCTCTTGAAGCTCGGCGATGAGACCGACGGCTGGAGGTTCAGCGCGAGGCTCGTCGGATCCGACGACAAGCCTTTCCCGTTCGTGATCAAGAATTAGTGTGGACGCCTCGACGGCCGTGAGTCCGTGGGCGTTGCTTTGCAGCGTCGCCGTCTGCTCGCTCGCGCTCTGCTCCGTTCTTCTCTGCTCCCTTTCCCCCGTCTCCCTCGCCACGTTCGAGGGCGGGGTCGTCGGGGATGGTCCCCCGGTCGACACCCCTTCGCACCGACCGAATCGCGATCCGAGCCGAGAGTGGCCGGGGACCGAATCGCGCTGGCATGAGTTCAAGCGTCATGACTTCACCGTCGACGGCCGCAAGGCGTTCGTCGTCATTCCGAATCTAGTGGCTCCGGGACGGCCGTGGGTTTGGCGCGCCCGGTTCCCCGGGTTTCACACTGCGGCAGATAGACATCTGTTGGCGCGGGGCTTTCACGTCGCGTTCATCGACACCGATGGCATGTTCGGCAGCACCCGCGCGATGGACCACTGGGCCGCGTTCTATCGGTTCATGGTCGATCGAGGACTCGCCGACCGCGTGGCGCTGGAAGGGGTGAGCCGCGGGGGGCTGTTCGTCTACGCTTTCGCTTCCCGTTGGCCGACGCGAGTGGCGTGTATCTACGCCGACACCCCGGTCTGCGACATCAAGAGTTGGCCTGGCGGTCACGGCACGGGCCGGGGGCACGCCGAGTCGTGGCAGAGTTGCCTGACGGAGCTCGGAATCACCGAGGCGGAAGCGGCGACCTACCGCGGTAATCCCATCGATACGCTCGCCACGATCGCCGCGGCCAAGATTCCGCTCTTCCACGTGATCTCGATGAACGACGTCATCGTACCCCCGGCGGAGAACACTCTCATTCTCGCCGAACGCTACCGAGCGCTCGGAGGAACGATCGACGTGCTACGGGTTCCAAAGGGAACCGAGCGATCGAATGGCCACCATTTCGAGCATCCCGATCCGCTTCGAGTCGCCGACTTCATCGAGCGTCACGCATCCGTTTTGCCGAAACGAGCCGACTACTTCATCTCGCGATCCTCGGGGGCCCCGGGGTCATCCGGGTCCGCGCCGGCTCTGCAAAACTCTCGGATCAAATTCGAGCGCGAAGGCGTGGGGCGGGTCGCCTTTCTCGGCGGCTCGATCACGCAGAATCCCGGCTGGCGCGATGCCACTATGCGCTATCTAGAAGAGCGCTTCCCGCAGACAACGTTCGACTTCGTCTCCGCCGGACTTGCCTCCACCGGTTCGACACCCGGTGCGTTTCGTCTCAGCCGTGACGTCCTCAGTCGGGGCCCGGTCGATTTGCTCTTCGAAGAGGCCGCGGTCAACGATCTTACCAACGGACGCAACCCGCTCGAAGTGACTCGCGGCATGGAGGGAATTCTGCGCCGCGCGCGACGCGCCAATCCGCAGATGGACTTGGTCGTGATGCACTTCGTCGCCCCGCCGAACTTCGTCGACTACCACGCCGGTCGCACGCCCCCGGTTATCGAAAACCACGAGACAGTCGCCGCGCACTACGGAGCGACGTCGATTCACTTTGCCCGTGAGGTGAGCGAGCGCATCGACGCCCGACAGTTCACATGGGAGAAGGACTTCCGTGGCGTGCATCCGTCGAAGTACGGCCAAGCACTGTGCGCCTCGACGATACGACGGGCGCTTTCGCACGCCTGGTCTCAGCCGATCGAGACGACTGCAAAACAAGAGCCCCACCCTTGGCCGCCACGGCTCGACCGTTTCAGCTACGACTCGGCGCGCTTCGCGGCCGTGCAGTCCGCGACTGTACTCGATGGGTTCGCTCTCGCCGACGCGTGCGACCCACGCCTCGAAGGCGTCGGAGGAGGCGTGCGGGACGGGTTCGTCAACGTGCCCATGCTCGTGGGAACCGCGCCCGGCGATTCGTTCAGGTACGACTTCGCCGGTCGCGCGATCGGCTTGTTCGTCGCCGCCGGGCCGGACGCGGGCGTCATCGAGTACCGCGTCGACGACGGTGCGTGGAAATCGCGCGATCTGTTCACCCCGTGGAGCCGAGGTCTCCATCTCCCGTGGGCGCACATCCTCGAAGCAGAACTCACACCGCTCCCCCACTCACTGTTCGTCCGCATCTCCGCGACGAAAAACGAACGAAGTCGCGGCACGGCGTGCCGCATCGTACACGTGCTCGTCAACGAGTGAGGCCGCGCTGTATCTCCTGATCTATTGCGCTGAAACCGGCTGCGTCCACGCCTTGCGCTTTTGACCCTCCCACACGGGGCGATCTACCGGCAAGGACGATGTGACGACCGCTCTGACGTAGAGTTCTTCGCCGGTCAAGCGGTAGGTCGCTTCGACCCCGTCGACGGATTGGAAGACTTCACCGATGGCCTCGGAGTAGTTGCGAGTCACCCCGGTCAGTGGCTTGCCCTCGTCGCACTGCTGCGGCTCGCTGGCACGATCGAAATCCCGCTTCGTCCCGACAAAGTCGACGGTGTAGGTCGCGCCGGGCGCGGGATCGATCACGACCTTCAACGTACGAGCCTTGGCATCGAATCGCACGTCTTTCAGTGTTACCCCGCTCGACGAGTAGAAATCGCCAGCTTCCATGGCTGCGATGAGCGATCGCGCTGTTAGCTCTTTCGCTCGCACGACCACCCAACCCCGACGCGTCAACGAGCCGGTCTTCGCGTGATAGTTGTGCGAGTCATCCGTGGCAAGGCCGTACAGGGGCGCCGCACCGAGTACCCCTAGGCGAATGGCATTGGCGATGTCCCACATTCGCTCTACGCCGCAGTGCTTGGCGTCTCCTCGGTGGTGGACCGAAGGATGCCCGTTGTAGACTTCGAAGAAACGCTCCTCGACGACATGCGCCAAGTCTTCGGCGGTGATCGCGTAGCCGAAGTTCGGGTGGTTGACGTGAGCAAGAATCGGCTGACCAGACGTTTCACTCTGCTCGATAACCTGTCGCAACGTATTGCGAATGACGTCGCGAACACTGGCCCCGCGCTGCGGCGGAATCTTGGACTTCACGTTCGTCGCGTTGATGTGAACCGGCAGACGTTGAAAGCTCGACGTGATCTCTTCGCCCTCGATCAGGAGGAACTTCCCGGGCTCTTCGAACTTCCCGCGGAACTCGGACAGTGGCTTGAGCCGAACTTCTTGTTTCTGCCCCTCACCACGGGTCTCCACCCACTCCGGTCCGAACCGTTTCAGATACTTCGCTAGTGCACCGGCCTTGGCTCGAGCTTCGATGGTGCTCGCGTACATCCACCGATCGCCTCGACTCAAGATGTTGTGATCGGAGAGCGCGAGGAAGTGATAGCGGTGCGTCGCATACTCTTCGACAATCATCTCGGGGAAGTCGTCGCCGTCGCTCCACAAACTGTGCGTGTGCAGGTTGCCCCGGTACCAGTGCGCGGCTTGACTCGAACCGTCAACGGTGTCGAGAGTGACCAGCGGACCGAGCAGCAACCACGTCAGAACCAACATGGAACACCCTTCCATCTGCAGAGGCGAGATTTCGAATTCGGCGCGTATGGCCGAGACGGTCACCGTTTTGAACGGAAGATTCAGTACCACGAACGCAGTGCGCCGCCTAATGCTGCCGATCGTTCGCGCCCAAATGTCGCGAGTCCGCGCCCAAGCGGCACACGCCCGACAGCCCTAAACCCTTTCCCGAAAGAGCTCTGTGACACCGAGCAGCGACCGGCACCAGATCGGCCGGGCAATCGGGGAGGAGGAACGTCGAGGCCGCGGGCTGGTTGCACCCACCGATAATTCTGTCGATTTGAGCCAACGAACCCTCTTGGACTCCCGGGCCAGCCAAGGTAGGGTGGCCAAAACTCGTCGCAAGAGTCCGAGGCCGGCAAGAGGCTTCGCACGCGAGAATCCACCCCAGCAACTGTTTTGCTGACGTGGATGATCGCTGCGAACCAACCGTTCCGACCGCGGACACTCAATCTTGTTTGGCGTGCGAGTCCAGCCGAAACAGTGAAGCCCGCAGCACCGTGTGATCCAACGGGAGAACCAGCGACGGGTGGCATGTTTTGAACCTGGTCTCTGGAACCAGATCTAGAACACCTGCCCAACGGTTAACAGCGCGTCGCTGGATATCCGAGCAGACACGACCGGGTCCCAACAGGACCAACACATAAGGAGGCCATCTTGGCTACCGGAACCATTAAGAAGCTCGTCAGCGACAAGGGCTTCGGATTTATCGCGGGCGACGATGGAGAATTGTTCTTCCACCACTCCGCACTTCAGAATTCCAACATCGAAGACCTGCGCGAAGGCGATGCGGTTGAATTCGAAATCGGCGAAGGCCCCAAAGGGCCCCGTGCAGAGAACGTTCGAACTGTCTAGCATCCGACTTGCGAGCTCGTTTCAGTAGAACGCCAAAAGTCGGCGCGAACGAATCAGCAGTCCGGACATTGCAACATACCTAAGGAGAGAAGCCCTGGCTACTCAAGGAACAGTCAAGTGGTTCAGCGACGAGAAAGGCTTCGGCTTCATCACACCCGATGACGGTCCCGACTGCTTCGTCCACCACAGCGCTATCAACGGTGAAGGTTTCAAGACGCTGAGCGAAGGTGCTCGCGTCGAATTCGACATTGTCGAAGGTCAACGAGGCCCCGCCGCCGAAAACGTGGTTCGCCTCGCCTAGTTCCTAGGCAAAGCGATACTGAAGACTGAGAAACAAGAAAACGAGGAGCCAACGGTAACAACCGTTGGCTCCTCGTTTTTTGATGCGGTCAAAGCAAATCGATCGAACGATCCATCACGGGCAGCTGGTGTACAGCGCGCAACCCAATCCAGAACCGCTCGGATCAACCCCACAGGCAGTAGGCGCGGGAAGCGGAGGCGCACCGGTCACGAACAACGCGCCGAGAATGAACACCGGGTCCGCCACGTCGATGGCTTCGTCGTCGTTCGCATCGGCCGCGTCGTCACACGTCGTCGTCGCTCCTGCTGTGAAGAGTTGCGCCAACAGGAAGACCGGATCCGAAATGTCCACGCCACCGTCGTCGTTGGCATCCCCACGCCGGAACGCACCCGCGACCCCCGCGTCGAACGAAACCGTCAGCAGGAAACTGCCGGCGGGCGATCCCACGTTGTTCGCCAGTCGAATGACGACCGTCTGACCGGACACCACGGAAACTTCGACTGCCGCGTCGCCTGGGACTCCAAGGTCTGAGCCCAGACAAGCGTCGCCGCCGCCAGACGGCCAGTTGTCGTTGCAACCGAGTTCACTACCTCCGCAACCGTCGAACACCGCCAGGACCGGGTCGACGCCACTGTCGACGCCGCCGAGATCGTGCGTGCCACAGGTCGCAATCGTCACCGTCCCGGTTTCGGTCGCGGTCCATGAGTACCACACGTCAGGACTCGCGTTCGAGTTGCCGCAACTCGCAGAGCCGTCGTTCGTCGCCCCGGCTAGCGATCCGAGGAATGTGCCTTCCCCGACCGAAGACGCATTCGCGCAATCATCGTTCGGGAGTCCGGCCGCCGAGAACTGGATCGTCAACGCGATGGGACCGAGAACGCTGTCGGCCGCGGCGACCCGGATCCAAACCGTGTCACCTGCCGTTACGACGTGCTCGACAGCGGCGTCGCCGACAGTACCGAGATCACTCGCGCCGCACGCTCCGGGACCCGCGGTCCAGTTGTCGTTGCAGGCGAGTTCGCTCCCACCGCACGCGTCGTAGAGCGAAAGGACCGTATCGACGCCGGCGTCGACGCCGCCCGCGTCGTGGGTTCCACACGTGGTCACGGTCAAGGCGCCCGACTGCGTGGCGCTGTACTGGTACCACACGTCCGGCGTCGAAACGGCGCCGCACGAGGCACTCCCGTCGCTCGTGGCACCGGTCAAACTGCCGAGGAAGGAGCCCACCCCGACCGGGACGGCGCCTGCACAATCGTCGTTGGCCGGCGGTGGAAGAGCAAATTCGACGTTGAGAACGAATTGTCCGAGCGTGCCACTGGCAACGTTCGAAACGCGCAAGAGTACGGTCTGACCAGCCGCGAGACCGACCTCGACCGCAGCGTCACGAATCAACCCGGTGTTTTGAGCGAAGCACGCCCCGCCGGCGACGCCGGTCCAGTTGTCGTTACACGCCAACTCGAATCCGCCGCAGCCGTCGAGGACGGCCAAGACCGAGTCGACACCCTGATCGATACCGCCGAGGTCACTGGATCCGCACGTGTTCGCGATCAAGTTTCCGGAGGCGGGTGCGGTAAACGAGTACCAAACATCGGGACTCGATCCGGACGCCCCGCACGACGCGAACCCATCGTTGGTCGCCCCGAACAGACTCCCGGTCAAGCTGCCGGAGCCGATCGGCGTGGCGTTGCCACAGTCGTCATTGACTGGCGGCGCGTAGTCGTACTCCGCCGTCACGAAGAACGGTCCGGGCCGCGAGTTTCCGAAGTGAGACACTCGTACGAGTACCGTCTGGCCGGACACCATGGCGAGTTGAATGGCGCTGTCACGCAGCGTCGATCCGTTCAGCGAACCGCACAACGACGTGTCATCGTTACAGGCGAGCTGAGACCCACCGCAAGTGTCAAACGCGGTCAGCACCGTGTCCATGCCCGTGTTCTGACCGAACGTGTCGTGCGTACCGCACGTGGTGATGGTTGCGGTCCCGTCGGCCAACGCGGTGTACGTGTACCAAACGTCGGGGTTGGTGGACGACGCACCGCACGACGCGCTACCGTCATTGGTCGCCGTCGCCATATTGGCCAGCACCGGATCATCGCCGAGAGGCAACGCGTTGGCGCATTCATCGTTTTCGGGCGGCAGCGGTGCAAACCAATCGACCACATTGTGAACGAAGTCGGTGGCGTCTTGGCTGTCAACGGAATCGAGGTCGTGGCCGAGCACGACCACGCGGCCTCCACGTGAAACGATGACTCCCGCGGCGCCGGCTAACGGATCGGGCGTGAAGCCGCCGATCTCAGCGCCGGCATCAGCCATCATGAAATCTCCGTTGTCGAACCAATCGTCGCTTCCATTGAGAGACAAGCCGGGGACAAGATTCGGCTGCGTCCAGATCGGCGTCACGGTTGGCCAGTCGGAAATCGGCATCGGCGACGTGATCTCGGTCACGGTGGTCACTCCTACCGCAAGCTGCAGTTCTGTATCGATATCGAGATTCCAGTACGACAGCAGCACCTGGCCGCCGGCCGCGATGTAGTCGATCAACGCGTCCGTGGGTACACCCGTCGAAGGGTTGTCGACAACCACGACGTCCCAGTCGATTGCGCCGCGAAGCTTGCTGCGCAGCGCGTTGGAAGAGCTGACGACGCGGTACGAATAGTCGTCACGGTCGAGCGCGTCCTCGACGTGTTCACCGATGCTCGTCGAGTAGACCAATATCTGAGCCGGCGGCTCGAGCAGAAAGTGAACGCAGTTCTGTACGAAGTCGGTCGCGGCCACGGGATCGAGACTGCTGAAGTCGTGACCGATCGTGATCGCTTGCCCGCCGCGAGTGACTGCGACCGCCGCCTGACCTGGCGTCGGTGAGACCGCGAACCCACCGACCGCGGTAGCGTCCGCCCCGACGGTCAGCAGGTCGCCGTTGTCGAAGACGAGGTCCGCGCCCGCCGGGATGTCGTCGAGCAAGTTCGGCGTGCTCCACAGGAGCTCCCCGAACGGAGAGTCGTCCCACGAGGAGATCGACATCGGCGCCGTGAAGTCCGTCGCGGCGTCGATTCCGAGCGCGTCTTGCAGGTCGGGCTCGGTATCGAGGTCCCAGTACGAAACGATCGCCTGTCCGCCCGCGTTGATGAACTGTGTCAGCTCCGTCGTATCGAGCCCATTCAGCGAGCTGTCGATAACCGCAAGATCCCAATCGACCTTGTCCAGGGCATCGTTGAGACCAAAACTTCCAACCGAGAGAGAGTAACTGAGCCCCTCCGCCGAGACCGCGTCCCGGGCAACCGTCGAGCCGCTGTCGGAATAGACCAAGACCCTCGGTTCGAGAAGGAAGACGACGCAGTTCTCGATGAAGTCGATCGCCGGGCCGAGACTCAATCCATCGAGTTCGTGGCCGATGGTGATCGTGCGCCCCTCGTTTCCGATGACGACACCGGCCTCGCCCGCCGTGGAGAAGCTAGTGAACCCTCCGACGGCGTAGCCGGAGAAGTTCGGCGTCAGCCGATCGCCGTTGTCGACCCAACTACTGGTACTGGCAGACAGAGCAGAAACAACGTTCGGTTGGTTCCACAGTGCCGACCCGGTCACCCACGGGTTGATGGTCGTGGGAGTGGTGAACGAACTCGTTGAAGAGATGTCGAACGCCGTCTGGAGTGAGGCGTCCGCGTCCAGATCCCAGTACGAAAGTATGGCTCGCCCCCCGTTGTTCACGTAGTCGACCAAGACGGCGCTGTCGAACGTGCAACACGCAGACTCGACGATGACCAGATCCCACTCGAGGAACGTCAGCTGAGAGTCGAAACTCGCCGGCGTCGTCACTTCCGAGAACGACAGACCGTGCGCATTGAGAGCGCTCGCTGCGACAGAATCGTCGGCTTGATTGAAGTATAGAATGCTCTGAGCCCCCGCGTCGGGAGCCAAGAAGCAGCAGAATGCGAAAACCACGACACCACGATACCAACTGCCCATGGGTAGACCTTTCAACTCGAGTTGCGCGACTAGTGTTCTGGATCAGAAGTCGTACGAAAATTCTGATCCAGGACACTGGCCGTCAACGAGACTCAGCGGGGGTCAGGAAATGAGCGAACGGAAAATCTTGGGAAGCGTGGCAATTCGGCGACGGCAGGTCGCCCCGGGTCGGCCGAAAGATGCGCGATAGAGGGTTGGTTGCCCCGCAGTAGGACGCACCTACGGGCGCGCCGTGGTCGGACCAGTCTCAGGCCCATGGCTCCGCACCGAACCCGTCGGTGGTTGTGCCGGAACACCGCCGGCTGGGTGAGCGGCGCCTCGTCGTCTCGCTGAACATGGCCGGCGTCCTCGGTCGAGCCCCCCACGCCGAAGACGTTCGACGGCGTCGCAGGGAGCGAGCGGCCTACGGAGCCAGCAAGCGCAGCACTGAGCCACAACACTCCGAGCCACAACACTCCGAGCACCATGACGGTGCCTAGCCGCGTGGGCAAAGGGTTCGCAGTCGCTAGCGTGGTATCCCGTCTCAACACTGCCCCTCCTCCCAGGCCAATAACCGGACGAGTCTGAGTGCAGAGCACGGATTGGGGTTACAGACCCCGAGGCGACACGCGACGAGCCTTCTGCCAAACAACCACCGACCGCGTCGGCTCGCGGCGAGATACGGTCGCCCACCTGGTATGATCGAGCGGGTATTCAACGACCTATGAGTCCGGACATTAAGACGACGGCCGCGCCGACGAAGAGGCGACCGCGGCAAGGGAGGGGGAACCGCGACATGGCCACGATCTTGGGCATCGTACTCATCGCATTCGCCCCCATGCTGATCTATGCGTTCTTCTTTTGGTCACTCGATCATCATGAGCGTGAGCCGTGGTGGCTCGTCTCCGGCATGTTTCTCTGGGGAGCAATCCCGGCCGTAGCGCTCTCGCTCTTCGGCGAGACGTGCGGCCTCGAATCCATCGTCTTGCAATCTCTCGGCAGTGACGCGACCGCCGACCAAGTTCTCTCGGTCTGCGTGGCTCCGGTTTGCGAGGAGTTCGCCAAAGGCGCGGCTCTCATCGCGATTCTTCTCTTCGCCCATCGCCAAATCGATGGCGTCGTGGACGGGTTGCTCTACGGCGCCTTGGTCGGGTTCGGATTCTCGGCGACGGAAGACTCCCTCTACTACTGGTCGACGTTGAGACACGAAGGCGTCGACGCGATGTGGCGTGAGTGGCTCGTGCGCTCGTATGCAACCGGACTGGCCCACACCATCTTCTCGTGCTGCGTCGGCGTTGCGATCGCGTTGGCCCGTGACAGCCGCACCCAGCTGCGTCGCGTCGGCTTGGTACTCGGCGGCTTCGCGGCGGCGATCGTTCTCCACGCTGGCTTCAACCATCCCGACGTGCCCATCACTCTGATCCTGGTGGGAGGCTTCTTGTTTCTCAGCGCGTTGGCGTATCGCGGCCTCGCGCGTGAACGTCACATGATCTGGACCGAGTTGTACGCTGAGGTCGAACGCGGAACGCTCACGTCCCACGAGGCGTCGATGATGGGATCGACCGGCCGCCGCAGCGCTCACCTGCTGCGTGTGCTCGGAACCCGCGGATGGGGCGCTTGGTCACGGCTCGCCCGCTTCTTCCGAACCAGCGTCGAACTCGCCTTCCTCAAGCGTCACCGACGGTTTCGCGACGACAGCCGCCTGACCCCCGAAATCCACGCCCTTCGCGCTTCGATTGCCGAACAGCGCTTCGCGATCGCACCGCTGATTCGTCGCCGGCGCCCCCGTGAGGAGCGATCCGGAGTTCCCTGACCGTCGCCCCCGCAGACCCGGCCGTCCAGCTGAATGGCGTGTGCCCGGACCGACCGCATCCCCGAATTTCTCCACAAACTTCTGACCTCGATCGCCGCAAACGACGCACTGTTGTCGGAGGTCCAGTACATGATCGTCAAACCGTATCGTCGGGGAGCCGCGCTGGCCCGACTATCGATCGGCAGCAGGTGGAGTTCGGCGCAACGCCGGGCTCTCGAGACGTTGCTCACCCGACACTACGGGTGGCTTCGACATCATGCACGCCGCCGCCTCGGCCAGCGCCTGCGCGGAAAGACTCTACCGAGCGACATCGCGCAGAACGTCGCGGTGCATCTCATCGAATACGGTCCGAAATTCCTCGACTCGAACGTGGCACAGTTCCGAGCCCTTCTTGGCCGCATGGTCGAGAACGTCGTTCGAGACGAGGTCGACTGGTTCTCGACATTGCGCCGGTCGATCGATCGAGAGCAACCCCTGTCGTGCGCCGAGCCCGGCCAGGACCCAAGGCGGGGATTCATCGAAACGCCCCCCCAGCTTGCCGCTCGTCGCGAAGCGATCGACTGGCTGCGATCGTGCCTCCAACGACTGACTCAGGAAGACCAAGCGATCATCGAACTGAGATATTGGGCCGACTCGTTCGACGAACTCGCCACGTGGATTGGAAGCACCAAGGACGCGGTCCGGATGAGATACAACCGAGCCGTCGCGCGACTGGCCAGCCAAAAATCGAATCGTGCAAACCGCGGTGCGAGCCGCGAGGCATTTTCGTACCTGTAGGTCGCGACTGGCTTTGGGGGGGGTGTATGGGATCCTGGCGCGCCGTCAGTTCCTTCATCTATTCTCCGGAATCGCACTCCTCGCTGTTCGGTGTTCGGATTCATTCCCCTTCTCGTTGTAGGTGACCGACGCCGTCAAGTGACGGCCACCGAGAGAAGACCCGAGCAGGCCGAGTCCTTGATCACCGGCAAGCTCACCGTTCTCCAACGAATCTCTCCAGAGAAAAGAGCGCGACGATGTTGAACAAGGCAGCGGCCGGACTCACGGGCATGAATGCAGCGTCTGTAGTCAAGAACGCGGGCACGACGTGTCGAGTGGATCGAGGCCATGTCCTCCACGACAATTCCGGCGGGCGACTGAAAGCGAAAGCGCTTCGAATCACTGGTAGCGGCTTCGCACTCTGCATCGCCCTTCTACTCAACGGCTGTGCCACACCGTGGAATGTCGAGAAGCAGACTACGCCGAATCCATTCGTCGGCAAGACGAGCTTCTCGGCCGCGCCGCTCAAGTTCTCCGCAGATCCAGACGGTCTCGATGCCAAACAGCGCGCGAGCTACGAAAAAGACAAAGAGGCGATGATCCGGTCGCACTTCGGGACTTTGGCGGGGCAAGGTGCTGCGAACGGATTGTCCATCACCGAAAGCGGCGGGGATTACGTCATTCACGCCGAGGTGGTTCACCTGGAGCTCGGTAACTTCTGGATCGGGCGAAGTGAGGTCACGACTGTCGTAGAGCTGCGCGATCGCAACGGCAACACGCTGGACCGCATCACCGTCGATCGAACCGAGAGCGTCGACTCGGCCGACTCCTCGTCCGGTTCCGGCGGATTTACCGTCAAGACCTCGGGCCTGATGAGCGGGAAGAAGAAGCAAGGGATGGGCGAGACCATGGATCGTCTCTCTTCCGGCACTCGCATTCGCAGCGCATCGGAAGCGATCGCCAAGATCATTGTCGAGTACCTCAAGACGCGCACTTCAGACGCAGGGTAGCTTCGACACGCTCATCCCTTCACGACGATCTTGACTGCCGAGAACGAAGAAACGGCGCGCGGTTGGTATCCAGCCGCGCGCCGTTGTTTGTACTCTTAGCCGTGGGGTCCAGAAGTTGGGTAAGCATGCAGTAGCGGTATCTGATCCACGACCGCGACTCCAAGTCCACGGATCAATTCGTTCGTAATCTGAAGGACTCCGGGACGTTGTTGCATGATGGCCCAAGACGTACCAACTCTGCTCGATGCTCGGTCATTTGCTGATCGGCTCCGACGTTGTGCAGCTCCGAGGTCGAGCATTCGGTTGAGTACGATAACCCCGATTGCAACTTCGGTGGCTTGCAATGCGGTGGTGGACCAGCACACCAAAGCCCTGCCGACGCACGAACCGAGACTCACTTACTTCCGGCGCAACTCGACGATTACCTCCGCCGTCTCGCCCGACCGCACTGATACACGCCGAGGAGGGATCGGGTCGAAGCGGTCGGCACCGATGCCGTCGAAGCTAATCTCGTATACGCCGGGCAGGCTCAGTTCCACGACCAGCTCCGAGACGGCAGTCGCACGACCGTCGTGGTCGACCGCTCGGATACCCCGGCTCAGCCCCGCGTGGATTTGGTCCGAACGCGGCAGGGCGACTTCGCCGTCGCGGAACTCGAAGCGGAGGGCGCAGATCGGCGCAAGCTCGAAGCGCACCGGCTGGAGCCCAGCGACCAGCTCCAGGTTCTCACGACGCATGCCGTAGTTCAGCCCGCTCGGAATACCGAAGGTCCGAACGTACACCGCGCCTGGCGATGTCCAGAAGTGGAAGCGGCCCGGCTCGCCCTCGCTGACGGCCGTAGCTTCGCTGACGTGATTACTTCCGTTGCTCACCTGGCCCGGAAGGACTTCCCGGTGGGCGTATCGGATCGTGCGCAACGGGATCCGCTCGCCGGTCTGCGCGTCGACGGTGTCGAGATACACCTCGGCGAGCTGCGGGATCACGAGCTCCACATCCTCGCGGCCACCCGCGGGAAGCTCGAGCATCCAGCGCGTCATGAACGGCCGGAGCATGACTTCGTAGGAGCCTACCTCGAGGTCTTCCAAGAGAAACGACCAGGTCGGGAGTGCGCGGCTGACCGGCTTCATCTCAGCGAGCGAGAGCGTGAAGTCGGGCTCGCCGTAACGAAAGTCAGCCCCGAAGAGCTGCAGCTGCACATCCTCCGCGCCGTCGAAGTTCGGGCCGCCGAAGGCCGGGAAGGAGACTACGCCACCGAGTGACGCGCGCTGCGTCGGCGCGGGCGGATCGGGCAACGCAAGCAGCACATCGCGCGTTTCGCCGGTGGCGAGGGAGAACTTTTGGCTCGCGAGTACCGGCTGCTTCTTCAAACGCCATTCATCGTCTTGCTTAACCGAGACATCGACCAGTTCAACCGAGACGGTGTACTCGCCCTGCTCCAGACCCTCGAGCCGCAGCCCTTTGGTTTTGAGCGTTTCGTCGAGCCGCTGCGACCAGACAAGGCCCACGCCCCTGACGGTCCGGTGGACGTAAAGCGTGGCCTCCGTCTCGAGCGCGGCGTAGCCGTCGAGCTGCACGTTCGTCAGTCGAACGTCGAGCGTGGCGGCTGGCTCCAATAGCAGCTCGGGGTTTGCGCCCGTCGTGACATCGAACAGGACCCGGCCCCAGGCGTAACCGGGCGCCCTCGCGTACACGATGACGCCGCGGTCGGTCGCCACACGCGACGCGAACTCGATGAGCTGAGGTGCGTCGCCCGCCGCAGGCCGCAATGCGATACCTGCGACCTCGTTCTTCGGCTCGTCGGAAAAGCGCCCGCCCGACAACACGATGGGCGAGCTGAGGCCTCCGCCGAGCGAAGTGTAGATCTCGCTCGGCCCGGGCTGCTGCCACAAGTCTATGTAGTTGGTCGTAATGCCGTAGAGCTCTACGTTCTCGAGGTGCGCTCTCGTTTGCGCGTCGCGCACAGCAATCGTGAGCTCCGGCCAAAACACGGGTCGCCCGCCGTCAGGAATCAACCGCACCCGAACCTGGTAGACAGTCTGCCCGCTCTCCAACACCACGCCACCGGACAGGGGTACCCGGGTCGTCTCGAGGACGTGCAGTGGATGGTCGACCTGGACTTCCAGCTCGTCGACCTGCAGGTCTTCTTTCTGCGCCACATCAGCAAAGAACGGATCCAGGTCAAACTCGCTCGCCAGTCCCTCAGATGCCAGTCCCTCAGATGCCAGTCCCTCAGTCGACAATCCTCGCCACGACCACGAATCCCGGATCTCCGCGGGCCAATGCGGCGCCGGCGGATGCGAGCCGACGCGCCGAATGAGCGCCTCTTCGGTCTTCGGGCCTGCGCGACCGTTCTCTTGCAGACGCTCCTGCCGTTGGAAGGTGGTGATCGCTTGCCGTGTAACCGGTCCCATTTGGCCGTCAACTGCCAACTCGGTTTCCAAGACATCGTTCAAAGACGTTTGGATCCACTCCACGTAATCGTGCCGTTGTTCGAGAATGGTCAGTCGCGTATCGAAGGCGCGGCTGTCCACGCCTGTCAACGTGACCGTCGTCGTCCTCGCGTCTTCTTCGGTGATCCCCTCGAGGAACACACGCAGCAACTTCGTTCCCGTCTCCGCAGACCCGCTGGGCAGATCGTCCACCACCGGACCTTGACGAACGCTCTTCGTGGCCGAGTCTACGACCGGGGTCACGTCAGCGACATCGACAGATTCCCCCTCGGCCAACTGCGAGTCGACCGTCGACTGCTGCGGTGACTTGGCCCGCGGTGACTCGAACCGCAATGTTCTTGTCACGAAGTACAGCGCGAAGCACATCAGGATCGCTGCCGCGACAACCGCGACGGACACCGTCCTCTTCTTCCGCATGACCACCCCTCCCATCACAAGCGTGCCGGCGCTACCGACAGCTTCCGCATCGTGTCAGTGGATTCTGTCGAATGATTCTCCGTTGAACTTGAACACGCCGTCGCCGGCGAGCCACAGGTCGCCCCGCTTGTCGCGATAGATAGCCGAAATGTGCTTGCTCGTAAGTCCGTCACTCTCCGTGAAGTGTCGGAGCGTCTTACCGTCGTATCGCCAAGCACCGTAGCCCTGAGTGCCTTGCAATCCGAACCAGATATTGCCAGCCGCGTCTTCACCGATCGAGAACACGCGATCAAGCGAAAGGGAACCATCTTTTGCATCTCCGGGAAGAGGCCCGCTACCACCTCGGTTTTCTTCGCTGCCAAGTCCGTGCTCTTGGGTGAAGTTGATCGTCTTGCCGTTGTGTTGAAGGAGGACTCCGATTCCGTTGTTTCCGATCCAGAGCCTACCCTTGCTGTCCTCGAAGATACTGCGAACGTGCAGGTCCGTTTCGACTGACCCGTCAAAGCTCCCACTCTGGGTGTTCATAAACGTGAAGGAACGTCCGTCGTACCCGATAACCGACCCATACGTTGCAAACCAGATTCTCCCGTATTTTCCTCGGGCGATACCGGTGCTCTTGTAGTGCCAGTCGATGTCGCGATCCTTCGGAAGCGGATACCTCAGGAAGGTGAGCTTCTCGCCGTCATACCGGTACACACCAGGTTGCCCTTCGAGCTTATTCTTGACGCGCGCGTCGTCCTCACCGAACCAGAGGTCTTCTGCGCCAAGCTTCCAATCATCCTTTGAGCTGTAGTCTCGATCGGTGTGGGCAGTGATCTTCTTCCCGTCATAGCTGCAGATGCCATCTCCTGTGTTGAACCAGATCGTTCCGTTCCCATCCTCGAAGATGTTCCTGACCTGGTTCCGGTCCAAACCATCCGCCGTGGTGAAGTAGGTGAGTTTCTCACCATCAAATCGCGCGACACCCTCGCTCCAAGTCCCGAACCAAAAGTTGCCCTTGCTGTCCTCGAGGATGGAACGCACACCGTGTTTGAAACGTAGTCGCGGAGATGCGGACTTCCCGACGAGCTCTTTGGCGATGCGATCGGCGTCGTAGATCTTCACAAGGGCTTCCATGATTCCGTCGACGTGCGCCGATACGGCGCGCGGCACGTCGTCCCTGAACACAAAGTCGTTGTGCAGTGATTCGATGTTGCCATCGCCGACCACCCCGACGACTTCGAGCGCCTTGTTGACGACGACACTTCCGGAGCTGCCGCCGGAGTACCGCGTGTAAGGCGACGTGTCGAGGGCCATGTTGCCGCGGGTGATGTCGTTCGTGCTGACGAAGTTGACGGGCTTCGTCATGTCAACCTTGTCCTTGCGGTCCAGCCAGATCTTCGGGAGATTGAAGGGGTACTCGTTGTCGAACTCGGTGTTGCGAGCGTAGAGCCCGTAGAACGTCGTGCGGTGTGGTATCGCACGAGAAGGTGCGATTGTGCCGCCAGAGCTAGAACGAGTCGGAAAGCCCCTGACGACACCGTCCGAAAACCGGGGCGTCATCGTCCCATCGGAACCGACGCCGTCTGAACCGGAATCCTGGCCGTAGCACGCGAACAATGCGCGGGCCATCTCAGCACCGAGGGCTTCTTCCTTCGCGTCGAGCTCACGCCCGCGCTTCTCGTTTTCGCGCATCAGGATGACGAGTTCGCGCGCGGCGACAATAACCGGATCCTCGCTATCCTGGATCGCCTTCCAACCCGACTTGATGAGCGCGTCACGTTGTCTTGCGTACCCGAGCCAGCTCGGCGAGCGCCGTAATTGCGGGGACCACAGCACGTCCAGGAATTCCTCTGCGCTCGTGCCACCGAGCACCTTCGAGAAGAAGGGGTCGTCCTTGGGCAACCAACTGCGGGCACGGACGAGGTGGTCTACGAAAGAGGCTGTCCCATGAAAATTGTTATGTATCTCCGTCCTCGCCCAAGCCGGCCAGACTTCCAACTTCTTCTTGGCCTGCTTGCGATACTCCTCCGTTTCGGCGGGATCGCACGATCGCACGATGGCGACCGCTACACCGAGCACAGGGTCGCCGTCGGCCGTTTGGAATCGCGCCCGGACCTCGTGCTGCCGCCGCTCCTCGACCACACTGGCGATTCGATCCCAGAGGTCGCCGTACTTTTTCGCGAGGCTCTTGTCCGCCATCACGCGGCTCTTGAATGCCTGCTCCGCGGCGGTCTTCTCCGCCATCAACTTCGCGTTCTCGAGACCCTGCAAGTTGCCGCGCGCAGCCTTCAGGCTGTTTTCCGTCGCGAGGATACCCGGCCTCATCCAGGCCCAGTGTTTTGACGGGTTTTCGGGGTCGAATTCCCCGTCGTAGGCACCGCTCCTCGAGTCTTTCCAAATGGGCAACTGGTTCGTGAGCCGCTCGATTTGGATCGGGATCCGGATGTCTCGCTCAAGCTCCAACTGCGCCTTCGTGGACAACCGCTTCGTCGTGCCGGGGTTGCCGGACACGAAAACGAGCTCGTCCTTCTTCGCGCCGCCCGACATCCACTTGAAGTAGTGCTTCGTCGTGTTCGCGGGCTTGCCGTCCTCGTACGCGCGTAGGAAAGCGAAATCGATGCTGTGACGCGGA
>JAJFFE010000029.1 GCA_021776775.1 Planctomycetota bacterium | reverse complement strand
ATACTCGGCGAGGCGCCAGTCGGCGAGTTCTCGGATCCATTGGCGGAAGGTGGGGCGCAGGGGTGTGGGGACGGGAGGCGCGAAGGCGAATGAGTCTACGGTGCCTTGGGCGAGAGCGAAGAACGGTTGGCCGTCTGGAGCTTTCCTTTCGAGCCATGCGCGGATGGGTTGTTGTCGGATGCGCGCTTCGAGCTGTCGGCTGTCTTCGAGATCACCGGTGACGTCGAGGATGGTTTGGGCTGAGCGGCGGGCGAGCTTTTGGAAGCGTTGGGTCAGCACGGACACCGGCACTCCTGTGAAGAACGTGTCGTCGGTGGTTGCTGCGAGCAGCGTGATCATCTTGTAGCTCTTGGTCATCGCGGTGGTGTGTAGCTCGGCGAGGAAAGCGGCGCAGTCTGGGTGGGCGAGCACCGCTTGGTCGTCTTCGGTGAGGAGGTCGGTGCGAAATTTGACCAGCGTGTCCGGCCAGGTGGAGAGTGTCTTCGGGAGGCGCTTGGGATTGAGGCCGTCGTGGTACGCTTCGACTGCCGTGGGGCGTCGATCGTGTTGTTCGGCGAAGGTGGTGAGCCAGTCCTGGACGCGGGCTAACCCTTTGGTGCGCGGGCTGAGCTTCTCGAGGATGTCGATTGCTTCCAACTCGTACGTCACTTTGCAGCCGCCGGGGAGGGTGAGTTCTCCGTTGGCTTCGCGGATGCGTGCGATCTCGCGTTGAAGAAGCGTGGGGTCGCCTTGCAGTCCGAAGAGTGCTTGGAGTTGGGTGAGGAACGAGCGGTGGTTGCCGACGTAGTCGATGACGTTGAGATGGGTCTTGTTGTCGGAGAGTCGGAGGCCGCGGCCGATTTGTTGGAGCCAGAGGAGTTTGGATTCGGTGGGGCGCAGCATGAGGACGGTGTCGACGGCGGGGACGTCGACGCCTTCGTTGAACATGTCGACGGTGATGACGACGTCGAGTTCGCCTGCGGTGAGTTGGTCGATGGCTTCGCCGCGTGGGGTGGAGTCGGTTGCGGAGTGGACGGCGGCGGTGCGGAGGCCGCGTTCGGCGAGGAAGTCGCGCATGTAGTTGGCGTGGCGGATGGATGCGCAGAAGGCGAGGGTGCGCTTGCCGCCGCGGCGGGTGAGTTGGTCGTAGGCGTTTTCGGCTCGGGCGTGGGTGGCGACCGCGGCTTCCGTGAAGGCGCTGGGGTCGAAGCGGCCGTTTCGCCACGGGATCTGGTCGTAGTCAACCGTGTCGGGCACTCCGTAGTAGTGAAACGGTGAGAGCTGCTTCTGGTGGATGCCTTCGAAGAGGTCGGTTCGGTAGACCAGGTTCTCGCCGCACAGGGCGAGGAGGTCGCCGCCGTCGGTGCGTTCTGGGGTGGCGGTGAGGCCTAGGAAGAATTCTGGCTCGAAGTGGTCGATGACGCGGCGATAGGTGTGGGCGGACGCGTGGTGGAACTCGTCGATGACGATGTAGTCGAACGCACGAGGTGCGAAGCGCTCGAGGTTCTTGGGTCGGCTGAGGGCTTGGATCGAAGCGAAGATGACTTGGGCGTCGATGTTCTTTTCGTCGCCGGTGAAGAAGCCGAGTGATCGTGTGGGGTCGACGCGGCGGAAGACGCGTAGCGCTTGTCGTAGGATTTCTTCGCGGTGCGCGACAAAGAGGATGCGTGCCGGCAACCGTACGGTGCGAGTTGCGTCGAACGCGGCGAGCCATGTCTTGCCGAGGCCGGTGGCTAGGACTACCAGTCCGGCGCGGTTGCCTTCGGCTCTGGTGTCGACGAGCGCTTGTAGCGCTTCGGTTTGAATGGGCTCTCGGGGTTCGGCGGGGAGGACCGTCTCGTCGAGCGGGGCTTCGCCGATGAGGACTTCTTCGGCGGAGTCTGGCGTGTGGGCCGGGTCGGCCGTGAGATCTCCGGCTGGGCGCGGTTGTGCTCGGTACGCGTCACGTCGTTCGCGGTAGTCGGCAATCCACGCGTCGGTCAGTTCGGTGGTGGCGGGGTCGCGGAAGAGCGCGTCGAACTGTTCGCGTACTACGGAGAAGCCGTTGGGTTCCTGTTCCGAGACGATGCGGTAGTTCCACTCCACGCCGGTCGACAGCGCGGTGTGGGTCAGGTTCGAGCTGCCGACGAAGGCGAGTCCTTCGCCGTCCTGGCGGTGGAAGATGTACGTCTTCGGGTGGAAGCTGCGCTTGCGTGTTTGGTAGACACGAAGCTCGACTTGCTCGGGGTACTGGGTGCGCAGGTCGGCCAAGCAATTTAGCGCGTCCGGATCGGTGGCGTTGAGGTAGTCACCGGTCAGGAATCGAATGCGCCCCTCGCGGTCCAACAAGTCGATCAGTCGATCCTCAACCGCAATGACGCCGCGCGGGAAAACGAACGCGACGGCAATGTCCACGCGTTGCGTGTGGTCGAGGTGTGCGAGTAGGTGAGGAAGCAGGGGATCCATCTTAGCGCCATGGACCAGCGCATCGGCGTGGGGCGGGTGACCGTGGAGACCCGTCGCGGCAGGGCGGGCCAGGTAGTTCGCGCGTTCCGGGACTACTTTGCGGACACCGCCCGTGGGGTCAGCTGTGTCGCCAACGCAACGCGGGATGACGTGCAGATGCAGATGGTCCACGGTCTGTCCCGCGGCGGCGCCCGCGTTGAAGCCGACGTTGTATCCAGCGGGTTGCTGCTCACGTTCGATGTGTTCACGGGCGATGGCGATAGCGGCGGTGAGTTCGGCTTGCTCTTCAGTCGATGCGTCGAACCAGGTGGCGACGTGTCGTTTGGTGATGAGGAGCGCGTGTCCGGGGTTGATCGGATAGGCGTCCCACAGGCCGAGGACGAGTTTGCCGGCGTGGAAGACGCGGTCCGCGTCGACGGAGCAGAAGGGGCAAGGGTTCGGTGTTGACGGCTGGGACACGCGGGGCTCCGGGTTTGGCTGCGCTGGATAGATGAGCCCTATGTTAGGAAAGGTTGGGGTTGACCTCGAGCTGTTCTGGTGCCTTTCGGGGAGTTGCGTGTTTGGCTTTCGCCGGGTTGAAGGTGAGGTACGTTCGATCGGCGGTGCGGGTGCGGCTATGGAGCTATTCAGCCGTGTGGGCTGCTGGAGCGCCGTACCGACCGGATGACGTCTGGTTAGATGCCGTTCGTTTCTGCATCTACACGGGCTTGCCAGCGTCGTTCTGAGATTTTCATGACCGGGCCGGTGAGTGCCATTGCGGCGTACGCCAAACCGGGGAGTCCGGCGAGCCAGTTGGGGCCACCTTTGGGGATGAGGAAGACAATGGCAACGGAGATGGCGCCCGTTACTGGGACCCACATCCAGCGGGCGATCTCGGCGCGGGTGGCGAGGCGTTCCGTTCGGTTGAGTCGGAGCGCGTCTCGTTGTTTCCAAGCTTGGCGGTAGAGGAGCGCGACGACGATTCCGAGTGACGACCACGCCATTCCGTAAACCAGGAACATGAACCGGAGGTCAGCGAACGAGCCGAATTCGAAATGAAGCGGGATGTGCCATTCTTGTGGCAGTGCGATCTGAGAGAACCAGCCGACGGCGACGCCGAAGAGTACACGAAGCGGATAGACCCAGACGAGGACCAGGAACACGAGCAGAAGACTCAAGTACACGCTGCCCGCATCATTGAGCCCGTAGCGACGACTCCACGTGTGGTGGGCAAACCAGAAGTATACAAGCAGCATGAAACTCGCCGCGAATGAAGGGATTCGTTTCAACGCGTCCTCGAGTTCGGGGACATCCGCCGGCATCCCATCGAGTGAGATCACGAGCAGTGTCACTGCGAACGCGAACGATGCATCGACGAACGCTTCGACGCGCGTCACGTCACGCCCTCGTTCACGGAACCCGTCGGGCCGACGGTCTGCGGCGTTTGAGTCTGTCATTTTTATCCTTCATCGATAGCGAAGGAGTGTCGATGAGTTGTTCCCACGGGTCAAGTTGGGTCGTTCCCGTCTCCGATCGACTGCGCCTTCCCAGTGACGTGGTCCGCAGGGCCGGCCGTGCTGGTGCGCCGATGGAGCTACTCAGCCGCGGGCGTTGCTGGAGCGCTGGACCTTCTCGGTGAGATCGACGTACTGAATGTCCTCGGTTGTTTCGGCGGCGTAGTCGTCGGGGCGGCAGGTGAACACTAGAACTTGGTGGGTTTTGGCGCACTGTTGCATGACGGCGGTTAGCTTTTTGAGTCGGCCGGGGTCGCTTTGGACGAGTTGGTCGTCGAGGACGACGAAGGTTTGTAGTTTTTCGGCGATGGTAAGGCGGAGGAGGGTGGCGAGTTGTTCTTGGGTGCCTATGGAGAGGCGTTCGAGGGAGCGGTTTTCTCCGGCGAGGGCGATGGCGTCGGTTTCTAGGGTGGGGCCGATGGCGGGGGTGCCGTAGCGGCCGCCGGTGAGTTCGGACATGCGTTGTTCGATGGGCTCGACCAGGGCTTTGCCGAGATGGACGGTGCCTTCGGCTTCGGCTTCTTTGAGGGTTTCTTCGAGGAGTTGCCAGGCGCCGTAGTCTAGGTCTTTTTCGCGTTCGAGTTGGGCGATAGCTTCGACGCGTTCGGTGGCTTGTTGCATGGCTTCGTCGACGTGTTGTCCGCCGACTTGCTCTAGGCCGCCTTCGAGTTTGCGCAGGGTGTCTTGTTCGACGCGGAGGTTTTGTTCGGCTTGCTCGACGAGTTGGTGGCATTCGGATCGTTGGGTGTCGTCGATGGTTTGTTCGGGTTGGGGCAGTTTGTCGAGGGCGGCTTGCAGCTGGTCGACTTGGGTTTGCGCTTGCGGTAGGTCTTCGCGGGTGGCCAGTTTGGTTTGGTTTTCCCAGCTGCCTTTGAGTTCGGCGACTTCTTGGCGGAGAGCGTCGCGGCGTTCTTCGGCTTGTTGACGCGCTTGGTGGGCGGTGGTTTGTGCCGCGGTTGCGGCTGCGACGGCTGCGGTGGCTTGTTCGACGCCGGTGGTGGCTGATTGCTCGAGTTCGGTGAGTGCCTTCTTTAGGTCGGCTTGTTGGGCTTCGATTTTCTTGAGTTGCGCCGTCGATTGCTCGAGCGCGTCTTGCCACGTTTGGCCGTCGGTGTCGCCGGCCTTTGTGTTGGCCACTTCGGCGGTGGCTAGCTCGATGCTCTTGGTGTTCCGGGCTCCTTCTTCGCGAGCGAAGTCGGCGCGTAGCGTGGTTAAGGCGTTGTTGTTCTGGGTTATCTGGTCTTGGAGCGGTTGAAGGTCTGTGGTCTTGAGGGGGGCGGCGGCTAGGGCGCGGGCGTCTTCTTCGGTCACGGTGGTAGGCAGCGCGGCGCGGGCGGCGCGCAGTTTCCGGAGCGCGGAGTCGAGGGTGACTTCGACCGCGCCTGCGCCATCGGCGCGGGCTTCTAGGTTTTCCGCTTCGGCGCGAAGGGCGTCGGCTTGGCGGTATATCGTCGCGGCCTTCGTTACTTTTGTGTCGAGCTGTTCGAGGTCCGTGACGCCGGCGTCGGTGAACACGGGGGTCGAGGTTGCATCCCACTGTTGGCGTAGAGTCTTCGCTTGCTCTCGCAGCTCGGCGGCGCCGCCGCTGATGGTCACGTCCATGCCCGGTAGACCCAAGAGCAACTCGGCGCGGGCGGTGAAGTCGCGCGGCTTGCTGATGGTGTGCGACTTGTTTTTGCCATCCGTGGTCACGTCGATGGCGGTTTTGACGTGCGGCGCGATGCGCACGGTCAGTCCGACCTCTAGCGTCTTTTCGGCGACGTCGAGCTGGGCGTGTTGGGCTTGCAGCGTTTTCAGTGCCTCGGCGTCGGGCAGGGTGATGGCGTCGATCTCTTGGGTGAGTTCGTCGGCTTCCTTGCGCTTCTTCTCGGCGGCTTTGCGGTCGGCGGCGGCCTTTGTTTGTTGTTCTAGCGCTTGGGCGTGGGCCGCTTCGGCGGCGATCCATTCGTGGGCGAGTTTTGCCCGGTCATGGTTTTCGATGGTGGCCTGGAGGGCTTGCAGTTGTTGCTCGGCTGTTCCGATTTTGGCTTGGATGGTGTCGAGACGGTTGGTGCGCGCGGCGAGGTCTGTGCGAAGGGCGGCGAGTTTTGTCTCGCGCTCTCGTTGTTCTTCGGCCGCTTCCTTTCGCTGTTTGGTTTGCAGTTCTGTCATCTCCAGGCTGCTCAGCTTGGTCTTCAGTTCTTGCTCGCGAAGTTTTCGCTCTTGTTCGGCGGTTCCGCTGGTCAGGTCGCGGAGTTGTTGGCGGAGGTCGTCGAGTTGCGTCGTGGCGCGCTCTGCCTCGGCACGGGCGGCGACGGTTTCTTGCTCGACCGTGTCTAGTTGTTTTTTGGCTGCATCGTGAGCCAGCTTGGTTTGTGCCGCTGCGTCGTGCACACCCTGGATGCGGCTGAGCTCAGCCTTTGCTTCGTCGACTTGTTGTTGCGCGGCGATCCGGGCTGCGCTCTGTTCCCAGGCGAGGTCGATCGCTTTGCGGATGGCTCGCGCGTCTTCGACGCTGGCGCGCATCTTGTCGACCGCCGCTTGCTGCTCCAGGCACTTTTGCTGCGCGCTGGTGCTTTCGTGCAGCATGGTGCGGACTTCGGACTCACGGTTCTTGGCCGCGAGCCGCTGCTCTTGGATGTCTTTCCACGGTGAACCCTTGCCGCTGCGTTTTCGGCCGGTGGTGGTGTACGCCTCGCCGACGCGCGTTTGCACTTCGCGCAAGACTCGGCGGAAGGTGGGGTCTTCGGCGAGCGCTTGCAGGGCTGCGGTGAGTCGCTTCTTGCCGCCGTCACCTGCGCCGTCGACGCCTTGGGCGAGGATGGTTGTGACTTCGTCCTGCTCGGCCAAGAGCGCGGTGGTCAGGTAGGTGGCGGGGTATCCGTGGGTGCGGGCGGCGCCGGGAACGGCGACTCCCCAGTCCAAGAGTTCGCGTATCTTGCCATCGACCTCTCGGCCTTTTACGTCTTGGGCGAAGCTAGTGCCGTCCTTCGAAAACTCCAGGTAGCTGGACCCGCCTCGGCCGAACGTCTTGTCGACCCGCCAAATTTTGTGCGGTTTGGTTTCAAAGGTCAGGACGACTTGCGGCGGTTCGTCGGTGTGCCAGTCGACGAACTCTTCATGCGCGCTGGAACTGATCGGGAGAAGTAGCGCGGCGCGGATGGCACGCATGAGCGTGGACTTGCCGGTTTCGTTGGGGGCGTAGAGCACGTTGAGCCCGGGGCCGAAGTCGATCGCGGCGCTGTGCACGCCGCCGAAGTGTTTTACCTCCAGTCGCCTGAGCTTCATGCCGAGTTCCCTCCGCGCACCAACCGGTAGAGATGGTGCAGGGCGCGCGCGCTCGTCTCGGGATCGGTGGCGGCGTGTTGCCGAAGTCGATCGACGGCGGCGCCCAGGACCGGGGGAAGGTCGTCGGGGAAGTCTTCGCGACCGGCGCCGGAGAGCGACAGTCCGGAACGTTCAATTTCCAACACGCCGACGAGTTGCGATCTCGATAACGATCCCGCCAGCTGGGTGAGGATCTGTTCCACTTCGTCGTACTCGGCGAGCGCGACTTCCATGGTGATGGTCAGCCGCAGCACGCAGGTGCGTAGGGACTCGTCGAGGGCGAGTTGCCGCAGTTCGATGAGCGAGCGGCACGTTTCGTCTCGCCAGGTCCAGGTGGCGACGTGCTGTCGCTCGACCATGGCAGGTCGCGCTCGGTCGCGGGGGAAGAACACCAACGCCACGCTGCCCGACCCGGGCTCGCCGAAGGTGGTCGCTTCGGGGGTTCCGGGGTAGACGGTGGGGGCGCGGGCGCCTGGCCACACTTCGCGAAAGCTGTGGGTATCTCCCAGGGCGAGGTAGTCGAGTCCGCACCGGTCGGTGGAGTCCTCGGCGATGGGGAAGTTGGTCTGGTGGCCCGCCATGTCAAAGGTCTGGCCGTGCACCAGGCCGATGCGGATGCGGGTGTCGCCGGCTGCACGCGTGGGGATCTTCTGCGTGGGGTCGGCTTGGCCGGCGTGCGATCGGCACGGGACGGCGTGTAGCACTGCGGTGTCGCCGAACTCGTGGGTGAAGTCATCGGTGTCGACGACGCGGACGTAGTTCGGCAGCGCGGCGCGGAAGGGATGACTCGGATCCCACGGAGAGCGCGGGGTGAGCGGGTCGTGGTTGCCGGGCAGCAGGAACACCGGTCGCTGCCAGTTGCGGCGGTTGAACTCTTCGGCCAGCCCCTTCCACCAGATTTCGTCGGGCGCTGCTTGATCGAAGATGTCGCCGGCGCAGAGGATGGCATCGACGTCGCGACTTTGGCCCAGGTCGAGGATGCGGGAGACGACGTCGAGGCGGGCTCGCGTGAGTCGTTGCTCCTGGTCCGCGGGGAAGCGCGGGAAGCGTCGCCCGAGGTGCCAGTCGGCGGTATGAAGTAGCTTCAGCGCCACGTCGGTCTCCTCTGTTGTTGCTGGCTCGTTCGGGGCTGTTGTTTTGGTGTCCGGCGTTTTGCGCGCTGTCATTCCAGCACGAATTCTGCATCGAGCAGCCGCTGGGTTTCCGGCCGCCCGTAGCGACGGCTGTGGGCTCGCTCTTTCCACTTGCAGTAGGCTGGGTCTTGGCGTGCTTCGAGCCGCTGTATGTCGGCGTCGAGTCCGTCGACTTGCGCTTCGAGTCTCTGCGCCTTCTTTTCCGCGTCCGAGCGGGCGTCGCTTCCCAGGGCGGCGTCGCGGGCTTGTTCGGCCTTGAGCAGGCGATCGCACGTGTCGGCGTGGGCGCGTCGCAAGATCAACAGTCGGTCTTCGACGAATTGCTCGATCTGTCCGATGGCGCGGTCGAAGCTGCGGGATTCTGACTGCTCAATGTTGGAGTGGTCGAAGAACAGTTCTTCGTCGACCACTTCGTCGAGGTCTTCCAGGGTCAGAGCGAGCGGCGGGTCGAAGGCGGGAACGTCTTCGCAGGGGAGGCAGAGCAGTTCGCGCGCGACCTTCTCGGGGCGCAGCACCTCTGCGCCTTCGAAGACGGCGGTCACGACCAGGCGGTCTTCACGCTCGAACCCTCGGTGTTGAATGCGGGTCAGGGCGAGTCGCCCCCGGGTGCCGCGTCGGGAGAGTAGCTCTTCGGGGGCGTCGTCCGGCACTTGGAAACGGACGCGGAAGCTTCCCTGTCCGTTTGCGCGAGCTTCTTCGACGGCCGCTTCCACCAAGGGGTGCGATCCGTGCAGCGAGTCGGTGTCGGCGAGCGCTTCGACGTGTCCCAGAGATACACGGAGGCCGTCTTGCAACGCTTCGGGTAGCACGGCCGCGGCGCCGACCGTGATCACGCGGCGATGCTCCACGTCGGCTCGTTCGTGGGGAATCTCGGCCGCGTCTAGGTAGCTGGTCGTCACGCGTTCCAGTTCGTGGTCGAGTTCTGTCAGCGTTTCGGGAAGCTCGTCGCGGATGCGACCAAAGACTTCGCGCACCGACGCGTCCAGGCGCGTCTCGATCAGTCCGACGGTTTGTTCGCGCGAACGCTCGATCTCCAACCGGCGGTCTTCCAGTTGGTCGCTCAGTTGGCGCAGCTCTTCTTCGACCTCTTCAATGGTGCGCGCTCTATCCCATATGCGTCGAAGCTGTTTTTCGAAGTCTGGCCCCAGGGCGACGGCAAGTTCGTCGCTCTTGTCGGATTTGGGTTCGTGCAGAACCGCGTCGGACATGTCGAGCACGCGTCCGAACAGGTCGAGCTTGGTCACCAGTATCTCGAACGTCAGTCGTTGCGCTTCGTTTTCCTGGGCCAGGAAGTTGATCACGGTGACGTCGTGGGTTTGGCCGTAGCGGTGGCAACGACCGATGCGTTGTTCGATCCGCTGCGGGTTCCACGGCAGGTCGTAGTTGACCAGGGTGTCGCAGAACTGAAGGTTCAGCCCCTTCGCACCGGCCTCGGTGGAGATGAACACGCGCGATCGGGTTTTGAACTCGTGCACCAGCGCCAGACGTACCGCCACCTTGGGGCTGGGGGAGACGTGTTTCGGCAGGTTGGCGCCGACCTCTGCCTTCCAATTCTTCAGCGCTTCACGGGCGCGGGCCGAATCGTTGACTCCGCGAAACAGCGTGACTTCATGCGGGCGAAGGCCACCCTTGTTGAGGAGCAGCGACTCCAGATAGTTCTGGGTGGTGAGCGATTCCGTGAAGACGACGACTTTGTCTGAACCGTCGCTGCGATCGGTGAGTGAGCGCACCACGCTGAGCAAGCTTTCCGCTTTGCTGTCGTGGGGGAGGTCCTTGGCCCGCTGCACGAACTCGAGCACGCGATCGAGTTCCGCTTGGATGGCGGCGGGGCTGGCGACGTCGGCGTCCGAGTCTGGCTCGATCTGTTCGTCGTCCTCGAGGTCATCCATGAACGCCCGGCCGGTTTCGTCGGCGCCGTCCTCGGCGGCGCCGTGCAGCTGCTTCTTCAGTCGGGCCGCGACTCGAACCAAGCTTTTCGCCAGCGCGGCGGTGGACGACGCCAGTAGCCGGTGAAAGCCCAAGAGCAGTAGCTGTCTCGATCGACCCCGGAATGCGCAAAGGTCGGGTTGCAGCAGGTACGCGGTGACGTCGTTGTAGAGGCGCAGCTCTTCGGGGTGCATCTTGTATTTGAACAGCTGCGCGCGGCGGCCAACGAAGGGCTGCTCCAAAAACTCCTGCGCCTGTCGACGCAGCGTTCGCTTCACCACGCCCGACAGCCTTCGCCGCAGCTCACCGTCTTGCCCGTCGGCCAGTTGGCGCGCGTCCTTGCCTTCGCAGAACAGCTTCTTGAACGTCGGCAAATCTCCGAGCAGCGTCTGCGTCGGTTCGACGTACTGAACCAATGCCCACAGTTCGGCCAGCGAGTTCTGAATCGGCGTGGCGGTCATGAGCAAAACCGGCGCGGGCCCGATGAGTTCGCGAACGTGGTGCGCGGTGCTGGAGTGGGGGCTGTCTTCTTGGTATATGCCCAGCGCGTCGTAGCGGCGATGGATCCCGGCGAAGACTTCGTGCGCCTCATCGATCAACACCAAGTCGAAGGGAGGGCCCGCGCTCAGTTTCTCGTAGCCGCGGGGACCGCCGGCGTATTCCCGGCCGGCCAGGTACACCCCCGGACTTTCGATATCGACGCGATCGTCCGCCGCTTCTTTCGCCTCGATATCGAACAGCGTGAACAGTTCGTCTTGCCACTGCCCCAGGAGCGGACTGGGAAGAACAATCAGGATCCGCGAGTACCCCTCGGCCAAGAGCTGAGCCATCACCAGCCCCGCCTCAATGGTTTTTCCGAGACCCACCTCATCGGCCAAAATGCAGCCGCCCTCAGGAATCCGTTCGAGCGCATGCATGACCGCATCGATCTGATGCGGGTTGGCATCAATCCGACCGCGCCGCTGCGAAGCCGCACAGCGCCGACTCTCACTCGCCCGACGAAGTCGAACCAAGTCTTCGGCATAAAACCGTCGGTGAATCGGGTGCGGTGCGGCCAACTGTAGGTCTCCCGGAAGTGACGCCGTTTTGAGCGCGACGAAGCGGTGGAAGTCGTCCGGTGGTGTTAGTCGAGCGGAGGCGCGGAGTCAAGGAAGGACAGGCGATGTCCCAGTGGGGAGGGCGCGCATCGATGGAGTGATCGCTACTTCTTCAGTGTGTCCTCTCAGAGGTGGCGTCGTTCAGGCCAGGCTTGGTACGCTTGGCGACGGCATTGTCGCTAGCCCGGCGGCGATTTGAAACGAGTGCTCGGAGTCTTCGGTGTAGGGGAAATTAATCTCCGGGCGCTGGCTGCGGAGATGACGAGGATTGTCCACTTGCAACGGCGTGCGATGCAGGGCACCGCGGGTTCCGGTGCCTTTGGGAACCGGTCACACCTCGTGACCGGTTCAGAATGTCCACCTCTTCATCGGTCGCGTGGTGGACACGGTCGAAGGAAGAGCAGGAGAAGCAATGGCGGATGAGCTGGAGCAGCGCAAGAAGACCGTGCTGGCGTTCTATGATCTCATGTTCAATCAGTGCCGGCCCGCCGACGCTATCGCGAAGTATGTGGGCAGTGATTACGTCCAGCACAATCCTGAGGTTGCTGACGGTAAGGAGGCGTTCGTCGAGTACTTCGAACGCATGGCTCGGGAGTATCCTGGTAAGCGTGTCCACTTCAAACGGGTCATCGCTGAAGGGGACCACGTGGTTTTGCACTGTCACCAGGAGTGGCCCGGTCATGACGACTACGCCGGGATCGACATCTTTCGCCTTGACGACGATGGCAAAGTCGTCGAGCACTGGGATGTTCTTCAGGTCGTTCCGAAAAAACCCAAGAATGGCAACACGATGTTTTAGTGTTTCGCCTGTTGTCGTGCTCCACCACGATCGAGCTTTGAGCCGGGTGCGAGGCTGCACGGGGGACGCGGCTATCGCATAGACTTGCGAGGGACGTGGGGTTAGAAGAGGGGCGAACAAGCAGAGCCAGCTCGAATCCATTCGGATGAACACCGGGAGACGCAGAACCATGGGTATCGCGACTGACATTATTCTCCTGGTGGTTGCCTCCTTCGGGTGTGGTTTGCTGCTCCAACGCCTCGGGCAGCCGGTGATTCTTGGCTACATCGCGGCTGGCATCATTCTCGGCCCGCACACCGGGGGGCTTACTGTCTCGAACATTCACGAGATCGAGCGTCTGGCCGAGATTGGTGTGGCGCTTCTGCTCTTTGCGCTCGGGCTCGAGTTCTCGCTCAAAGATCTGAAACCGGTCAGGAAGATTGCTCTGATCGGTACACCCATCCAGATGTTGCTCACGATTGGGCTCGGCTGGGGTATCGGCTTGTCGATGGGGTGGGACTGGAAGAGCTCGATCTGGCTCGGCGGGCTGGTCTCGTTGTCGAGCACCATGGTCATCCTCAAGACCCTGATGAACCAGGATCGGCTCGGCACCCTTTCGAGCAAGGTCATGATCGGAATGCTCATCGTTCAGGACCTGGCGGTGGTCCCCTTGATGGTCATCCTGCCGCAGATGAGCGATCCGACTTCAGGGTTGCCCGCGCTCGGAATGGCGGCCTTGAAGGCCGCTGGCTTCATCGCGGCCATGATCCTGCTCGGAACCCGGCTCTTACCTCTCTTGCTCGCGTACATCGCCAAGATCGGCTCGAGAGAGCTGTTTCTCCTGGCGATTACCGCGATCGGTCTGGGCGTTGGCTACGTCACGCATCTTGCGGGGTTGTCGTTTGCGTTTGGCGCTTTCGTCGCGGGCATGGTGCTCAGCGAGTCAGATTTCGGCCACCAGGCACTCAGCGATATAGTTCCGCTACGCGACCTGTTCAGCCTCCTGTTCTTCGCTTCGGTTGGGATGCTGCTCGATCCTGTCTTCTTGATGGATCACATCGGTCAAATCGTCGTCATCGTTCTGGCGGTAGGCATCGGCAAAGGGCTGATCTTCGTCGTGCTTGCCAAGATCTTCAAATACGGCAGGGTCGTGCCGCTGGCGGTCGGGCTTGGCATGTTCCAGATTGGCGAGTTCTCGTTCGTTCTTGCCGGAGTGGGGGTCTCCACGGGATCGATTGGAACGGATCTGTACTCCCTGGTGTTGAGCGCGTCTATCGTGACCATGATTCTCACCCCATTGGTTTCCGGGCAGACGGCTAGGCTCTATTCGCGGAGTAAGCGCCGCTCCCGAGACGAGCCGCTGAAGTTGATGAACGTCCCCGACGAGGGACTCCGGAAGCACGTCGTGATTGCGGGGGCCGGTCGTATTGGTTCTCAGGTTGCCCAGGTCTTGCAGCGCATCGGGTCACAGGTCGTGCTCATCGACATTGATCATGGCCGGGCCGAGAAGGTGCGGCTACTGGGCCTGCCTGTCATCTACGGCGATGCGAGCCACGAAGTCGTTCTCGAGGCGGCTGGGGTCAGCGATGCCTTGGTGCTCCTGGTAACAACACCCGACATGGTCGTGTCCCGGGCCACGGCGGTGAACGCGAGACGCGTCAATCCCGAACTCAGGGTTCTCGCCCGGACGTCGGACGCGCGCTTCCTCTCGGTTTTCAAGGAGATTGGCGTCACCGACGTCGTGCTTCCCGAGTTCGAGGCTGCCCTCGAAATGACACGACTGTGTCTGCTGCATCTCCAAATCCCCGCGACAGAGGTCGAGCGGCAGGCCGGGTTGCTCCGTCGCGAGTTGCTCGCTCCGTTCTTGAACGAAGCACAAGAACACAAGACTCTGGCGCAGCTAAGAAGCGCAGAACGACAGTTCGATCTGCAATGGATTCGCCTCTCCGAGATGAGTCCAGTGGTGTCACGTTCGATCAGCGAGCTCATGGTTCGCAAGACGTCGGGGGCGTCGGTGGTTGGAGTCATCCGCGACGACGCGCTTGTCGCCAACCCGGATGCGGAGTTTCGTTTCCAGGCCGATGATCTGGTGGGGATCATCGGCACCGACGGCGCAAGGGACAGCTTCATGGCGATGGCGGTGGCTCCGGATGTGACAACACCTGTCGACGATCGAACGTAGCGTTCGGCGGCAAAGTGCTGGGGTCAGCACGGATGGGCAATCTGAACGCGAACCGTCCCGGGCTTGCCGGAGGCTCCACTTCTTGCGATAGTGGTGCACTGGCGAGAGTGGATTGTTGCCTTTCCTGCGGCATTGGAGTTCGCGACTACCATGAGAATTCTGCCGGAGCTGATTGAGAATAACCGCCGCTGGGCGCAGGGTATGGTGACGCGCGATGCTGGCTACTTCACGCGTCTATCGGATAACCAGAATCCTGAGTTCCTCTGGATCGGTTGCTCAGACAGCCGCGTCCCCGCGAATCAGATCGTGGGTCTTGACCCAGGAGAAGTCTTTGTTCATCGCAACATCGCCAATGTTGTCGTCCATAGCGACTTCAATTGCCTGAGTGTTCTCGAGTTTGCGATCGACGTGCTGAAAGTAAAGCACGTGATCGTGTGCGGTCACTACGGCTGCAGTGGCGTCAGAGCAGCCGGAGAGAACCATCGCCTCGGACTGATCGACAATTGGCTGAGGCACATCCGTGACGTGCGACAAAAGCACGACGCGATCCTATCCAAGATCACAGACGAGAACGCGCGCTTTGACCGGCTCTGCGAACTCAATGTTGTCGAGCAGGTGCGCAACGTGTGTCATACCACCGTCGTGCAAGAGGCGTGGGAACGTGGTCAAGAGGTGTCGGTTCACGGATGGATCTATGCCGTCCAGGATGGGCTCATCAAGGACCTCGAGGTCACGACGACGAATCAAGCAGAGATCGACGAGGCTTATCGAGTCGTCACGAACAAAGGCTCGTAGCCACGCGACGGGGTCGGGTGGCTGCTTCTCGCTAACCCGGTCACGGTGCAGGAGGGTGAGCCGCATCACTATCCGGGCGATGTTGAAGGACAGAAGCGCTTCATGACCGTGATCAAGAACGCAAATCTCGTATCGAGCGCGATGGGCTACTGGCCTTCATTTCACGACGCGGAAATCATCGACTTCGAGACAGTCGGTGAAACGGTGACCGTGAAGATTCACGTTTGGGAGATGACCTCAGAGGTCGACGACGCTGGGTTCTTCGGGAAGCGCAATCATCACATGGTGACTCTGATTGCCGACGGTGTGACCCACGTCGAAGGACCTGAAGATGCGACACTCTTTGGGACGTTGTTCGAACTTTCAGCCGAGTTGGACGGTGAGCGGGTCATCCTCGAACTCGAGGGCGTCTGCAATGAGGGAACCGTGGTGATCTACTGTACAGAGTGCCGAGTCGCCACCGTCGATCCCTACACCGACAGTCAATAGTCCGCTTCTGGCGGGAGTCGCAACGGGATTCTGGGTCTTCGTTAAGATACGACTTCTAGCAAGACGTCAACCTGTAGAGCCGCGCACGCGGTACACAGCTAAGGCGGTGGTCTCAGAAGACAGAAGCGGACTTTAGACGCTGGAGTTTCTTCAGGAGAACCCACTACTGCTTGCCCCAGTCATCTTCTTCGCGCGAATTCTCGATGTGTCCATAGGCACGGTGCGAACCATTATCGTGTTCAGAGGCCATCGTTACTGGGCGGCCGCACTTGGGTTCATTGAAATCTTGATTTGGCTCGCCGCAGCGGGGCAAGTGTTTCAAAACCTGGGAGTCTGGTATCTGGCGGTAGCCTACGCAGGAGGATTTGCAGCGGGAAACATCGTCGGCATCGCGTTGGAGGCGCGACTCGCAATCGGTCTCGAGCTTGTGCGAGCCATTTCTTCTAATCCAGGAGTGGCTCTTGCAGCTCGGCTCCGAGAGCACGGGTTCGAGGTCACTTCACTCGACGGCCACAGTGAAGGAGACGTTCCTGTCGAGGTCCTACTGATTGTCGAACCTCGCCGAGGTGTGCCTCGGTTGCTGGAACTCGTACACGCTTCCGACCCCGAGGCGGTTTGGACGGTGTCCGATGTCAAGGCCCGCCCCGTGGGGCTCCGAGGAAGCAAGCCGCTGCTCGCCCAATCTAAGCGGAAGTGAAGGCTCTCGGACATCAGTGTACGCGCCGCCACACGGATAGACCCGATGGCTCTCCGATTCGGGTCGCACGAACACGTTGGCCGTTGGGATTTCGCTTTCAGGGTTGAGGCGCAGACGGAGAACGGCCAAACTCTCGGTCAGACGCAGTCGTCGAAACGCCATTCCCCTCTACCGTCAGGAAGTTCGCTTGGATCGCACCCAGTTGATTGCCAACTTCGTGTTCGGCATCAAGATCTCGGCGTTTCAGATCGGTGGCGGCATTGTGCTGCTTCTGTTCGCACTCTCGATGATCTTTGGCGAGAGCAAGCCCGAAGAGGAAGTTCGACTGGCCGCGGATCACACCCAGACCGCCGTCTTTCCTCTCGCCATCCCGTCCATCGCGGGCCCCGGTGCGAAGTTGGGAGCCGTCTTGCTCACCGAGAATCACCGCTTCAGTTGGGTCGAGCAGCTGACGACTTCGGTGGTGATGCTGTCTGTGCTTGGCATCACGCTCATCTGCATGCTTGCGGCCAGCACGCTGTACCGCTTCGTCGGCGACGCCGGTGCCAGTGTGATCAGCCGCGTGATGGGTTTGATCTTGGCGTCCGTCGCGGTCTCCAGTGTTCTCGAGGGTGTGAAGGCGTACTTCGCCGTCTAGCTTGCTAGTAGGTGGGCGGCAATAGTTTCCCTTCGATGGAACAGGATTTCATGACCGACGACGGCCTTGACCGACAGCGCCTTTTACCGACGGCGCCTTTGACCGGACGGCGAAGCGGTGAGAGCCGCGGGTGCTACCAACTTCACGGACCATCTGTACCACCATCGACGGAGCGCTAGCGTGAATGACCTCGAAACTTCCCCTCCCCGCATGCACGGATTCGAACGCTTTCTGAGCGTTTGGGTTTTCCTCTGCATGGGCGCTGGAATCATGTTGGGGCGAGCCGTTCCCGGTTTCGCGCGCTCGCTTGACAGCATGACGCTTGACGTCGGTGGCGCGCCCGTGGTTTCCATCCCGATCGCAGTCTGCTTGTTCTTCATGATGTATCCGATCATGGTCAAGATCGACTTCGCCGAGGTGGTCGCAGCGGGGAGGAGCGCTCGCCCGGTACTTCTCACTCTGTTCGTCAACTGGTGCGTGAAGCCGTTCACCATGCTGGCCATCTCCAGCTTTTTTCTGGGAACGCTGTTCTTGCACTTCATCGGCGCCGAGGCGACCGATCTCGTCAAGCTTCCGTTCGGCCTCGATCTAGCTGAGGGAGCCGTGTACGGCGCCGGGCGTGTGGTTGTGCAGGACGGGGTCAAGCTGCTCGAGATCCCCTTGTGGAGGAGCTACCTCGCCGGGTGCATCCTGCTGGGCGTTGCTCCTTGCACAGCCATGGTTCTCGTATGGGGTCATTTGGCGCGCGGAAGCGCGGGGCATACTCTGGTCATGGTTGCTGTGAACTCGCTTGCCATGCTGGTTCTGTACGGCGTTCTCGGTGGCTTCCTTCTTGGCGTCGGTCGGCTTCCGATTCCTTGGCAGGCTCTGCTGCTTTCCATCGGAGTTTACGTCGCGCTACCACTCGTTGCGGGCTACGCCTCCCGCAAGTTGATCATCGCGACTCGTGGCGAACAGTGGTTTCGCGAGAAGTTCCTACACGTCCTCACCCCGATTACCATCTCGGCCCTTCTCGTCACCTTGGTTCTGCTGTTCTCTTTCAAGGGAGACGTGATCCTGGCGAATCCGCTCACCATTGTCTGGATTGCGGTTCCCTTGGTGGTCCAGACCGTGCTTATTTTTGGACTGGCCTACGGGCTGGCCCGTCTTCTTCGATTGCCGTACGCCGACGCCGCACCGACCGCCATGATCGGAGCGAGCAACCATTTCGAAGTGGCCATCGCGACTGCCGTCATGTTGTTTGGTCTCTCTTCGGGGGCGGCCCTGGCCACGGTCGTCGGCGTGCTTATCGAAGTGCCGCTGATGTTGCTTCTCGTACGTTTCTGCCTGAAGACTCAAGCTTGGTTTCCGGCGCGGATAGAGCCGCCGGAAGCGGACCCAGCCGCGTAGGTCGTCAACTGCTTAGATCGCCGACTGAGCCGAGTTCCTCTATTCGGGTTCGCTCTCTCGATCGCACTGTTGCTCGCAATCCTCGCTGTCAAACTCTACCTCGATCGTGACGTGGAACTCGCCTTCCTTCTTTATCAGGTCGCGAGCAGCAGCCTTGATCAGGTCGGAGTCAGCCTCCTCACCAACCACGACGTGACATGACAAAACGTGGTGCTCGCCGTCTAGCGACCAGGCGTGCAGATCGTGAACGTCGAGTACTCCGTCGAGCCGGCTGAGCGCTTGTCGCAGCTTGTCCAGATCGAGGCCCGCGGGCACCCGCTGAAGGAAAAGGAGCACCGTCTGTGTCAAGTTGCGAAAGACGTTCCACAGGATGAACAGCGCGATCCCAATGGCCAAGACCGGATCGATCCACACCCAGTCAAACGCGATGATCAGTATCGAGCCCACGAGAACGGCGACCCACCCCAGGACGTCTTCTAGTAAGTGCCAGGTCAGCATGCGTTCGTTCTGCGTAAAGCCCTTGGAGAGTTTCCACGCAGCTAGGCTGTTGACCAGCACGCCGAATACGGCAAGTCCGAACATGGCCACACCGTGAGGCTCCTGTGGCTCTGAGAAACGCCGAATCGCTTCCACGACGACATAGATCGAGCCCGCCAACAGAACGGCACCCGTGATCAGCGCCGAGAGAGCGGAAACGCGCCGGTAGCCGAAAGTGAACTGTCGGTCGGGCTTCTTCTGCGCGTACTTCTCCAGGACAAGAGCCACACCCAAGCTCAACGTATCGCCGAGATCGTGCACCGCGTCAGCCACGATCGCCACACTGCCCACAAGCACTCCGCCGATGACCTCGATCACGGTGAACGCAAGGTTCAGAAAGAACGCCGCGCGGATGCGTCCTGACGCTTCAGTGGGGTGGTGGTGACCGTTCATGATCGTGGCGCGTTGGCTTCTTTCAGGCGCTGCTCGTTACGGATGCGGGGTGGTCTTGGTCGTGGCGAGGTGGTCCCGAATGGCGACTTCGAACCCTTCGGGGTCGAACCCGTGGGGGCCGGGACCGCCGCGGTAGGCGATGTTGCCCTGGGTGTCGATGAGGTAGAGGCGTTCGGGCCACGCTTGATACGCTTGTGCGACGGCGTCGTCGATTCGATCGACGACGGCGGGGATGGTGAGGTTGAGTTCCTGCGAGCACCGTCGTGCCATGGCGTGACGTTCGGTGTCGCTGATCGGATCTTCGATGGCGCCGAAGGTCATGGGGAGGAACGAGTCCATGGCGTGCGCTTCTCGGATGTAGACCAACACGAAGTGGACTCGGTTGCCGTACACCGCCTGCAGTGCGTTCAGCCGACCGGCTGATTCTCGAAACGGCGGTCAGGTGTAGCTGCCAAAGATTAGCGCGACGGGTCGTCCGGGCGCGCCGGTGGCCAATTGGAACGAGCGCTCCGAGTCTTCAGCGTAGGGCAGTTCGAAGTCCGGAGCCGGATCACCGACGGCGGGCGGTTCTTCTTCGGGCTGTTCCATGGCAACGTCCCAACCGGCGGTTTCGCGACCGGTCAGAACGCCGTTGCCGTCGAAATCTTGGTCGCGGAAGGTGATCTCCAGATCGTCTCGTCGGAAAACACCGTCACCGTTTTGATCGAATGACAGAAGGAACAGGCGCCAATCGTCCGCCCAGCGGCCCAAGACTGCTCTCACCTCATCGGCCGTCATCCAGTCGTTGCCGTCCGGATCCATGGCAGCGATGAACGCTTGCCACTCGGCCCGGGTGATCTGCTCATCTTCATCCGAGTCTGCGTGGCGAAGTATCATGTGGTTGAAGCCGTTGAGATAGGTGTCTTCGGGGAAGTCGACCGGCTCGAGTGTTCCGTTGCCATCGCGATCGTAGTTGGCAAAGCGCACCTCGCCGCGGGTGTACTCAGCGGCGGTGACGCGGTTGTCACCGTCGGCGTCGTACTTGTCTCGCAAGTGTCCCCACAAGCTCGAGAGTTCCACTCGCGAGCTACAGGACCAGCTCGTTGCGGCAGCGTACTCAGGTGAGCTCTGACAACCGATGATCAAGAAGGCCAGCAAAGAAACCGCGAGATGCCTCATGGTTCGATCCTTTTCAGTGCGCTGTTACGGTGCGCTGTCTTATCTCACTTGCGGGTAAGCGGCCTGAACTTCGGCCCAGCTCTCGAGAATAGCCCAGGTGGTGGACCCGGCGAATGCGACTCGGTAGTAGCCGGACACCGCGTCCTTCTGGACGATTATTTCGCCGGCGTTGGCTGACATGACGTTGGTGAAGGGCTGCCAGTCGAACCCGATCGCCTTGCTCTTCGGTGCCGATGGTTTCACGGTCGCGGTGTCGGACTTGTTGGGATTCACCGCTCCGTCACGAACTTGCTCTGGATCGACGTTCTGATAGCCCGCGCAGCCACTCAGAGTGCCTAGGCAGAGTGTCGCTAGGCAGAGGCAGCGTGTTGCCCACTTCATAGGAGTCCGATCTGTTTGAACGTTGCCGGCTGTTGAAGTGATGAACGTCTCGCTTTCGATCCCTGCGAGGCTGTCGGCGATCGGCCAGCCTTTGCGTGCAATGTTGTAGCGCCGGGGCCCTGGGTTCCGTCGCAGCCGTTACAAGTCGCTTCGACTGGCGCAATCTCCTTTGACAAACCGTCTTTGTCGCTGTTCACGCCGTTCATGACAAAGGGTTTTCCTTCGTAATGTCCGATGCGGGAGCGCTCGGGGGCGACGGTTCCGGCAGATGCATCTTGCGCGCACGGGTCTGGAGCAAGGATCCGACATGGATTCCAGAAGGCGTTGACGACAGACTCTGCTCACAGGAAAGTCTCGAATCGAAGTCAACGCGTGTTTTGGCAAGCACCGAGGTTGCGCTTTTGACGAGGACCACGGCAAGCACCGCCGTGAGCCGGTCGAGCTGTTCTTCGACCTCTTCTTCGTTGTCGCGGTGGCACAGCTCGCGCACGAACTCAGCTCCGTGGACACTGGGCAGGGTTGTCCGCCTGGCAACCACGCGTGGATGGCCGGGGTCCCGACGGTGGTCGACCATGAAGAGAGAGACAGCGCGTCAGGGAGACCATGAAGTCAAGCATTCGCAAATTCGCACTCGCCACGCACATCACTATCTCCTGGGGAAACGGTGTAGTGGCGCGTGGTCATCGTTGGGGTCGGTGCTGAAAGATGGCTTCAGGATGATCGTCGCGCGCTAAGTCCTTGTTCAAGGATTCAGCAAGTGTGAGAATGCCCAGGTCCCGTGCCTTGCTAGGGACGAACGAACACCAGAGGTCATTGAGGATCAGCCATGACGGAACGATTCGAACGGCATCGCCAGGCGTGGACCGACGGCGAGATACACAAGCTCCGCCATTTGGTGGAGAAGGGAATGGGCCTGCAGGCCATCAGTAAATCCCTCACACGCAGTGAGGAGTCGATCAAGACGAGGGCCAAGATCGACAAGCTGAAGATCGCGAAGAAGCGCTAGCTGGCGGTGAAACGGCTGAGCCGCGCGCTTACCTGAGCGTCGACCACAACTCTCCGGTCCCACGATCGGTCGCAAACGCTGTTGGAGACGGAAGAACATCATGAGACACGGCAAGAAATCCCAATACAGGAATTCGCTCATCCGAATGCTCTTCTCGATAGCAGCCATCGTTGCGTGCGGCAACTGGGCAATCGCTCGGGAGTCGTCGGGAGAGTTTGACGCGCCAGTACTACTGAGATCGCTCGATGGCGAACTCATCGACTCGAAGCGCTGGAGCATTCCGACAGTCGCCGATATCGACGGCGACGGGAAGAATGATGTCGTCGTCGGTCAGTTCATGAACCACAACGCGCCTTGGCTTCGCAAGCCTGGTGGGAGCGGTTGCTCCGGGACCGCGAGGTGGTATCGCAACGAATCCAAGAGTGGCGCACTGCCAACCTATGCGCCGGGAGTCGACCTCGAAGCTGAGGGTGGTCTTCTGTACGCGGCGAACTGGTGATGCTCTGGAGTGAGTCCACAGTTTGTGGACTGGAATGGTGACGGTCATCTCGACGCTCTCTTGGGCGGATTCGGGGGAGACGTCATGCTCTTTCTTGGCAAGGTCGGTGGCGGATTCAAGGCGGGTTCGCACTTGCTCTTTGAAGACGGTAAGCCCTTCGTTCATTTGATTGAGCAAGGTAAGGGTAAGGAACCCAAGGAAGACGCCGGAGCGATGATCTGGTGCGCCGACTGGGACCAGGACGGTGACTTGGACCTTCTGTCAGGCTGGTTCTACGGAGGCATCTTCCTGAATCGAAATGTCGGATCGAAAACAGAGCCAAAGCTCTCGTCGAAGTTCGAGGCGGTTAAGGCGGGTGACGGACACACGACGTGGGGCTACCAGGTTCAGCCTTGCATGGTGGACTGGGATGGGGACGGTCGCGAAGACCTCATCTACTCTTCCCAGGCCATGGCGAAGTCCGGTCAGGGTTCAGTGTCGTGGTGCCAGAATGTGTCTGCATCTGGAGATCCAAAGTTTGCTAAGCCAGAGGTGTTGGTCTGGAGCGGTTTGAGTACACAGGTCATCGCACCTGAGCTTGGGCTCGAGCGCGTCCTCGGTGGCTGTCTCGCGGCGGTGCCGACCGATTGGGATGGTGATGGTGATCTCGATTTGATCATCAGTGACACGGTCCGTTTGCTCCAACCCCGGGCAGGGCTGAACCCCGAGGAGCTGAAACGTCTCAAAGAGATATCGGCAGAGATGAAGTGCGGGCAGGCCTATGTTTCGGTGAGCGATCGGGAGCGGAGAGAGCTGAACCGAGAGCTGAGAATGGAACAGAAGGAGCTGACCGAGGCAAAGTTGGGGGAGGCAGGGTCGACGAACGCCACGCGCGGACGGTTGTGGCTTCTGCGACGGCAAGCCAAGTTGCAGATGCCAACCGAGCAAGACCCTATCTCACTCGGTCTTCGATCGAAGGATCTTGGTGGCGGCCGTCACGCGTTGACCGTGCAAGTGCAGATACTCGACGGCTGGCACGCTTATCGAGACGTGCCTAAGGACTCGTCCTACGCACCGCTCAAGTTGCAACTCCAGCTTCCGGCAGGTTTCACGTTCGCAGGCGATTGGACTCGCCCTTCGGCCCGTCCAGATCCGAACGACTCCGACATCACGCTGCTCGAGGGTGGGTTCACGTTGGAGCGCATTGTCGTGGCCGATGCGACCGCGAAGCTCCCTGTGACCATCGCATGCGAGGCGTCCTACCAAGTCTGCGACGAGCTCATCTGTAAGCAGCCGACGAAGAAGAGGCTCGAGGCGACGGTCGGCCGGTAGCCTAGTGAATTCGGCCAGCGCATCGGGGAGCATTGCGTCGCGCGGACCACTAACTTTGATAGAACGGACGACTAATTTCTGATCCACACGTGAGCCGCAGGACCGCGATGCAACTTGCAGCAGCGGCGGCGTGTTCTTGCCTGGCCGGCTGCGCACTACCGACCGTGGCAGAACAGCGGCGGATCGAGAAGAAGGCAGTCGATGGGAGTCTAGCCCGAACCACCTTCGGCGGTCTTCATCGCCTCGGCGATGGAGTCTACGCGTTCGTAGCAACCCCGTTCGACTCGCGAGGGGGCAAGGGGGATCGTAGAGCCCATAGCAACAGCGGGATCATCGTGGGCGATGAAGGCATCCTGGTTGTCGATGCTCTTCGCACGCCAGGCGCTTCAGCGTGGCTCGTTGCGGCTTGTCATGCGTTGACGGGTCGTAGGCCGACTCACCTCGTGTGTACGCACTTTCACTTCGATCACGTCGGAGGCGTCGCCGGATTTGTTCACCAAGGGAAGCTGCCCCGGGTCTATCAAACAAGACGCACGCGCGATCTCGTTCGTGACTCCTATGGCGAGGTGGTCCCCAAGGGAGAACAAGGATTACTTGCGCAGTCCAGTTTGCAGGCGTTCGGCGGACACTATGTTGAACCTACTGACATCGTCATCGACGGCACGGAGGGGCTACGAATCGACCTCGGCCGACGAACCGTGAATATCCGAGAGGTCAGCGGGCACACCGAGAGTGACCTTGTCGTCGAAGTGGAAGACCCGCGTGTTGTGTTCACCGGTGACCTCGTTTGGAACGGGATCTTTCCAAACTTCATGTCGGCGCACCCGGAGAGATTAGGGATCGCCGTCCGCTCACTGTTTCAGGGCGAGAAGCGGCTCATGGTGCCTGGCCACGGTCTTGTCGGTGCGACGGACGACGATTCGCTCAAGAACTACGCAGACCTCCTGGACGCCGTTGAACTCGCGGCGAAGCAGGCGTACGCGAAAGGCATTCCAGCCGAGCAAGCAGGTGGATCGTTTCAGATCCCGGAGAGCCTTGGAGCGTGGAAGTACTTCCGACCCGGTTTCCATGAAACCGCGTTTCGGAAGTGGTACGAGCTCCTGCAAGAGAAGGGGTAGGCAAGGTTCCATGGAAGCTGACCGCGCGCCGCTGAAGAAGCCGCCGGGGGCTCGAGACCCGTCAATGATGCCAATCCTTCTCCCAGTGCGGACGCGTCGGCAGCCCCGGACCAACCTCGGCTATCAAGACGATGAAACGCTGCTGCGATTACGCGCCCGTGAGGGCGCGCGCAGTTTCAACCGACGGGTTTCGTCTTGACCACGGTCATGTTGCTATTGGGGCTAGCAGTTCTGATCGCCGGTGCAGAGCTTCTCGTTCGAGGAGCTTCGGCTTTGGCCATGGCAGCCCGCATCTCACCACTGGTTATCGGCTTGACGATTGTGGCGTTTGGGACGAGCACACCCGAATTGATCGTGAGCTTGCGGTCGTCCCTGAGTGGCCAACCCGATATCGCCTTAGGGAATGCGGTGGGTAGCAATATTTTCAATGTTCTCTTCATCCTTGGACTATCCGCTTTGATCACTCCGTTGCGAGTCTCTGCGCAGCTGATTCGGTTCGACGTCCCACTTATGATTTGCCTCTCGATTCTGGTCGGATTGCTTGCTCTTGATCGCAACATCGGACGCTGGGATGGGCTGCTGCTTCTTGCAGGGCTAGTGGTCTACACGGTGTGGACCATCGTGAAGAGTCGAAAGGAGCAGACACAAGTCAAAGCGGAAGTCGCAACCGAGGACACATCCAAGAAGCTCGTTCCTGTAGGCGCGACGATGTTCAACGTTCTCCTCATACTCGCTGGGTTGGTGTTGCTGGTTCTTGGCTCCCGTTGGTTCGTGGACTCGGCGATCCATATCGCGCGTCAATTCGGAATTTCGGAGCTAGTGATAGGTTTGACTGTCGTGTCGGCGGGCACCTCGCTTCCAGAAGTCGCGACATCCGTCCTGGCTGCAATTCGCGGGGAACGAGATATCGCAGTAGGAAACGTCATCGGAAGCAACATCTTCAACGTCTTGGGCGTGCTCGGCCTATCCAGCGCCGTTTCATCGCAAGGTGTCGCTGTTTCGGAAGTCGCCCTTACCCTCGATATCCCTGTGATGATCGCCGTTTCGTTTGCCTGCTTGCCAATCTTCTTCACGAGCCATCGCATTTCCCGTTGGGAGGGAGGTCTCTTTCTCCTCTATGGCGCCGCGTATATTGGATACTTGATAGTGGCCGCAAGAGATCCGGAGATAGGGCGGACGATCACCGTGGTCGTGTGGGGCTTCGTCGTTCCGCTCACAGTGGTGACGCTCGCCGTGGCCGTTTGCCGCTCCATTCGTGCGGGAAAGGCTGTTCGCACAGAGTGATCTGCCCGGAGACGGTGGCGGAGCCAATCGCAGGAACGTGGACAGGATTGCCGCCCCGTAGACTTGCAAGAAGTGCGACGCTGGAAGGCGATGAACGCGATTCTTCGCGTGTGGAGTGAGTGCCGTGGCTTCGGTTACCCCTCGACCTCTGCGACGAGTTCCGCGATCGCTCTGTCCAACACTTCGCCCCGGATGTTGCGATGGCGGATCACACCCTTAGCGTCGATGAGGTAGGTCATGGGCCACCCTTCGATGTTCCACGCGGTGGAGATCGGGCCTCGAGTTCCTTGTGGGCCGTTCCAGAAGCTACGCCACGGGAGGTTCTTCTCTTTGACGATGGTCTTGATAGCTGCGCGGTCTTTGTCGCTGTTGACGCCGATGATGACGAAGGGCTTGCCTTGGTATTGTTTTACGAGCGACCGCTCGTGGGGGTACATGGCCCGGCAGGGGCCTCACCAATCGCCCCAGAAGTCGAGGAAGACGACCTTGCCTCGGTAGTCGGACAGCTTGAAGGTTGAACCGTCGAGATCTTCGCCTTCGATCTCTGGGGCTACCATGCCGTCTTGCAGCCGGGTCATCTTGAACAGCAGGCCGGTGGCATCCTGTTTCGTTCGTGCGTCGCCGGTCTTGATCGCGGCGGCTAGGTCACGGGTGGCGCGTTCTCGTTCGGCTCCTTGGGTGTTGGTTTCGGAGATGACGTAGGCACGCCAATAAAGAGTGGCCGCTTTGTCGGTGGGTGTCTTGGCTTTGCTGGCGATGAGGTCGTGGGTGTCGAGCGCCTTCTGCAGCGGGAATCCGCTGCGGGCTGCTTTGAGAGCGAGGGAGAACGCGAGGCGACCCATGCGCGGGCTATCGATGTGGTCGCGCAAGAGCTGGTCGAGCGCGGCCATCGATGCGTTGCGGTCGTGACGCCAGCCCCAACTAAAGAGCCAGTTCAAATAGTCGATCGCTTGTACGGTCCCTTGGTGTTGCTTCGCTCTCTCTTGGAATTTTGAGATGTAGAGCAGAGTGGGGTTCGCAGCCTCATGGGCGGCGCGCTCTTCTTCACTCGCTGCCTTGGCTCCACGGGTCTCTTGACGCCACGTTCGCCACACCTTGCCGTGTTCGGCCTCAAGTGTCTTGAAGGTGCCGGTGGGTGATGACTCTTGGGAGGCTTCCTGATCATTGCTCTGCGCTGTGTTTTGCGCTGTGCTCTGCGACGTGAAGCCGACGAGCAACGCCGAAGTGGCAAGCAGGGTTATGAACAGCCGCCGGCGAAGGTTCAGGTCCATGGCGAGTCCTTTGTTTCTGTCGCGGCCTCGTGGCCGCGAGTTTGACTAGTCTCGCAGGGCTGGCGGCATTTGATCAACCTTCTAGCACGAATCATTGGCGAAGCGGAGTGGTTGCGCGCCCGAAGGGACCGTAATCGTGCCGAGAACTGGCTGCGTCTCAAGCGAGTGGGCTGGAGTGCCGAAGGTGATGCTGCCGCCAGGCAGGGGCCAAACCGAGCGTCGGCTCAGTCGCCACTCGAGACCAGAACCGAGGGTCACCATGCTGCTCTGCTGTAAGTGTTCCGCCTACATCGCCGATGTCGACGCGGTTCTCACCGGACCGTTGGGCCGCGAGTGCGCCGACTGTGGTGGCCGTGTTCTTACGACGGTCGACGTGGCTCGGTTCGACGCGATCGGCGTCTCGGCCGAGGCGAGAACCGTGCTCGCTCACATGCAGACGTGGAGTTGGGACGAGGTGTGTCCCGACTGTGGGTGCCCCTTGCTGTGGGGATCTGACCGCGAGCGGAAGTGTCCGAACTGCTGAGCCCGCGGGGTCACGGTCGACTCTAGCTGGGAATCGGTTCGGCGAAGCTGGTGACGTATCCCGATCGCCGAATTTCGACCACGATCGCGGATCGTTCACGGTTCGAGAAGAACGTCGCGAACTTCTCGGCTTCGCTCACCTGATCAAACGTTGAGACGTTCGCGTTGATCTGCTGCCTGCCGCTACGTTCATGGGTTTCGTGGAACGCGGTCTCTTGAAATCCCTCGCAGAGAAGTTCCCAGCCGCCGTCGTCTCGTGTTCGTGCGATCCCGTACATGACTCTCCGGTTCAGATCGGTAAGAGGACTACGGAACTGGACACGACGTTGGTGCGTCGGAACCACCGAGTTTCTCCACTTTCCCCCGAAGCCGATTCCACGGGCCGCCACGCGAGCTCTGAGCATCGGATCTCCGACTCTGCGAAGTCGGGTATGCTGGTCGACGACCGGGTCGACTCTGCCGATTTCGGAAGCCAACGTGCGCGACCACGCCTGCGGACGCCGCCCCCCGTAACGCCTGGCCGGCCGGCGTCGTCTGAGTCGCCTCCTCCCGCCTAGAAAGATCAGCGACAACCGAATGTTCAGACTCGACAACAACTACGCCACCGAGCTCGAGGGTCTACACGAGCCTTGGCGCGGCGATGTGGTTCCCGACCCCAAGATGGTGAAGCTCAATAGCGAACTCGCCCGTGAACTCGGGTTGGATCCCGAGGCGCTCGACACTCCAGAAGGGGCGGTCCTCTTTACCGGTAGCCAGGCGATCGAGGGCGCGACCCCCATCGCTCAGGCGTACGCGGGGCATCAATTCGGCGGGTTCTCGCCGCGCTTGGGGGACGGCCGCGCCATGTTGCTCGGCGAGTTCGTTGCGGCGGACGGCACGCGACGGGACTTGCACCTGAAGGGGTCGGGGCGAACGTCGTTTTCGCGCGGGGGAGACGGAAAGGCCGCCGTTGGACCGGTGTTGCGCGAGTATCTCGTGGGGGAGTTCATGCACGCGGTGGGCGTGCCGACCACGCGATCCTTGGCCGCGATCACGACCGGTGAAACCGTTCTGCGAGAACGCGCGTTGCCGGGTGCGATCCTGGCCCGAGTGGCATCGAGTCATCTGCGCATCGGCACCTTTCAATACCTCGCGGCGCAGGGCGATAGCGTTCGGTTGCGCAAGCTCGCGGACTATGCGATCAAGCGCCACTACCCCGAACTGGTCGGTACCGCGGATGTGTACTTGGAATTCCTGCGGGCTGTCGTCGATCGGCAGGCGTTGCTCGTCGCCAAGTGGATGAGCATTGGGTTCGTGCACGGCGTCATGAACACGGACAACATGACGATCTCGGGCGAGACTATCGACTACGGGCCGTGCGCGTTCATGGACAGCTTCGACTCGGGTGCGGTCTTCAGCGGAATTGATCAGGGAGGCCGATACTGCTACCGCAACCAGACCGCGGCCGCGCAGTGGAATCTTTCGCGCTTCGCCGAGACGCTCCTCGAAGCGATGAACCCGTCCGATCCCCACGGTGCCATCGACGACGCCACCGTCGCGGTTGGAGAATTTCAGGCGCTGTACGATCGCCACTTGTCGACGGAGATGGCGACCAAGCTCGGCCTGGACACGACGGCGAGTGATCGTGGTTTGATGGATGACCTGTTCGAGGCGCTCGACGCCGACGGGGTGGATTTCACGCAGTTCTTCCGGGGGCTGGGGGAGACACTTCGCGGAGCTGATCCGCAGAGCGATGCCGACATGACGCTGCGCGGTTTGGTCCCCGCAGACTCCGATCTCAGCCGCTGGGTCGACCGGTGGCGCGCCCGACAAGGAGATAACAAGGATGCGGCGCGGCGCACGGCTGACGCCATGGATCGTGTAAATCCGATCTACGTGCCACGCAACCACAAGGTCGAAGAGACGCTGGAGGCCGGTACCGTGGGGGACTACGCTCCGTTCGGAACGTTGCTGGCGTTGCTCAATGCGCCGTTCACGCGGATCGAAGGCAAGGACGACTTTGCGCAGCCCGCGCCCGACGGGTTTGGCCCCTACACCACTCACTGCGGGACTTGACCCGGGTCTCCGCTCGAGGCTCTTCGCCATGCCGTTGGACAACGCGGCGGCGAGTGTACAATTGACCAGGGGACAGGGTTGCACGAAGGGCTTGAGTGATGGGGAGAGGTCGGAGCAGTCGAGTCTACGTCGAGCATCCGGAATACGGGTCGCAACCACGATTCACCGGTCTCGATGTCGATCCCGACGATGACGGGGTCCACCTTCACTGGAACACTGGCTTGCTCTCCGAAGAGACGCAGAAGTATCTGAAGAAGCTCGGCTGCGATCCCGGATCGCTCGGCCAAGTGGCCGACGTCATTCCCAAGACCGCCATTGTCGCAGACGTCGATCGGCAAACCGCGGCCAGTTATCCGGTGACGCACTACTACGACATCGTTCGCCGTTGCCGCGACTGCGATCGTCGGTTCATTTTCTATGCGGTCGAGCAGAAGCGCTGGTACGAAGAGCTGGAGATCCCGCTGGAGGCGGACTGCGTGCGGTGCCATCCGTGCCGCAAGGAAATGCGCGAACTCCAGGAGAAGAAGTTCCGCTACGAGGAACTCTCCCACCGTGAATCGTTGAGCGACGTGGAGCACTTGGAGCTAACGCTGTGTCGGCTCGAGCTCATGGAAGCGGCCGTCTTCGGTGGCAAGCAGATAGACGCGGTCCGTGCATTCCTCAACCAAAACCGGGACCATCCCCGCGCCCATGAGATCCGCGAGCGGGTGGGGAAGATCTCGCCGGAAGCGTCGGGGGGACGTTACGTGAAGGGGCGGCGACGCAACCGCGACGCTTGATCGCGTAGTTGCGTCGCGGTCAGCGCAGTGACCGCGGCCTCACGCGCCCCTCTTGAAAGCGCAGTCCTATGGCTTTGCCTCGAACCGCACGGTGAGCGTCTCTTCGGATTCCGGTTCGATCGTCAGGGTGTGAACGACGTTCTTGAACCCATTGGCTTGGAAGATGAAGGTGTACTCGCCTTCGAGGTAGCTTTCGAAAGTCCCTTGGCCACCGTCGAGCGCCATGTACTCGCGATCGATGTACTTCCCGTCTTGTTCGACCTTGGCCACCACCGAGGGCGGAGCGGTTGCGTCTTCCGGGAACTCGTAGGTGATCGTCCATTTCGCGGGGGCTCGGTAGCGGAAGGTGACGTCCACTGGGAACTCGCCAATGTCTATCTCTTTGCCGGGCAGCGTGGAGATGCTCATATGGCCAAACGACGGAGAAATACGGTAGCGCCCGTGCGGGATGTGATCGAGCGTCAGTCGTTGGTGGGCACCCGTCACCCCGTAGCTTGGCGACTTCGGTGTTCCCCCGTCGACGCGCTCCAATGAGAACGCCGCGATCCCTGCGAGCATTTCTTGAGGGAGCCCTTCGATCCACGACGTGACCGACCCGGTGCCGAGCACGGTGCACGTGACTTCGTAGCGGTCTTGGTCGGGAACGTCGATCGAGTCGAGCGAGCGTTCGACTCGATCGTTACCGTCGCCCCGAACCCAGCGTGGTCGATGCTTGCCGACCTTGATCTGTTCGATCTTGAATCGACCGTTTGCGTCGACATTGCCTTTGTTCTGACCTATCTGAATTGTCCCCGACGAGATCGGCGTGCCGCCTTCGTCGACCAAGGTACCGATGATGGTGACGTCGCCTGGTTTCGGCAGAGTGACGGTGAGGGTCGGCGGGTTGGCCGCATCGGTGGTCTCGGGAATGGTGACCTGGCCGCCTACTCGAGGGAAGCCGCCGTATGCCATCAGGTCGTAGCGCCACGTTCCCCCGCCCGGAGATTTCGATTGGAATCGACCTGTCTCGTCGGGCTTGCCCGAAAGTGACGCGGAGACTGTCGAGAAGCCAGCGGTACCCATCTGGAAGAGCGAGAAGAAGACCTTCTCTTGAGCCGGATAAAGTTCGTAGTTCTCGAGGACGACGTTGATCATCGGCGCCGGTACCAGTTCGACCAGTATTCTGTTCTGCTCGGGAACGCTGAAACGATCGTTGACCGTCACATACTCAGGTCGGTCGATGTCCAGAACGTAGTCCGCTTCCGGTAAGAACTCGCAGCGAAAGAAGCCGTCTTCGTCGGTTCGTTTCACGACCATAGTCGCTTGGCCGCGGTGGGTCGCGCGTCTAACCGCCATGTTGATGTCGGCGACCGGCTGTCGCGTGACTTTGTCGATGACTTCGACCACCAGTTCGTGGCCCGGGTCGACTTCTATTTCGACCACGACTTCTTCACCGGCGATAGGGCGTACCTCGGTGTCTAGCGAGAGCGTGAACCCATCGTGTTCGAGATAGAGGGAGACGCCGGCCGAGAGGTGGGTTTCGAATTCGAAGAAGCCCTCGGCATCGATGACTGAACCGGGTCGCCCCTTACGATAGATCACAACCCTGGAGCCCTCGAGGGAGACGTCGTCGGTGCGCCAGATACGACCCTTGATGACGGCGGGGGGGCCTTCTGCGCCCGACTCGCCGACCTCGGTGCTCTCTGTTGCTTCAGCCGTATCGTCGGCAGTCACCACCGCGGTGGGCGGGGACGTAGACGATGGTATGTCGTCGAGAGGGGGGGGCGGTGGCGTTGGCGTTGTGTCGCCGTCCGTAACGGTCGGCGTCATTGTCGCGTTGCTGCCGCCCGGGTCGGTCGTGTCGTTCGACCGAGAGTCGTAGTACCAGTATCCGAGCAGCATGATTGCTGCGATGGCTGCTGCAGACATGAACTTCTTCATGGCGATGGCCCACCCTCCCGTGGCAATCCAGTTGGTTCCGACGACGGTGCTGGCACCGGTCGCGGCGGACGCGGCGATGCCAACTGTTTGGCCGAGCGGTTGACAGAGCACCGCGAGAGCAGAATGCCACTGCTCCCGGTCTCCGTACTCAGCGTCGAGGTCGCGTCGTAGTTGTGACAAGCCGCGTTGTAGGCGGCTGCGCACTGCGGAAGTCGTGAGACCGGCCCGCTTGGCGATCTCCTCGGTCGTGATTCCCTCGAAGTAGCGAAGTAGGATCGTATAGCGATACGGCTGGGGAAGACGTTCGACCGCCTCCATGACTCGCTTCTGGGTCTCGAACTTCTCGGCCAGTTCATCGGCGACCGGAAGACGTTCCGGTCGCGCCGCGCGTCGTTCGCGGCGCCGGCTCCGTTGATCCGTGCGGGACTGAACCCAGGCGCGTCGCTTCAAGACTCGGAAGAGCCACGTCCGTAACCCTTCACGCGGAGGGTCTTCCTCCAACGCTCGGAGCAACGTTTCTTGAACAGCGTCTTCCGCTCGATCGGGCTGCGGAACGAGGCGCAGGGCCAAACTCCGCAGCCACGCTCGGTTCTCGAGCAGGACGTCACCAGGATTTCGTTCGACCAACGCACTCCTTCGAATCGAGTCCATCGTTAGTCCACCGCCGACGGAGCGATCGTCTCGACATTTTTCAGATTGTCCTCTGATATTGTCGATCCGCGAACGCCGGGCGCTACTACCGGACGGACAAATTGACGCCCAACCGGCCGCTCGGGACCTCGATCTCCATCCGTTCGGAGCCGCGAAACACGACGACAACGACGCTCGGCTTCTCGGCGGCAACCGCGGCTTGTAGCGCGGCTCGCAGGTCGTCCACCGAGTCGAGCGGCTGTCCGTCGTAGCTGGCCAGGTAGTCGCCCGTCTGGATTCCCGCTTTGGCGGCGTTGGTTCCGTTCGCTACATTTGTCACCCGGACGATCGGCGCCGGCGTCGTCGGTCCCGCCATTCGATAGAAGATCAAGTAGCTGCGCACCACGTGCGACGCTTGGTGAACCTGATCCGGGGCCGGCTTCTCTTCGCTGCCGCTGAAATCGTACGGGTGCGGTTCGTACCGAAACTCCGCTTCACTCTTGGAGACGAGGTGCGGAGTCAGTTCGATCCACCATGGCCGTACGACATCGCCCGGTGCCCAGCCTGCGCGCGAGTACTTCCACGTCCCGAACTGGGGCCGGTTAGGGTTCAGATAACAGTCTGACTTCCACACGGTGTTGTCGAACCGCGCTGCGGGGCTGATCTCGGTCCCGGTCTTCGCAACGACGACTACGCTGCGCTTCGACGGTGTGAACTCACCGACCTGGGAGTGTCCGGTGGTGGTGACGAACATCCGCGCCGCCGCCAGGTCGGTCGGGATCGACACCGTCTTCGGTTCGAAGAAGTCTTGGAAATGATTCTCGTCGGACTTGTACTTCGCCGTGCCGAGCCACATGGGGATGACTCGATGCGGTTCGAGCATGGTGGTCCCGTGATAGAAATCGAGCGAGACGCTCATGGCGTAGCCGCGGTTCTTGTAAAACGTGGTGCCCGCCTGGATCGAGAACTTCGTATCGCCCGTCAGGTACGGCCGGAAATGAGTGACGTCGACTTCCCAGTGACACGGTGTTCGGTAGGACGTGATGAAGGGCACGATCCCGCGTTTGTTGCCCTCCTTGTCCCAGACGTAGATCTCGCCGTTGCGGTCCCACTCGTCCCAGAGTTGGCCGCCGTCGTGAATGTCGAGCGTCAGAATGACTCGACCGAACGCCCAATCTTGGGGCGGCAGCGAGACCTCGGCTGAGTACTCGGTCTTCGAGTTGTTGGTCATCACGTGGTGAAACAGTTCGACGTGCAGCGGCGTTCGGCGCGGCCGAGCTGGCTCGACCGTCGACAGCTGAATGTCGGTTACGTCGAAGACGGTCGCCGCGTCGGCTCGTGTGCCGGCACCCACGACCAGTCGGGACTCGTACGGCAGTAGCCCCGGGACGAAGTACCGGTCGTAGACGATTCCCGCACCCAGCTTGACCGTAACCTCAGCACCACCGATGACGTGTTGGATTGCGATCTCGACAGCGACGAACGCGTCACGGAATTCTTCCGGCGCGACGCGCTTGGCGATCTCACGGCCATCCCAGTGCAGCGAGATCTCCCGCTCGGGAAGTCCTTGGTAGTTGCCCCACGGACCGAACGGTTCTTCGTTCTTCGGGTTGTGCACATCGATGCCGACCGCAAAGCTCTTGGCGAGATTCGGTTCGACCCAACTCTTCACGAACGGGGCGGGGCCCCGTACTCCGAACTCCGCCGTGTTGACGAAGGCGAACGCGCCGCCGTCTCCGCCACGACCCACCCGCACGCGGCAGCGCAGGGTGACCGTCTCGAATGCGCCCGTCTCTGCGCAGTCGAACGCGATGGCGTTTGACTGGTTTGGCGTCCTCGCCGCATCGAGCAGCTGGTAGACCCCACCATCTTTGGTGACTCCGTCACCGGCACCGAACCGGCTCGAGTGTGGGGACCGATCGTCCGCGCCGCCGCACACGAGGGAGCAGGCGAGCACGGTTGCACAAACAGTGGCAAAGGTAGGCATCGGGTCGCTCCGTTGGATCGAAAGTGGTGTAGATTGGTGCCGGCACGCCGGTAGTACTTCGCCAGTCGAGATCGACGGGTTAGACTAAGCACGTTAGCGCCACGCGCGGGCGTGTCAAAGGATCCGAATCGTCGCGCGACGTCGAGAGGTTGCCATGACTCACCTGGGAGCTCGCTCCGATTGTTTGCACAGCGGTTGTTCGCGGCGTTGGATCGCGCGGAGTGCAATCGCGCTGGGCTTCGTCGCGTTGCTGTTCGCGATCACGACATCCTGTTCGACGTCGCCGCCCGCCGCGGCTCGCCCCGATCGCAAGATTGCATACGCCCACAAGGGCGCGCTGTACGTGGTATCCAGCACCGGGGCGGACGGACAACGACTGGTCGAAGACGCCGTTTACGATCGACCGCTGACGTGGTCACCCGACGGCGGCACGCTCTTGTACTGGAAGCACAGCGACATCGGCTGGGACATCTGGGCGGTGGATCCGGTCGATCTGTCGACGCGCAATCTCACCAACGTAGAGAGCGGGGGGTGTCGTTCACCGAGTTGGTCCCCGGACGGATCGCACATAGCCTTCATGCGGGATGAGCCGGCCGGCCTGTACGTGATGGGGGCTGACGGTTCCGAAGCACGACGATTGTCGGAGCTCGGGCATCGTGACGACACCCCGGCGTGGTCGCCGGACGGGACGCGCCTCGCGTTTTCGGACTACGCTTCGCGGTCACAAGGCAAGGCGCGGACCGGGCTGGCAATTTACGACGTGTCTCGCGAGGTGTGTACGGTGCTCGGTCTATCCGGATCCGGAGACACACCGTCCTGGTTGAGCGATAGTCGCACGTTGATCTATTCGGGGCGGTCTCAAGGGCGATCCGAAATCTACACGCACAATGTCCAGACCGGCGAGGTCCGCGCTCTGACTGCGACCGAAGCGAACGACATCTATCCGGTTCTCTCGCCGGATCGATCGCGCGTCGCTTTCATTTCAGGAGACAGCGATTCCCGTACCTTGAATGTCATGAACATCGACGGATCGCAGCAGCGCGTCCTTCAGAATTTCAAAGGGAATCCCTGGTTGCCAAGCTGGTCCCCGGACGGTCGCAAGATCGTTCTCGGGGTGCTAGCCAAGAACGGAGTTTCCAGAGTCATGGTCATATCGACGGAAAGTGGAGACTCCGCCGTCGTCGCAGAAGGATCGTTTCCGGTGTGGCAGCCGTAGATCGCGCTTAGTTCACACTAGGCGTTAGCAGCCATTCGTTCAGGTCTTGGGGCCTGAATCACTGCGCCTGAATCACTGCGCCTGAATCACTGGGCCTGAATCACTGGGGCTGAATCGCCCGGCCATGGGTTGGTCACCGATTGGGCGCCACGATTGGGCCCTGCAAAGATGCGCCCCGCAAAAGCGCACGGCGCGGTGCCTTACCGGATTTCGCACCAGCATGGCGTGTGGTCAACCCCAAAAGGCACGGGGCAAGAACCTGAACGCCATGCCTTGGCTACGCCCAAACTTCAACCTATGAGTTCAAGATTGGATACGGTGCGCCTCGAATGCCGTGCTCGGTAGTGACGGTGGTCCGGGGTGCAGGCTGACCGCTTCGATCAGTTGGCTATTGAAGAAGATGTCGGTCTCTCCATGTTGAACGTGGATGACCGGAGCGCTGAGCAAGCGAGAGAGCATGTGACGCGCGACGTTGCTCGGTCCGGGTCGCCCCTCGACTTCCACGTAGAAGCGTTCACCACGCACGTCCTCTAGAGAAATGAGGCCGGTTGACGTCTCGTTCTCTTTCAGGAGTTGCTCGGTGCGTTCGATCTCTGCGCGCTCGGCGAGACGACGTCCGAACTCTTCCGTGGTGAGAAGCCGCGCGGTGTTGACACGCGCCCCGAATGACCACTGCGGGCGCGGGCGGGCGGTCACTTCGACGCGCAACAAGGTCTTCGTACGAAACGCCGACGCTGAATGAGATCCGCCGATCATGATCGGCTCGTCTCCGAAGAGCGTTTCGGGCCGCAGGTGGCCGAGGTTCTGCCGGGCGGTCTCGGGGCTTGCCTCGTCGAACGAATGCACCTCACCCGACATGGTGAAGAAACGAATCAAGAACGGCTTCTCCGAACTCATGACTCCTCCTTGGCCGTAGTGTATGCAGGGATCGACGTTCGCGTCGATTCCTTCTTTTGACAATGTGGTGGCTAAAGAACGTGTGGGAATAGGTCCGTCGTGGTGAGGAGGGGCGGTCCGCACGTTCTGACGGGCGTGGACGAACCGAACTGACCGGGTCAGCGTCAGCGGCGGGATTGGCGAACTTGGTTATCGGACCCTTTCCAGGCTCAAGTCGTCGTGGGAACGGCCCGATGACAAAGGCACTGTCTCTCCACGCCAGAAGGATCACCGATGACTGCCGACTCTTCCCTCGCCTCTCGGACCGTACGTCGACTCGCGCGAACCATCTTCCCCGCGTCGGCGTCGCAGTCCGTGGACCCCAACTGCACCTACGATCACGACTATCTGAAGGTGTGGCACAAGAACACCGAGTTCATGCGTGAACCGCAGTTCGTAGAGAGCTACCAGCGCGGGATGAACTCTGGCCACAAGATGGGGCGGGCCAGTGGGTCGAATGTTGACACGCACGTCGAATGGCGGGTGCACATCGGTTGTTGGGCCGCGTCCCACGCGAAACTACTTCCCGGCGACTTCGTCGAGTGTGGCGTCAATACGGGCATCATGTCGCTGTCGGTGTGTGACTACATCGACTTCAATTCTCTCGACAAGGACTTCTACCTGTTCGACACCTTTCAGGGCATTCCCGTCGAGCAGATGACCGACGAGGAAAAAGCGGCCGGACGCGAGCAAGAGAACGTCGACTACTACGAAGAGTGCTACGACTTGGTGAAGGGGAACTTTGCTCCGTTCCCACGCGCGACGTTGGTGCGCGGGGCGGTGCCGGGCACGTTGAACCATGTGAGTATCGAAGAGGTCTGCTATCTTTCGATCGATATGAACATTGTCGCGCCTGAGATGGCGGCGATCGAACACTTCTGGCCGCGCTTGGTGTCGGGCGGCATTGTCTTGCTCGACGACTACGGTTGGCTGCCGCACGCCGATCAGAAGACGGCCATGGACGCCTTCGCAGAGCAACACGGAGTGAAGGTACTGACTCTACCGACCGGCCAAGGACTTATCCTCAAGCCTTGACGATAGCCACCGGTTGGAACTCTGAACGTGCGCGAACGGCGACGACGTAAGTCCGCCGTTCGTTTCGTTTGTCAGATTCCCAGGCAGAAACCGGGCCCGGTCTCGGCCGCGATCTCGCATACAAAGAGGATGTTAGACTGATGAGTCTTCGTGACGGAAGGTCTGATATGAAACGCGCGGATCAAGTCGAACTCAGTCTGATCGCTGCCGCCGTCGGCGTCTTTGCTCTGTTGACTCGAGATCGAGTGTTCGAAATGTCGTTCGGGGCATGGGTCGGCTACGGAGCCGTTCTCTTGTTGGCCCAAGGGCTAGTTCGCGATGTCACGACGATCGTCCGTCGCCGCCTCGCCGCTCGGACCGAGACCGGGGAGCGCGTCAAGATGCGCTGCCTCTGCGCAGAGTCGAGCTTTGGCCTTCTGTTCGGCGTCCTCGGCGCAACACTGTTCTTCACCGGAATCGGTGACGTCACCCGGCTCAGTTCCGCAGTCATCTCCGCCTGGGTGGTGGGGATCCTTCTCTTCGGACTGTTCATCAAGAACTATGTGATTGTCGTACGTCGGGTGACGGATCACTCGCTGATCGAGCTCTAGCCCAGGCTTGAGGTGCGCCCGGTGCGAGGGGTTGCCGTCGATCCGCGTCGCGGTGACAATTCGCGCATGACGACCACGCCCCGCATCCCGTGTCGAAGCTGCCTGCGCCCCCCGCAGACGTGCTACTGCGCGGAAATCCGACCGTTCAGCCACCCGGCAAAGTTCGTGATCCTTCAGCACCCGCGTGAAGCGCGGCACGGTCTCGGATCGGGCCGCATGGCGCACTTGTGCCTAAAGGATTCCGAGCTGATTCGCGGGTTCGAGTTCGGCGAAGACCCCCGATTCCTCGAACTGTTGAACGACGAGAGTCGCCAACCGCTGGCGCTCTACCCCGGGCCACAGGCGACCGTCGTCAACGAAGCGAATCGCGACACGCTCCGCGAATCGTGGGCGCACCGACCCCCGACGGTATTCTTGATCGACGGCACGTGGCCGCAAGCAAAGAAGATGTTCCGCGTCACTCCGCAGCTCCAAGTCATGCCGTGGATCGCGTTCGAGACCGATCGCCGATCGCAGTACAAGTTTCGGTTGCAGCCCGATCCCCTCTGCTTGTCGACCATCGAGGCGGTTCACGAGTTGATCGACGCGCTCGATCGGTTCGATGTCTGTCATCCGACACCCGACGGCGCCCATCAAAACCTAGTCGACGTGTTCAAGTCGATGAACGACACCCAGCTGCGCTACATCAACGATCCGGCGCTGTCCGGCTATCGTCGCGGTCCGTACCGTCCCATGAACGAGTTGGTACCGGCGAAGCGCTGGCAAGGTCGTCCGATTCTGTTTCGAAGCGATGACTCTCGCGATCGACCGACACCGTGACGGGAGCGTCGCGGTCTTTGGCGGTGTCGGCGGAGCGAGCGATCACCAGCTCCGCCCGAGCGATCGAAGCGGCGATTCCGCTCCTCCCGGACGCCGGGGGGGTCGAACGACTCGAGCGGATCATTGGCGAGGCGATCGCCCGCGGATACTTCGAGCCGGACGAAGACGCGCAAGTGAAGCGCGCATTTCACGACTACCTGACGGCGCGTTCTATCATCTGGCCCGCCATTGCGGAGTTGCGATCGTGGGTGGCTGACTCCGGTGGGGACTCGTCGGTACAGCTTCGCGCATTCGTCGTGGCTTACGCGGGAGCGTGCGTTCTGGTGTGGGCCGGTCGTTCTATCATGGATCGATTGGCTGCCGACCCTGTGGTCCGTCGCAAGCTCGACGAAGCGGGCCCCGAGCGGGGAATCCCGCCCAAGCAACTGACGACGCTGTACCGCGCGCTGACGAGCCCCGTGAACGCGTGGCGATTGCGATGGGCGAGGGAGTTCGCAAAGCAGCACGGATCCGAACTCGAGGCGCTCGCCGCCGATCCTATTCTCAGTGGCTGCTACCAACGCATGAAGGAGTGCGAGCACGCGCTCGACATTCCGGTGCGCAATTACCTCTTGGCACGGCTGCGGTATCGGTGGCACGCCGGACGCCGCAAGGGCGCCTCTGCGTTTCAACGCGCCATGTTCGGGTTGTTCGAGGTCTCGGGACGAGCCATCGCGAACGCTCGAAGTCCGTGGTATCGAAAGCGGATCAACGCGACAGTACGACAGAAGCTGGCCGCTTTCCTGGAGCCTGGCGACGTTGTCGTGACGCGCCACCACGACGCCATGAGCAATCTGTTCCTGCCTGGTTACTGGCCGCACGCGGCGTTGCACATCGGGACGGAGGAGCAGCGGCGGACGCTCGGACTGGAGATCGGCGCGGATCGGGGTGACGTCGGCGATCCGGTACGTGTTCTGGAAGCACGCAAGGACGGTGTGTTGTTTCGCGAACTAGAGGACACGCTGAACGTCGACGCGGTCGTGGTCATTCGTCCGCAGCTTCCGCCGACCGAGCTGTTGGCCGGGCTATCCAGAGCGGTGACGCACGCCGGCAAGCTCTACGATTTCTCGTTCGACTTCTTCCGTTCGGATCGCATTGTCTGCACCGAGGTCGTCTACCGCGCGTTCGATGGGGTAGGACCGGTCAAGCTGCGGCTGACCGAGCGAGCGGGGCGGCCGACGCTGTCGGCGGAGGACCTTCTCGACGCGGCGATCGACGGGTTGGGATTTCAGCCTGTGGCCATCTTCGGAACTCCGCTGTCCCGGCGTCGCGTGGTGTTCGGCGACGAAGTCCGGGAGCTGCTGATCCAGAGCTATCGCTGATTCGGAAACGGCCCCGTCGGCGGAGCGGTCCCCGTTCCGCCTGAGCTGTCGATTCTGGCGGGTTTCAGCGGCACGACAAAAAGTTTGCGCCATGGCATCCGCGGGGCCCGAAGTTTTTTGACTGTGCCACGACTCTAGACGCGACGCGCCCGTCGCTGATCGCCTCCCGGCGTTGAACGCCTCTTCCTTTTTCGCTTCTGAGGTTCGTTCCTGGAGTTGAAATTCCGTGCCCGTTGGTGGAGGCGGACGACGCGCTGCGCGTTCACAGAGGGCGCCTTCCCATTTTCGGTCCTCGTTGGCTCCAGGGTGAACTTCGAAGATTGAGCGTGGACTCGACGGATAAAATTGGACCCACACACGCGCCATGAATCGGTATCGGCGCTTCTTCTTCGTCTGGTCGGCTCGAATCCCGCATTGAACCAGACGCTCCAATTACTAGTTACCTTCGGGAGGACTCAGTCCATGTTGCGATCCATTCGCTCGACTTCATCCATTTGGTGTTCGATTGTTGCCCTTTGTCTGACAGTTAGCGTCAGCCCACGTCTCTTGGCCGAGGGGACGGAGTCTTTAGGACCCGCGAACCTCCCGCTCTCCGGCGGATCTGGAGTGGTTGCGGCGGGAGTCGGACTCCAAGATTCTCAGCCGGGCGTGATCACAATCGATGTCCCTGGCGACGTCGTTCAAGTGCTCCTTCACTGGTCCGGGGCTCGACCTGACGGTGGCCACTCGGACGAAACGATCAACGTCAACGGCGTCGAGGTCACGGGCCAGTCGATCAGTAATCCGGTTCACTTCTTCAGCTTCTCTGGCAAGAATTTTCACTACTCGAGCTATCGAGCGGACATTACGGCACTCGGAGTCGTCACCAGCGGAATCAACTCGCTGACCATCGACGGCTTGAACAACATTGTTTCTGGCTTCGGGGAGAACAGCGGCGCTGCGGTAACGGTGATCTACGACGACGGCGTGAAGGTTTCCGACGTTCACGTTCACGACGGCATGGACACCGCGTTCCTTGGCTTTCCCGGGTTGCGTCAAACGACTGACCCGCAGACGTTCGTGTTCGATCCAGCCAGTGTCGATCGAACCGGCGTCCTGATCATTACGGCGGGCAGTGTAGGCTCGGCCGATCGCACCAGCGTCATTCGTGTTGTTTCGGGCGGCGTCACCACGGACCTGCACGATGAGTTGAGCAGCGGCGACGGCCCGCTTTGGGATACGCTGAACCTTCCGATTGAGATTCCGGCTGGCGCCGGTGACCTCACTGTCGAAATCATCTCGGGCGACGGAACTGGCAACTCGGGTGCGGAAGCTGCGTCATTGACCTGGATCGGAGCTAGCCTCGCGGTTGAGTTCGACCTTGGCCCGTGTGTCGCGGACACCGATCCTCCGGTTCTTACCTGCAACGTCACTCGAGCGTGGTGCGGAATCCGCGAAGTCACGTTCGACGCAACGGACGACTGCGGCGACGTCACGATTGAAGCTCGCTACGTGCTCGACTGCGGTGAAGAGGTCGCTGAGAGCGGCGACTTGATCGACGCACGTTACGCGTACTGCGGTTGCAACGTCTGGGAGTGGTGCGGCGTACAGTTCCTCGGCGGCCGGACCATTCAACTGGTCGTGACGGCGACGGACGAAGCGGGGAACACCGCTGACTGCACGATCGACCTTCTCAAGCGAGACGACCGAAAGAAGCGTCGTCGCGGCAAGAAGCGTGGTCGCGGCCGACGCAGGTAGTCAACCGTTCATCTAGACGAGTGAATGGAAGCGGGTCGACCTTTGGGTCGGCCCGTTTTTTTTGTCCACCAGGCGGCAGGCGAAAGGCGCACCCCTTTGACTGGGGAGTGGTCCGTCCGCACCGGGTTGGGCGGCGAGGTCACGTGGGCTTCGCCCCTCGATCGTCGCGGGTGGCGGGGCGCAACGTTCCCACTCGTCCCATCCGGGAGGGTCTCGTCTCACATTCGCCACGGCCAATCGTATCCCCTTTAGCGGTGCGGGATTGTTGAGCGCATTCTGAGCGCTATGATGGCTCGCCAACGAGGAGAAGAACATGAGTCGCGGCATTTCCAAGGGCTCAGCCCTGATCTGGCTCGCGTGTGTTTGGGGTGCGGCGTCCCTCTGTGGTCCCGCGTCCCGAGCTCATGGGTTCGACGTTCTAGTCTACGACGTGAACTCGGTCGAGCACGTCGCCGAAACGGCGGCCCTGCAAGGCGGGTTCGACGTGACTGTCGCCGTGTCGCCAATCGGGTTCGTTTCGGAGTTGGACAGCGGCGACTGGGACTTGGTCGCCGTCGATCTGCCCTCCAACGGCATGACTCCGCTTGTCGAAGCGGCGCTCGAGGAGTACGTCGCCGACGAGGGTCGCGTCGTGTTCTCGTTTTGGAACCTCGACGAGTTCGTCGGTTTGCAGGCGTTGTTCGACGTCGCGGTCGCCACCGACTACACCACGCCACTCGACATTCACATGTGGATCCCGACGCACCCCATCTTCAATCGTCCCAACTCCGTTCCGACTACCGTTCCGTCCTTCGGTGACCCGTGGGGCGACGACGGTGATCGGTTGGTCGTGGGCAGCGGGGGGGTTGCGTTGGCCGGGTTCGCAGGCACCGCCGTGGTCACCGAAGTTGCCGTCGTTCTGGGGAACGACGGGCACACGATTGTGAACGGCTTCGTCTACGATAGCTACGAGGCGCCCGTCATCACTGCCCTGGTCGAGAATCAGATGCACTACCTTCTCAGCGGCGCCTCGATTCCTCCGTTCGTTCGCGGTGACGCCAACGACGACGGGTCGTTCGACGTCTCGGACGCTGTGTACCAGCTTGCCGCACTCTTCGTTCCCGGCGCGCCGGTACCCACGTGCCGCGACGCCGCGGACACCAATGACGACGGCGCCGTCGATATCTCGGATCCTGTCGAGGCGCTAACAAGCTTGTTCGTAGCAGGCGCCTCTGTTCCGCCGCCGCCGAGTTCGTCGTGCGGATTCGATCCGACCGCCGACAGCCTCGACTGTGTCGCGTTCGGTCAATGCCCTTAGCAGATGCTGGCTATGCCTAGCGATGCGGCCTAAGAGTCAGAGGCCCGCACTCTCTAGTTGATGGGCTTCGTTCATCCAAAATTCGACGAGTGGGAGTGACACCGATGCGTGTCGTCAAATTGACCGGTCTTGTGGTCGTGATCGCGGTAACCAATCTCTTGTTGCTCGTCGGGTTGTCGGCAATATCGCGCGTCGGAGCTGGCCCCACCGCAACCATGAACGGGGATGTCAATGGTGACGGGACATTGAACGTCGCCGACGTGGCGTACCTTGCGACGTACTTGTTCTCGGCTGGCGACGCACCGGTGGTGTTGGCCGGAGGAGGGTTGACGCCCGAGCAAGAGTCCATTCTGTCGCGCATGAGCATTGTCTTCCTGGACGACGGCCAGGGGCAAATGGTCGAGACCATTCGCATCTCGGACGTGAACGTCCAGATCGTCAACGGGCTCGGGCAGACCAACGGGGCAGCTCCGGATGTTCTGTCGGAAGTCGGCACCACGAACGGCGCCGGTAATTTGATCGTGGGTTACAACGAAATCTCCGCGGTGCTCGGCAACCCGGCCAACCGAACCGGCTCTCACAACGTGATCGTGGGGACGGACAACAACTACACCCGGTGGGGCGGTCTGGTGATCGGCAAAGTGAACGAAGCGACCGGGCCGTGGTCGTCGGTCGTCGGGGGGTCGATGAATTCCGCCAGTGGGCCGCAGGCCACGGTGAGCGGCGGCGCCGAGAACTCCGCGGTGTCGGCGCATTCTTCGGTGTCCGGGGGACGCCTCAACGTGGCCGGTGACGCGACCGATCCGGTCGTAGGCCAGTGGACGTCGATCTCAGGTGGACTGCAGAATGTCGCCTGCGGAGACCACGCGGCGGTCGGCGGCGGCTTCGTCAACAACGCGGTCGGTGCGGCGTCGTCGATCGGGGGAGGCTCGGGTAATCAGACCTTGGCCGACACTGCGTTTGTCGGCGGCGGGCGGAGCAACACGGCCAGCGGCTCTGCGTCGTCGGTCTGTGGGGGTGAAGATAACGAAGCGAGTGGTACCGAGTCTTCGGTACTCGGCGGTATCCTCAACGTCGCTCCGAGCAACAACTCCACGGTCACCGGGGGGACGAACAACACGGCGAGTGGAGCGAGTTCAACCGTCACCGGCGGAACCGAGAACGAAGCGGCGCAGTTTGGAAGCACCGTTACCGGGGGGCGTAGCAATACCGCCAGCGGCGTAGAGTCCAGTGTCAGCGGTGGCGTCGGACGAACGGCGAGCGGTGACGAGGATTGGGTCGCGGGCTCGTTGACCGAGGACAACTAGCCCGTCTGTCACCGACGCGTGATCACACGGTCGTGCGACGTTACTCGACGCTCGACGTCTCACGGTCGGTTTCGGCATCGGCGTTGCCTTGGTCGTCGGTCGACTCGGCCGAAGGAGCGTTCGTGTCGTTCACGTCTTCGACCGGCGTCATCGGCAGCTCGGCGATGACCGTGCAGCCGTTCTCAGCCCCGCTCTCGAGTCGCAGCGTTCCACCCAACGCCATGGAGTACGCCCGAGCGATGGCCAACCCGAGTCGGCTCGGCGATTGGTCGTCTGCTTCGAAGAGCGAGCGCTGCTCCGATCCGGGAATGTGCGGACCGTTGTCTTTGATCCGTATGCAGAGGCGCTGCGTGTCGTCGCCCTTATTGGGCCGCATGCTAGTCGATACGGTGACGTGACCGTAGCTGGGCGTTCGTTCCAATGCGTGGTCGAGTAGCGTCGTTACGATGCGTTCGAACGCTTCGGGATTGGTCTCGGCGTCGCCGATGCGCGCCGCGACCCGCGAGGTCAGCTTGATGCCCCGCGAACGCGCTTCGCTGCGGCGTCGCTCGACCACGGTTCGTGTCGCTTCACGAACCGGTACCGCGCTGCGAGTCGCCTCCCACACGCCGCTCTCGATGCGTTGGAGCTCGCCGTGCGTGGGGGGTTGAATTTCCGACTCTTCGGACGGCAGGTGGCTTTCGAAGGCGATCGACGAAGCGGTGCGACACTTGTCGTCGAGCAACTCTTGCAGCCGCTCGATCTCGTCGTCTTTGTCACGAATGTCGTCGTGCAGATCCTTGAAGAAGAAGCGGATCTGTTCCATCTCGTTGAACGTAGTCTGACGTGCCGCCGAGTCCGGGCGCGCCTCGACCATTGGCGCCGGTACGACGATGGTCTGTTGGAACGAGCGCTGACAGATCAGGAAGGTTAGCAGAGACGAAGATCCGGTCAGGATGACCGAAGCGATTGCTTGCGGAATCGCCGACGATGTAACCGCGACCAATCCCGAAAGCATGGCTAACGACGCCGCCATCGCGAGCATGATGCTCACCGACGGGTTTCCTGATACGCCTTCGAGAACCGTCGGTTCGGCACGTCGTGGTTCTGGGCGCCTCGGTTCCGCGGTCGTGCGACTTTGTTCCTCGGCGTTCTCCTCGGACTCTCGCAGGGCGAAGGGATCGTCGAGAACCGACAAGTCAGGCGGAGTCAGCAACCCGGTCGGCACGGGGTCGGGCACCGTCTTGTGAAGTGCCGGATCTTGGTCCATGCACTCCTCGAGCAGAGATCGCGTTTCCTTTGTCACGAAAACTTCCTTCGTCACGACAGCATCGAGAGTCCCTTGTCAGGGCGTGTCAGTTCGTCTTTTCAAGACTACGACATTGCTCGTGAACCGGCCGAACGGTCCGCAGTGGGTTGAGCGTGACCGCAGGCGGGAGGTTCTGACATTTCTCGTAAGTCAAGTTCGCGTTGGCGTTGGCAAGCTTCGGCTGCTTGGGCGACCACGAGCATCTCGGGCGGTCCGCGACAAACACGGATGTGCTTAGGATGGCTGGGAAGTCTCACGCTCGCCCGAAGGGATTGAGCGCACGGTTACGGCGATTCGGTCAGCGAACGACTGTCGCCAACAGGGTTTCGGCGGGGCGAAGCGCTATCGATTTCGACGTGCAGTACTGTCGAACCGCCGGGATCTCCCTCGCCAGTCGTTGGAATCGATCCGCGGTCTCATCACTACACGAGAGGAAGAACCCCTCGATTACGTCTCGGCCTTGAGAGAGATCGGCGCCGGGAGCCTTGGTCCCAAAGAGATGGTAGAGCGGCTGATCGAGTTGTTCGAGCAGGTCTGCCAAATCGAAGTAGGTCAGCGCGTTTCCCGCCCAGGACGAGGCGAACGTTCCCTCGCGGGAGACGAACAAGTTCAGGAGCCCGGTTCGCGCCCGATTCACGAAGGACGCGCAATCGGCGGTGTTCTGGAATGCGAGGCTTGTCACCATTCGGTCGTAGAGGAAGTCGAACTGCTTTGGTGCCTCGGCCGCATCGGCGTACTGGGTCAGTCGGATGTCGGGGTGGAGGGTTTGGGCCAGTCCACGCATGAACGTCGATGGCTCGACGCCGTAGTACTGCAGTTGGGAGATGTCGACATCGACGTCGTCCCGTAGAGATGATCGCGCCGCGCGCAAACCATCGAACAGCTCAAACAGCGACGATCCGAGTTCCAGGACTGAGGTGGCGTCCTGGGTAGCGGCAAGCGCGAGGTACGACAACGCGTTCTTTTCGGGTCGGGGCATCGCGGTAAGGGGAATGGCGCGGGTCGTTGCCCTCGGTTGCGACGCTCGCCTATCCGCCCAATCGCGGCACGCCAACAGTTCGCGCAAGCGGCGCGGAATCGCCCAGTGATCGTGCGCGTCAGATCCGTGCAGCGAGCCGAAGCAGGTGGAGGTCCCGTCGCTATCCAGGGCGTGAAAGTCGAGAACGGGGGTCTGTTCGGGACGTGAATTCACCTCGGGCACAGTACCTCGCTCATGTCTCGCCGAATGTCGTTGGGGTAGGAGTACAAATCCCGATTGTTGTTATCGGGCCGTGCTCGGGCCCTCTTGAGCGGCGAGTGCGATAACGCATCGGCTGCGAGCGCCGCGCTGCGAGGGCTGCGCACCGGAGCGTGTTGAGGTTTGACCCGCAATGGTCTCGTCGCTACAGTTCAACTCCCTCCCGAGCCCTTCAGTGCTCGATCGATTCGATCTATCTGAGAGGCACTCATGCACCGTTCGTTGTTGACCCTCGTTGTCGCGGGGTACTTGGCGGTTCTCTCCGGCTCGTCGCTGCTCGCCAATCATCCCGCCGCCGCAACCGCCGGCCGTTGGCAGGGCTCCACGGATCAACC